>DAIDGR010000030.1 GCA_027452265.1 Caulobacteraceae bacterium
GATCGTTGCCGCGTTCGGATCACCTCCTGGAGCGGAGGCCGACGCGGGAGACCTGGCCCGGTTCGGCCTGGCTGGCGACAATGTCGTGGCCTTCCCCGATCCGCATTCGCGCACGGTTCGGCGGTCGGTACTCGCCGCGACCCTTAGCGGTGCGATCGCCGCCGGTCTCGTCGCAGGCGTGTTCGCCGACCGCACGCTATTCGGATCGGCTCCAGAGATGCTGCACACCAGCGACACCGGCCAAGTTCTGGCGCAGGGGGAGCTCGCCGCCAGCCTTTCCAGTAGGCTCTCCGGCGCCCCCGGCGCGGTGCGGATTGGCCTTACGTTCCGCACAGCGGACACGGTGTGCCGGACCTTCAGCACCGCAAGTGGCATGAGCGGGCTGGGATGCCGCGAGGGTCAGCGATGGTCGGTGCCGATCATCGTGTCGGGTAAGGCCGGCACGCAGGGGCAGTCCGAATACCGTCTTGCAGGTGGGGATGTGGCTCCGGCGGTGATGGGCGAAGTCGACAAGCGGATGGTTGGAGATCCGTTGAGCCCAGCGGACGAGCGTTCGCTCATGGCCAGCGGCTGGCGGACCGGTCATTGACGCGGCGACGTCTCGAACGCCCTGGCCTCGCCTCACCTCTGCCCCCAGCGCACTTCGAAACGGCAGCACTTATTCGCCATCGCCGCGCAGTCGACCTCTACAACGGTCACGGGGCGGCCCAGAGCCCCGCTGAATATCCGACCGAAGGTGGAGGCGAAGGCATCGCAGATGGGATCGGCGGCGCGCAGGCCACGGCAGGCGGGAGAGTCGGTGAGGATCAGATCCAGCCCGCCAGGCGCGCCGCGCCAGGAAAACGCGCCGTCTCCGATGAAGGTCCAGGCGTGTCCGGAAATCGCCACGGCCAGCGCCCGGGCGGCAAGGGACGCGGGAAGATGGCGCAACACGGCCTGAAAGGTCGCGGGAATACGCTTCGCCAGCAGATAGTCGCCGGTAAGCTCCCCGGAATGACGGGCGGCCGCGTGGGCGCGGGGGCTCTCAAGCTCGGTGAACAGGGCGCGGCAAAGGGAGGAATAGTCGGCCGCGGGAACCATTTGGGTCGGAGGGGACGTCAGATATCCGGCCAGACCCGCCCGAACGAAGACGCGGCGCACGATGGTTGGATCGTCACCGCCCTCGAGAGCCTCGGCGAGTCGGGTGACCGCGTTGGGGCCGATACAGCCCGTCCTAGCCGGCGGCCGCGCCATCGGGGCCTGCCTCCATCTGGGCCTTGCCGCCGCCACAGGCGAGGCCGGAAGGCTCCGCGAGCCCGCGCTTGCGGCTCGGCTGAGCCCGCCAGTCAGCGGGCATGTCTTCGGCGCGGCGGCGCGAGGCGTCAAAGCCGAAGCGAACGGACTTACGGCTCTGCGGCCCCCAGTAGGCCACCTTGCCCAGGTCATAGAAGGTTCGCTCAAAGCCGGCCTTCATATAGGCCTTCAGACATCCCAGCAGATAGCGCCGCCGCGCGCCGGACCCGGCCCACGGATAGGAAAACAGAGCCTTCTTCGTGTAAAAACGCCGGTAGTTGTTCATGACGCGATCGAGGAGCTCTCCCCGCTCCATCGCCTGCGGCTTCATGATGGGCGTCACGAAGTTGTATTTCTCGTAGTCGAACACCTCGACCTTGTCGCCGAGCTCACGGAAGAGGTCGCTGAATGGCCAGGGCGTGTACATCGACCAGTTGGCCAGATCCGGCTTCCAGTCGCAGGCCATGCGATAGGTCTCTTCAAGGGTCTCCGCGGTCTCGTTCTCGAGCCCGACGATGAACTGCGCCTCGACCACGATCCCGGCCTGCCGCAACAGTTGAATGGCGCGCTTGTTGTCCGCGACCGTGGTTTCCTTGTTGAAGAGATCGAGTTTGAGCTGCGCCGCCGCCTCAGTGCCCAATGAGACGTGGATGAGACCCGCCTTTCGATAGAGAGGCAGAAGCTTCTCGTCGCGCAGGATATCGGTCACGCGGGTGTTGATGCCCCAGAGGATTCCCAGATCCCGTCGGATCAGTTCCTCGCAAAAGGCGACAAACTTCTTGCGATTGATGGTCGGTTCCTCGTCGGCGAGGATGAAGAACCCGACGCCATGGTCCCGCATCAAGCCTTCGATCTCATCGACGACCCGCTTGGGATCGCGCACCCGGTAGTCCCGCCAGAACTTCCACTGCGAGCAGAAGGTGCAGGTGAACGGACAGCCCCGCGCCATGTTCGGGATCGCCACCCGCACCCCAAGGGGAATGTAGTTGTAACGCGGCCAGTCGAGGATGCTCCAGTCGGCGACGATGCTGTCGATGTCCCGGATCGGCGGGGCCGCGGGCGTGGCGGCCACACGGGTCCCGTCGAGAAAGGCAAGGCCATGGATCTGCGCGCGATCCTCAACCCATCTGCCTTCGGCCACCGCCCGGGCGATGGCGACCATGATCTCCTCGCCCTCCCCGCGCACGATCGCGTCAATCCACGGCGCTTCCGCCAGGACCTGGGGGTACATGAAGGTCCCGTGCACGCCACCCAGCAAGGTGAGCGCCCCCGGCGCCGTTTCGCGCGCGATCTTGAGCACCCGTTCGGCGGTGTAGATAGCCGGCGTGATGGCGGTGGTCCCGACGATATCGGGCTTAATCTCCGCAATGCGCTCGGCCAGACGCTCATCGGTCATCCGCGTGGTCATGGCGTCGATGAAATGGATGTCGTGGAAACCCGCCTGGCGTAGCGCCCCGGTCAGATAGGCGGCCCAGGCGGGAGGCCAGTCCCCCGCGATCTCCGCCCCTCCGGAATGGTAGTTGGGATGAATGAACAGGATCCGCATGATCTCCCCGCCTCATCAGCGCCGGGGAGAAGCCTCCGCCACACACCGCCTTGCGCCTTGATCTGGATCAGGCCTGGGACGTCAGATGGCGCGGGAATGGCGCCCGCCCTGAGCATCGAAATAGCGGTCGAACGCGGTGCAGATCGTCCGCACCAGCGGCGCGCCGGAGTCCGTGACCCTGACACGACCCGCTTCGAGCGTGACGAGGCCGCGGTCGGCATGCGCCTGAAGGTCGCGCCAGAACCCCTCCTCCGCCTCGCGGGTCACGGGACGACGCGCCAACAGGTCCGCGAGATCGAGCGATCCGTCGCACATAAGCCGCTCGATCGCCTCGGCGCGCATCAGGTCGTCCTCCGCAAAGGCGACGCCGCGCGCGGTGGGCGCCCGGTTCTCGATGACCGCGTCCCGCCAGGCCGTAAGATCGGCCGTATTCTGCGTGTAGCCCTGCGGCAGGCGGCTTATGGCGGACATGCCCATTCCGATGACGCTGTCGGCGTCGTCGGTGGTGTACCCCTGGAAGTTCCGTCGAAGTCCGCCCGCGGCGTGGACCCGAGCCAGGGCGTCGTGGGGTCGCGCGAAGTGGTCGAGGCCGATTCGCCGGTAGCCCGCATCCTCAAGACGCTGGGCGGCGGCGAGGGCCTGCTCCAGACGCGCCTCAGCCCCCGGCAGGCTTTTGGGGTCGAAAATCCGTTGGTGTGGCTTAAGGCTCGGCACGTGCGCGTAGCCGAAGACCGCCAGACGATCCGGCTCCAGGGTCAGGATGAGATCCAGTGTGTCCTCGATATCTTCGAGGGTCTGGTCCGGCAGACCATACATCAGGTCGATATTGAGCGAGACGGCCCCCGCGGCCCGCAGCCGCGAGAAGGCCTCCTTGAGGCGCGCGAACTCCAGAGGGCGGTGCACGGCGTGTTGGACATGCGGGGCCAGGGTCTGGACGCCCAGGCTGGCCCGGCGAAGTCCCTGGCGGCCCGCTTCATCAATCCAGGCGGACGAGACGAAGGCGGGGTCCAGTTCGGCAGCGATCTCCACATCGTCGTCAAAGGCGAAACCGCGCCGCAGCGCCTCGAAGATCCGCCGAAGATCCTCAGCCGAAAGGCTATCGGGCGACCCGCCGCCGAGATGGACGGCCGTGGCTCCGAGGCGACGGCCGATAGCGGAGGCGGTCTGATCGATCTCCTGGCTCAGGACGTCGGCATAGGCGGCGATGGGTTCCGGCCGACGGCTGACCTTCATGGCGCACCCGCAGTACCAGCAAAGCCGACGGCAGAAGGGAATGTGAAGGTAAAGCGAGACCGGGCGCGTCTCCGGCAAGGACGCAAGCCAATCCCGATGCGCCTTCCCGTCCACGGCGGGGGAGAACTGCACGGCCGTCGGATAGCTCGTATATCGCGGCGCATTGGTTTCGCCGAAGGCGCTCACGAAGGCCGCACGCAGTGGGGAGGCGGCGGGCTGCACGGCCTCGCCCGAGAAGGCGTGGACGCCAGGCTCAGGGATCGCATCCCGACTCATGGCGCCTCGTCCAGGCCGCGATCCGGTTCCAACGCCGCCCGGCGGGCCGAGGCTTTCCGTCCCACCGTCCAGATTCATGCCGTCAGACATCCCGCTCTCCAGCTGCCAACCCACCGGAGGTTCCTGAGTTTTGGGGGATCATCCTTGATCCGGATCAGAGACCGACCCGCTTCAACCCCGGGCCATCCCGTCGCCCCTCAGTTTCGGGCGTCAGCCAGCCTTTGGCCGATGTCGCGATAGGCGGCGGCGATGAGCGCGGTGAGCGCGGCGTCGTTGGGCATCCGGCCAAGGCGAAGCTTGACGTGGCGCATGCGCTTGCCCGCCCCCTCCATCAGGCCATCGGGATCCGGGAGAGCGGCGCCAAAATAGAAGCCGACGCTGGCGTGCGCCGTGTGCGCATCGACATAGGCGAAGGCGGCGTCATCCGCGCAAAGCGTGGGTCGTCCGTCGTGCATCAGTTCTCGGACGTTTGGCCCGCAAGCCCGAAGGACGCTCAGCCAGGGCGCCACGAGGCCACGAACGCCGTCGCCTCCCGCGACCCAGTCCTCCACAGCCGGATCACGTTGGCGGGCGGCGGGAAAGCGGAACAGGGCGTCGGGATCCATCATCTCCAATCCTCCAGGCTCAAAGCCTTTGTCCCGGGCCTCGGCGTGCGGAGCCTCATCCTAGTCCTTCGCCCACCCCCAAGGCGTGCGGAGGGCAGCGACGCCGGCTTCTTCGCCGGGATCGAGCGCCGCACGCAGGAAGTCCGCCTGAGGCCGCGCCCGCATCAGCGCCTGGCCGGCCGCAGCCAGCTGGTCCTGGCGGGGCGGATCCCCCAGAAGGGCGAGGCATGTCTCCACCACCGCCGCATAAGGCGCGAAGGCGACGGCGCGGGCGAAGGGCGCCTCAGCCTCGGGGTCGCCCCCCTCGGAGACCACGCAGACGCCGTTGCTCAGGAGATAGGAAACACGCACCACCTCGAACTGTGGCGGATCATAATAGTGGAGGTTGAGGACGATCCGCGCCCGGCTGATCAGGGCGTCCCGCGCTCCGCCATAGACGCCCACGGCGGCCACCACCTTGACGCCTCGCGCCGCCAAGGCCTGAAGCACGGCCTGCCGACGCGGGTGCGGCGCGCCATAAAACAGAACGTCGATGTCCTTGGGGCCTTGTGGAACGCGCTCCAGCCCCGAGGCGTGGCCGATAGGCATCAGATGGGCGGCGGGGGCGCCAAGACCCGTCAGGACGGCAAGATTGCGCGGACTGTAGTCCCAGACCATGTGCGTCCGAAGCGCCGCACGGTAGGCCGCCGTCATCCATACCGAGGCGGCGCTGAGCTGTTCGAGATTATAGATAACGGCGTCGGACGGCAGGGCCGAGGGGTCGTCGAGCAGGTGCGCGCCCAGCACGATGGAGCGGGCGCCGTGCACGTCCGGATCGCCTCCCCGCAGGACGTCTGCGCCCAACGCTTCCAGTCCAAACGCCACCGCGTCGGCGACATCAGCCAAAGCCTGGGCGTGGGGAAAGCCCGGCGGAGAGATCAGAATGACCGCAAACCGCGTCATATCCCTTGATCCCTGGGGCCCGGCCCGCGCGCAAGCCTGCAATCCGCTTGCTTTCCCACACAGGTCGCCCTCACCTTCTCCGCCCCATGACCCTGCCTGAACCGGACCGTCTGGCCGCCCTTCTCGCGGCTGAAGCGCGCGCCCTCGCCCTGCTGGACGAGATCGAAGCCCGGGGCCTGATTGCTCCCGGTCGAACGGAGCGTGAGGTGGAGGCGGACATCCGTCGCCTCGCCGAGGTGGCGTTCAAGGTCGAGCGACATTGGCACAAGCGCATTGTCCGGGCTGGACCCAACACCCTGGCCACCGCCTCGGACGATCCGGACGACCGGATGATCGGCGCGGACGACATTGTGTTTCTCGATCTTGGCCCCGTGTTCGCCGACTGGGAGGCGGATGTCGGGCGCAGCTACGCCATCGGCCCCGACCCGCTGAAGCACCGTCTCGTCGCCGACCTCGCCCTCCAGTTCGAGGCGGTCCGCGGTCGATTTCTGGCGAACCCTGACATCACCGGGGCCGAGCTTTACGAGGCCGCGGTTCGCTCAGCGGAGGCGGCCGGCTGGCGATTCGGCGGTCAGATCGCCGGCCACCTGGTCGGTGAATTTCCCCACGCGCGCTGGCCCGGCGAAAAGCGGCATGGCCATATCCGGCCCGAAAACCCCACCCGTCTTCGTGACCCTGACGCCCTTGGCCGTCGCCGCCACTGGATCCTGGAGATCCACCTCGTTTCGCCGGACGGGGCCTTTGGCGGCTTTTACGAGCGGTTGTTGCAGGAAGCCTGACCGAGGCTCGAGGGTGAATTCCGCCGCCGTTAACGCCGCCAGGGACGGACCGATTACGCCAGCGTCAATCGGGTCGACGCCGAACGCTCCCCGGGCGGCGGCCATGTGGGCGGGCGAGCTCTTAACGCTCAGAGATTCCCACCAGTCGCCACACACTGTCCTTGTCGAGGACGAAGGAGACCTCCTCGAACACCACCTTCTGCGCTTTGTTGACGCCGATCAGGCCCACCGTGACGTAGTCGCCGGCGGGCAGCTTGCCCTGGGGCGCGGGAGCATGGATCCGGTTCAGGCTGGCCCACTGCAGATTCCGCACCTCGCCGTCGACCGCCGTGCGAGCGGCCGCTGTCTGGGTGAAGACGTCCCGGGTCTCCAAACCCTTCATCGCGCTGGAGGCGTTGTCCCAGAGGGCGCCGGCCGCCCCCTGATCGATGGCGCCAATGGCCCGGATCGCCGCCACCACGAACTCGGTGGGATTGGGCGAGACGCTCACCGGCGCGGGCGCGCCTGGCCGTGGTCCAGCCGCCGCCTGGCCGGCCGCCGGAGATGACTGGGCCAGAGCCGGCGCCGCCAGGGCGAACCAAACCAAGCTCGCCAGCGGAATAAAGCGGACTTCCCTCGCGATCATTTTGCGCCTCTTGTCGTCATGGCCCCTTCGATCCTGTTCGACCGCTCAAGGTCAAGGGCCCATAGCGTCACGGCCCCCGGGCGGGACCCGGGCGCACACGCGGAGGACGTCATGTTGCGAATCTGGGGACGGGTGACCTCGAGCAATGTGCAGAAGGCGCTCTGGCTGGCCCAGGAGCTGGGCCTTGCTTATGAAAATCCGCAGGTTGGCGGGCCGCACGGTGGACTCGACAGCCCGGCCTTTCGGGCCCTCACGCCCATGGGGCTCATTCCCGTGCTGGAGGACGACGGATTCGCCATCTGGGAGAGCGAGGCGATCCTTCGCTATCTCGCCGCCCGCTATGGAGGCGCGGATTTCTGGTCTCAGGACCCGAAGGTTCGGTCCTGGTCCGACCGCTGGATGGCCTGGGCCCAGACACGGTTGCAACCGGACTTCGTCTCCGGCCTGTTCTGGGGGTTTTACCGCACGCCGGTTGAACAACGTGACGCCGCCGCCATCGCCCGCGCGGAAGCCGCCACCGCCTCGGACTTTCTCAAGGTGGAAGAGGCCCTCGCCGATCGCCCCTTTTTGTCAGGCCCCGCCCTTGGCCTTGCGGACATCGTCATCGGCTCTCTGCTCTATCGCTATTTCGAGATGGAGGTCGCCCGCCCTCCCCTCCCCCGGGTCGAGGCCTGGTATCGGCGACTGCAAATGCGCCCGGCCTACGCCAACGCGGTCATGGTTCCCTTCGACAGCCTGAAGGGCCGGCTCAGCTTCTGAGCGCCCAGCCCCGCTCGGCGCAGCGCTGACGCGACTGGTGAAGAGCCTGCTCGAACAAGGCCATGTCGGCCTCATAGAGGCGCGAAAGGGCCCGGCGTGCGGGCGCGCTCAGCTCAAGGTCCATCGGCGCGCTGGCGTTGAGGCGGGGCAAGGCGACAAGGCCAAGCCAAGGGCGCAGTCCGATCGGTTCGCCGGCCTCGTCATGCATGGCGAAGAGCGCGTCGACCGCCGGGGCGCCATCCGCGTCCGCCACATAGCCTGTCTGGGGAAGGAAGGCGCTCGCGCGCGCCAGACGACGCGGGTCCTCGCTGAAGAACGCGATCAGGCGATCAAAATCGTTGATGCCCTTCAGACGCGCGCGTTCGTACCGATCACTGAGCACCACATTCGAGCCGCCGCCCCTGTGAAAGCGATAGGCGGAGACAAAGCGCTCGATGGGGTCACGGATGACCGCGAAGCTCGGTGTCCCTTGCAGCGCTTGGCCATAGAGCCGGCGATATCGATGGATGGAGTAGTGAGGCAGATTGCGGCCATAGAGGGCGCCGCTGATCGAGGTCCCGGCGGTCTTGGGAATATGGATGAAGAGAAGTCCGGCCCGTTGAATATCGCGCAGGGTCCGGGCGCCGAAGCTGGCCCGCCAGATCGGACGCAGAGGCGCGTAATGCCATATCGCGTCGCTCGCCCTGACAAGGTGATGGCGGACGGCGTCCTTGGCCAGCAAGGCCCCCTCTGGCCACCCTCCCCAGTAGATGGGATAGGGGCGGATCGCCCGGTCATTCGCTGGGCCAAGGGTCCGCGTGCGCGCAATTTCGATCGGGCGCCGGGTATCGTCCAACAGCTCTCCCCCGTGAGCGGGATCCTTAGGGGGGTAACGTGCGGGACGCCGGGCTCCGTCGCGTGGAGCGAAACTTTCAGCTTAGAAACAAATGGATGCGCCTCAGACCAGCAGGTTTGATATCTCCTGCGCCAGGTCCAAAAGGGGCCGGTCACGCCCGTTCTCGCCGATCATCATAAAGCCCGACGGCGCGCAGTCGGTGGCCAAGGGCAGGCTGATGGCGCACCGGTCCAGGAAATTGGCGATACTGGCGTTGCGCAGGGCCAGAGCATTCTGCCGCACAAAGACCTCGGGCGTCTCAAGCTCGGTCAGGCGGGGCGGAAGGTTCGGGGTGGTCGGGGCGATGATCGCATCGAAGGGCGCCGTGCGGTGGGCGGAGGCGGCGATCAGGTCGGAGCGGGCGGCCAGGAGATCGAGATAGTCAGCGGCGCTCATCCGCGCGCCGACCTCGATACGCACCAGAACCTGTGGATCGTAGGCCTCCCGTCGCTCCAGCAAGCCCAGGCGTCGGTGCATCGCATAGGCCTCGGCGTTGGAGATCGTACCCCGGGCATTGACCTCCGCCAGGCGCGAAAGCTCGGGAAAGGCGAAGGGCGTCAAGCGCACGCCGGCGGCGGAGAGCCGCGAAAGGCCACGCTCCCAGGCTGACGCGACCTCGGGCGCGAGGTCATCCAGGACCAGCCGGTCAGGTATGCCAAGGGTGATCTCCGAAGGGCTTTTGGGGGGCGGCGAGGCGCCCTCCTCCCAGTCATTCGCCATGATCCCATCGAGGATCCGGCAGTCCTCCACCGTGCGAGCCAAGGGGCCTATCGAGTCCAGAGTCTCCGAAAGCGGGAATGCGCCGTCGCGGCTGATCCGGGCCTGGGTCGGCTTGAACCCGACAAGGCCGCACCACGCCGCAGGAATCCGCACCGAGCCCCCCGTATCGGTCCCGATGGCGCCCGGAACCTGGCCCAGGGCCACGCAAACGCCCGCCCCACCGCTTGAGCCGCCGGGCGCGCGTAAAGGATCGACCGGGTTCACCGGCTGCGGCGCGTGCGGATTGAGGCCAAGCCCGGTAAAAGCGAACTCGCTCATCTGGGTCTTGCCGACAATAATGAAGCCCGCGCCGCGCAGGCGCTCGACAATCCTGGCGTCCCGACGTGCAGGCGGGGCTCCCCGGCGGATGGCCGCGCCCGCCAGGGTGGTCTCGCCCTCGAGATCGAAGAGATCCTTCACCGAGATCGGAATGCCGGCATAGGGCGAGAGGACCCGCCCCGCACGCCGCGCGGCATCGCAGGCGTCGGCCGCCTTGCGCGCCGCATCCGGATAGACGGCGGTGAATGCGCGAGGATCGGCGGCGATAGCCTCCAGGGCCTGCTCCACGAGGCCTCGGCTGCTGGCGTCCCCGCTTTCCAGGTCAGCCGCCCGTTCCGACAGTGTCTTCATAGATCCAGCCAAATCGTTCGCCTCCGACCTTCGGGCTTGGCCCGGCAAGGCCCCGCCGACTAGAGTGCGGCCGTCGCCCGGCCCCCCCGGGGTTGTTACTAGGAGAGTGGCGCGTGGGCGCAAGTCGCAGGCAGGTTCTGGGTGGACTGACCGGTCTTCCGCTGCTGGGCGTATTGGGCGCAAAGGTCGCCCGGGCCGACCCGTTGCCGCCTCCGGTGATCGAGAACGTCTTCATTAGCCCGTGCGGCGAGCCGTTCCGCGCGGCGCCGGACGCGCCCTATCCGGTGGTCAACTGGTTCAACGGCGCCGACACAAATCATGACGGCAAGCTGGATCATGAGGAGTTCACGGCTGACGCGGAGCGCTTCTTCAACACGCTCGATCGCAACAAGGACGGATTTCTGAGCGGCTACGAGATCGCCAATTACGAGGCGCACATCGCGCCGGAGGTGCTGGGCGGAAGCCTCCCCGCCCTCTACCGTGGCGGGGACGCCTATCTCTGGAAGGTGCAGATGGGACCGGCGCCCGGCCCCTCTGGAGATGTCGAGCCGGAAATGCCGCGGGGGCCGGTCGGTCCCAATGAGGGCGCCGGCGGGGCCTCGCCCTATGGCTTCTTCGATGAGCCCGAGCCGGTGGCGGCCGCCGACCTGAGCTTCCGCGGCTATGTGACCAAGGATGACTTCCTCAAGCTGTCGGACATCCACTTCCGCGCGCTGGACAAGCACGACCGGGGCTACCTCGTGCTGGCGGAACTGCCGCTCACCCCGATGCAGAAGTCCTTCGCCCACATGCACCGCCATCGCGGCCGCCTCTGATCGGTCACGGACAGCCCACGGTGAGGACGTTCACCTTGGGCTCGGCCACCAGATAGGCGCTGTATGTCACCTGCGGCGCGCCAGGCGCGCCCCGCGTCAGCACTCCCAGTGGCGTCACCTCGCCAAAACAGGCGTCAAGCCCCTGGCGAGACAGGCGACGGGCGAGGTCGATGACAAGCCCTGGTCGCGTGAGGTCAGCCCCGCTCGGGACAAGGCCCCGCCACCGCACCCGCTCGCGGATCTGCAGCACCGGCAAGAGCGGGGTCAACCGACCCTCGGGGTCGTCGAGAAGTTCCGCGGCGAGGCCATAGCTGGCCGCGCCAATCCAGGCCGCGTGGGATCGGGCGGCCAGACCCGCCACCCGCGCCTTGAAACCGGGAAGGTCCCGGATCGACTTGGCTGGATCGAGCGGCAGGCGAATCCCGAGGGCGGGCGCCATATAAACCCCGACGGCGAGGCCCAGGGCGCCGAACGCCAAAGGCGCCGCCCATCTTCGAAAGCGACTCTGACCCTCCGCGGCGAACGCGGCGATGAGCGCCAGAGACGGATAAAGGGGCGCGGGCCAGTGCGCTTCGACCTGGTCATGAAGGGCGTGCAGGAGAAGATAGCCGGCGAAGGGCAGGCCGACGATCGCGGGAAGCGCGACCTTGCGCCACAGCTTGCCCTTCCCCGGGCTCAGCCCCTTCACGGCGAAGACGGCAATCACCGGATTGAGCAGCAGGACCTGAGCCGCGAGAAACTCCGGGAGATGGATCGGGGCGAAACGATGCGGCGTCAGGCGTCCGAACTGCCGCGCGAGCGTCACCCAGCCATGTCCAGCGTTCCAGATCAGGTTGAGGGCGAAAATCATTGAGGCCAGGCCCAGGGCGAGCCATGGCCCAGGCCGACGCAGGGCGGCCCGGCCCTCCTGTGAGGCTAGAAGCCAGATGAGGGCGCCAGGGGCCAGGAACAGCGCGGAGTATTTGGAGAGCGCGCCTATCCCCGCCGCCGCGCCCGCGGCGAGCCACCATCCCGGCCGGGTCGGGGTCCGCGCCAGGGCGCACAGACAGGCGACCCAGGCCGCCTCCGCCGGGGCGTCGGGGACGGCCAGCATGCCCCCGGCGAGCGAGAGCAAGGTGAGATTGAACCATAGCCCTGCACGGAGCGCGGTTCGCGCCTCGCCACCCAAGGCCCGGATCAGGTCGAACACCAGAAGCGTCGTCAGACCGCTCAACAGGCACGGGGCGAGACGCACCCCGAGGCGGCTATCGCCGGCCACCGCGACCCCGGCCCGAATCAGCCACGCGATGACGGGGGGGTGGTCGAAATAGCCAAACGCCGGGGCCTGCGCCCAAAGACGGTAATAGGCCTCGTCTTCGGTCAGCGGCAGGCCCGCCGCCAAGGCGAGGTGGACGGCCAGGAAGCCCAGCACCAGGGCCCAAAGCCATGGGACCGCCTTCAGGGGCCGAGGCGCGGCCCCGAGAAGGGCGTCCTCACCAGACGGCGAGGGAGGTGCTGACATAGTTCCAAGCGGCCCCGAACAGCGCTCCGGCGAGCCCGGCGACCCCCCAGGCCGGGGTCCAGCGGTGCACCAGATCGGCGATCGCCAGGTTGGCGATCAGCCCCAGGCCGCAGAGGGCGCAGAAACGGACATAGCCGCTCAAAAGCCGCCAGCCTCGCAGGCGTCGGTCGCGATAGGTGATCAGATTGTTGCAGATGAAATTGGTGGTCATCGCGGTCATCGCCGCGATGATCTGGGCCGCGTCGAAGCGCAGGCCAAAGCTCCAGCCCGCATAGAGCGCCGCCAGGTGCACGAGAACGCCGCTCAGGCCCACCAGGGCGAACAGCAGGAAGCGGGGCGGAAGAACGCCCCGGCTGAACTTGGACAGGATCAGGCCCAGATAGTCGAGGACGACGCGGCCATCGAGCTTGCTCGCGCCGGCCTGGCGCTCGGCAAAGGCATAGGGAATCTCGGCGATCTTCAGCGGCGCCGGCTGCGAAGCGATGATGTCGAACAGGATCTTGAACCCCTGGTCCGACAGTTGTCCCACCACCGCCTCGACCCGCTCACGCCGGATCAGGAAGAACCCGCTGACCGGATCGGTGACGTCGGCCCGCAGGATGAACTTGGCGAGGCCCGCAGCCAGGCGGCTGCCGGCCTGACGCACGGGTGAAAGTCCCTGGCTGGCGCCTTCGGGCGTCAGGTACCGGCTGCCGATGGCCAGATCGGCCCCGTCACGCACCGCCTGGAGCATGCGCGGAAGGATGGTTTCGTCGTGCTGCAGGTCCGCGTCGATCACCGCGACAAACGGCGCGGGGCTCGCCATCACGCCTTCCAGCACCGCGCCCGCCAGGCCCCGCCGGCCGACGCGATGCAGACAGAGGATTCGCGGGTCGCGCGCGGCGATGGCCTTGACGACGGCCGCCGTCCCGTCCGCGGAGTTATCGTCCACATAGATCGCCTGCCAGACCACGCCGATCAGAGCGGCCTCGAGCCGCGCCAGGAGAGGGGCGATGTTTTCCCGTTCGTTGAAGGTCGGTATGACGACGCTCAGCTCCAAAGGCCGATCCGCCGCCGCAATGAGCGGACGGGTCTCCTCATGCGGGAAAGATGCGGTCCGGGTGGTCAAGCGCGCAGACAAGCCTTCCAAGGGCGGGCTTCCACCGCCGTCGGCGGACACGTCCCGAGCCGCGCCATTAGGCGGCAATTCGGGCGATTGGGAGTCGATTCGTGTGGATGCGCGCGGCTATCGCTGTCCGACCCCGACCTTGATGCTGGCCAAGGCCCTCCGCCGTGCGCCCCCCGGGGCAGTCGTAGAACTGTGGGCGGATGACCCCTTGGCGCGCATCGACGCGCCGCACTTCCTCGCGGAAGCCGGGCACGAACTGATCCACGCCGAGTTGAAGGACGGCCTCGTGCACGTCATGGCCCGAAAGATCGGCCGAGCGCCCGAGGCGGAGGATGCGGCGCGTCACTAAGGGGGGGGACGAAAGCAACGCGCCGCCAGGATGCTTGAGGCTCCTCCTGGTCACGACCTTCGTCGCGAGGGACGGGAAGGACGAAAGCCAGTGACATGTCTGAGCTATCGAACGTCGCCTGAACCCGGGATGAACGATCGGTTCAGATTGCCCCCGTCGCGGCCAGGGACTCGATCCGGCTCGCGGCGACGCCCCAATCCGCCAGAGCCTCGCGGGTATGGGCGCCAATGGCCGGAGGCGGGCCGGCGATCTGGCCCGGCGTGCGAGAAAAGCGCGGCGCCGGGGCAGGCTGCATCACGCCCTCCACCTCCACGAAGGTCGCGCGGGCCTGATTGTGCGGATGGTGCGGGGCCTCCTCGAGATCGAGGACTGGGGCGAAGCAGACATCGGTCCCACCCATGATCTGCGTCCACTCCTCCCGCGTCCGCGTGGCCAGGATCGCCGCCAGCTTCTCCCGCAGGGCGGGCCATTGTGAGCGATCCATCTGGGCGGCGAAGGCCGGGTCCGAAGCGCCGGTCTTCTCCAGCAAAAGCGCGTAAAATTGGGGCTCGATGGAGCCGATCGAGACCCACTTGCCATCGGCGCAGCGGTAGGTGTCATAGAAATGCGCGCCGCCATCGAGCAGGTTGGCGCGGCGCGCGTCGCTCCAGGCGCCCGCAGCCTTGAAGCCATAGAACATGGCCATCAACGAGGCGGCGCCGTCGCTCATGGCGCAGTCCACAACCTGCCCTTCCCCAGTGGCGCGGGCGTGGATCACCGCCGCCAGAAGGCCAAAGGCGAGATAGAGCGCGCCGCCGCCAAAATCGCCCACCAGGTTGAGGGGCGGAACAGGCTTGTCCTGGGTTCCAATCGCGTTCAGCGCGCCGCTGATGGCGATGTAGTTCATGTCATGGCCAGCGGCATGGGCGTAGGGTCCCGTCTGACCCCAGCCGGTCATGCGGCCATAGACAAGGCTGGGATTGCGGGCCAGCGCTGCCTCTGGACCAAGGCCCAGCCGCTCCATCACACCAGGCCGGAACCCCTCAAACACGGCGTCGCACCGCTCCATCAGCTCCAGGCAGGTCGCCACCGCGTCGGGGTTCTTGAGGTCGAGGGCGATCGAGCGGCGCCCCCGGGCGGTGACGTCCGTGCGGGAGCCGCGTCCCGCCCCCTTGCGGTCGATGCGCACCACGTCAGCGCCCAGGTCCGAAAGCAGCATGCCGCAGAAGGGCCCCGGCCCGATTCCGGCAAACTCCAGCACCTTCAGTCCCGACAGCGGTCCTTGTCCCACGTCCTGCTCCCTCACCTTGCTCTCACACGCCGCAAGCGGCGATCCCCACTAGACCTCCCTGCCCTTTGGTCAGGCAAGCCCGGCGGGTCAGGACCCAGGCGCCCGCCTCTTCCCGAGCAGGCGGGGCATTTGGGGAGGCAAGCGCCGCTAAATCGTGTCAAAAAGGGCGAGGCTTGGGCGCCGTCGGGAGGCGAATGGGCATGGCAGGTCTGGGCGAATTGGGGCTCAATCCCAAAATCACCGGGTCCCTGATCGGGATCATTATCGTCGTCGCCGTGGTCATTCTGCGCAGCGCACGTCCACGGCGCCTGAGGCTGGAACGGCTATGGATCCGGCCGACCCTCGCTGGACTAGTGATCATCGCCCTCATCGCGCGCGCCCCGCCCGCCGTGAATTTCGCCAATGCCGCCCTGTTCTTCGCCGCGATTGTCGCGGGCGTGGCGCTCGGCTGGCAGAGGGGAAAGCTGACCCGGCTCACCGTCGATCCGGCGAGCGGCCACCTCACAGCGAGCGTCTCACCCGTCGGCGTCGTCATCGTTCTTCTGATCGTTGTGGCCCGAACGTTCCTGCGCACGATGGTGGCGAGCGGCTCCTTGACCCTGCCACCGGGCCTCGCCTCGGCCGAAAGCCTGACCGACGCCCTCGTCTTCTTGGCTACGGCGACGATGATCGCCCAACAGATCGAGATCATGATCCGGGCGCGTCGCCTGACCTCGAACCCGACCTGAGAGGTCGCCCCTTAGATCGCGTTACGTCTGGGCCGAACCAACCTGGCGCTTCGCGTCACGCTCAAGGACTTGAAGACAGCGTACAATTCAGCGTCTTCGCCGATTTCTCGAAGACGCGTCGTCCTCTAGCGGCGGCGGATCGCCACACCCCGGGAGAAGCTGCGACGGGGCGGTGGCGGAGGCGCGGGCGGCGGCTTGGGCGCCGGCCATGCGGGAAGCGAGGCGATGGGCGTATTGGCCGCGAGGCCGGCAAGCACCTTCAGCACACGCTCAGCCACACCCAGCCGCGCCGCTGGATCCGGCCAATCACCCTTCACCACCAGCTTCTGATCGGGCCTCAGGCTCCAGACAGGCGCACTCCTCTGGACATAGGCCACGAGCCCCGCGGGGTTTGCGAAATTGTCCCCCCGGAAGGTCGCGACCGCGCCCTTTGGGCCGACATCGATCTTGGCCACATTGGCCGCCCGGCACAGCGCCTTGATCGCCACGACCTTGAGCAACTGATCCGCCTCGGGCGGCAACGGCCCAAAGCGATCGATCAGCTCGGCGGCCAGGGCCTCCCGGTCTTCCGACTTTTCCGCGTCGGACAGGCGGCGATACAAGGCGAGGCGGACATGAAGATCGGGGACATAGGCCTCCGGGATGAGCACCGCGGCCCCGGCATTGATCTGCGGCGACCAGCCCCTGTCGCGGAGATCCGGCGCTGAAACCGCCTCCCCGGCCCGAAGCGCGCTCACCGCGTCCTCCAGCATCTGCTGGTACAGTTCGACGCCGACCTCCCGGATATGACCGGACTGCTCCTCGCCCAGCAGATTTCCGCCGCCGCGAATGTCGAGGTCGTGGCTGGCGAGCTGGAACCCGGCGCCCAGACTGTCGAGGGACTGCAACACCTGCAGGCGCTTGGCCGCCAGGGGAGACAGCGGGGTTTCGAACGGCGTCGTCAGATAAGCGAAGGCGCGGGCCTTGGCCCGGCCGACCCGGCCACGAAGTTGATAGAGCTGGGCGAGGCCGAACATGTCCGCGCGATGGACGATCAGGGTATTGGCTGCCGGCACATCGAGCCCGGACTCGACGATGGTGGTCGACAGGAGAACGTCGAACCGACCCTCGTAGAAGGCGCTCATCACGTCTTCGAGCTGGCTCGGCGGCATCTGGCCGTGGCCGACGGCGAACTTCACCTCTGGAACCTGCTCACGCAGGAACCGCTCGAGTTCGGGGAGATCCTTGATCCGGGGCGCCACATAATAGGCCTGGCCGCCGCGATACTTCTCGCGCAGCAGGGCCTCGCGGATGGCCACCGGGTCCCAGGGGGTGACGAAGGTCCGCACCGCCAGACGGTCCACCGGCGGGGTGGCGATGATCGACATCTCGCGGATGCCTGAAAGGGCCATCTGCAAGGTGCGCGGGATCGGCGTCGCCGTCAGGGTGAGCATATGCACCTCGGCCCGGAGGGCCTTGAGCGCCTCCTTGTGCTTGACGCCGAAGTGCTGCTCCTCGTCGACAATGACGAGGCCCAGATCCTTGAAACTCACCGACTTGGACAGCAGGGCGTGGGTGCCGACCACAACCTCAATTTCCCCCTTGGCGAGGCCCGCGCGGGTCTCGGCCGCCTCGGCCGCGGGAGCGAGCCGCGACAGCCGACGCACCCGGATGGGCCATCCCTTGAACCGCTCGGTGAAGGTGGCGAAGTGCTGCCGCGCCAGAAGGGTGGTCGGGCAGACCACGGCGACCTGCCGACCGCTCAGGGCCATGACGAACGCCGCTCGCAAGGCCACCTCGGTCTTGCCAAAGCCGACATCCCCGCAGATCAGGCGGTCCATCGGCTTGCCCGAGCCAAAGTCCTCCAGGATGTCGCTGATGGCGTTCAACTGGTCGTCCGTCTCCTCATAAGGGAAGCGGGCGCAGAACTCGTCGAAGAGACCGGCGGGCGGGTCCGTGGGCTCGATGGAGCGCATCGCCCGCGCGGCGGCGATGGCGATAAGACCCTCGGCCATCTCGCGCAGACGCTCCTTGGCCCGCGCCCGGCGCGCCTGCCACGCAGCGCCGCCGAGACGATCGAGAGCCACGCCCTCCTCGTCTGATCCATATCGGGTGAGAAGGTCGATATTCTCGACCGGCAGGAACAGCTTGGACTCCGCCGCATAGAGGATCTCAAGGCAATCGTGCGGCGCCTCCATCACCTCCAGGGTCTTGAGTCCGAGATAGCGCCCGATGCCGTGATCGATATGCACCACCAGATCGCCCGGGGTCAGGGACGAGGCCTCGGCCAGGAAATTGGCCGCGCGGCGGCGGCGCCGCGGACGCGCCAGCCGATCCCCCAGGATGTCCGTCTCGGAAATGAATGCGAGGTCGGAGGTCTCAAAGCCCTGATCCAGCGGCAGGACAGCACGCTGCAGCCGCCCCTTGGGCGCCGAGAGCGCCGCGCTCCAGCTCGTCGCCAGGGGCACGTCCTTGAGGCCATGGTCCGAGAGCATGGCGCCCAGACGTTCGGACGCACCATCCGACCAGGACGCGAACAGCACCCGCTTTCCCCCCGCGGCCAAGGCCTTGGCGTGCGCCGCCGCGGCCTCGAAGAGGTTGACGCTGTCCTGCGCCCGTTCGGCGGCGAAGCTTCGTCCCAGGCGAGCGCCCAGATCGATCGATCCCTCGGACGGGGCGCCCAGCAGGGCGCTGAATCGCCGGGACGGGCGACGGGCCAGGGCCTCCCGCCAGGTTTGGGGCTCCAGATAAAGGCCTTCGGGCGGCAAGGCCCGATAATGCGCGCCCCGGTCGGCCGCCTCGCGGGCCTCATAGGCGTCGACGATCAGATCCCAGCGCTCGACCAGAGCTTCGTCGACCAGATGGTCGAGAGCCACCAGAGCCTCCGCGGGCAGCAGGTCGAACAGGCTCTCCAACCCTTCATGGAACAGGGGCAACCAGTGCTCCATCCCGGCCCGGCGGACGCCCTGGCTTACGGCCGCATACAGCGGATCGTCGCCCGGCGCGCCGAACTGTCTGAGATACCCGGAGCGAAAGCGGGCGATCGAGGCCGCGTCCATCAGCACCTCGGCGACGGGCGGCAGGTCGATGCTGGAAAGCTGACGGGTGGAGCGCTGGGTCTCCGGGTCAAAGGCGCGAATAGACTCCAGCGTGTCGCCGAAAAGGTCCAGCCGAACCGGGCTCTCGGCGCCCGGCGGGAAGACATCGATCACGCCCCCGCGGATGGCGTACTCGCCCCGTTCCTGCACGGTGGAGGCCTTCTGGTAGCCATTGACCGCGAAGTACCGCTCGATCTGCGCCATCTCGACGACCCCGCCGACCTTGGCCGCATAGTGCGCCGAAGCCACGCTCTGGCGGGGCGGAATGCGCTGCATGGCTCCCGCCGCGGTGGCGATCAGAAGCACCGGCTGATCGGCAAGCGGCCCCTGGATCAGCCGCGCGAGGGTCGCCATGCGCTGAGCCGATACGCCCGGCGTCGGGCCCACGCGGTCGTAGGGCAGACAATCCCACGCCGGAAAATCCCAGACGGGGATATCCGGGGCGAAGAAGCGAAATGCGTCGAGAAAGACCGATGCGCGAGAGGCGTCGCGGGCGATGAACAGGGTCAGCCCACCGCGCGCGCGCACCAGATCAGCCAGGACCAGGGCGTCGAACCCCTCGGGAGCGCCCGACACCTCGAGCGCGCCCGGCTCACCGATCAGCCGGCTCAGACCTCCGTCCGGGACCATGCCTGTCAACCTCCGCCCTGCACGGCGCCGGAGCGGGCCGGATTGAAGGCGCGCAGTCGCGCCATCAGATCGTCGTCAAAGGCGGCCGGCGTGGGCGCCCGCCCCTGGATCCAGGCGAAAATGTCCTGATCCGGCTCCTCAAGCAGGCGTTCGAAACGGGTCAATTCATCCTCGGTCAAGGCGGCGCCGTACGCGTCGAAGAACCCGCCGAGGATCAGATCCGCCTCACGGAATCCCCGGCGCCAGGCGCGGAATCTCAAACGCTTGATCCGTACGGGGTCCATGGCCGGCGCCGATATAGTCGGGGCGACCTGGGCGCGCCAGGGTCGTCAGAGGAAGATGCGCTTTTGCCGCATCGGCGAGGCCGCGTGGTCGCGCGCCATTATCAAAGCGTTAGGTGAGCCGAGCGCCCATCTCCCAGGCTCAGGCCTGATCCCGGAAATAGGGCTCCACGGGCCCAGTCAGGCGCAAGGTCAGGGCGCGGCCCGCGCGGTCGACCTTGGATCCCAGGGAAAGGCGCACCCATCCCTCACTGACGCAATATTCCTCGACGTTGGTCTTGTCCTCGCCGCGAAACCTCACGCCGACCCCGCGCGCCAGCATCTCCGCGTCATGGAAGGGGCTCATCGGGTCGACGCTCAGGCGGTCGGGAGGTGTGTCGGACATGGCGCGCGGCCATAGCCGCCCCGGGACGGTTCGTCTACGCCCTTCCCGCTCAAGGTCGAGGACCCTCACCAGCCCCCCAAGGGCGGTCGATCTCGGCTATGTTCACGCCGATGCGTCCGGAGTCGCTCTTTCCCCTGTTCGCCCCGATCGACACCCTGCGCGGGGTTGGCGAGCGGCTTGCGCCGCTGATCCGGCGCCATGCCGGACCGCGCATTCGCGATCTTCTGTGCCTTAAGCCCAGCGACCTGATCGTGAGGCGCGTACGCCACATCGCCGACCTCGCCGAAGGCGAACATGTCATCCTGGCCATCGAGATCCGCCAGCACAGCCCTCCACGCTCGCCCCGCCAGCCCTGGCGCATCCACGTCACAGACGCAACCGGTGGTCTCGATCTCCTGTTCTTCAAGGGGCATGGGCCCCATCTTTCGGGACGCAACCCGGTCGGCGCCCCTCGGGTCGTCTCGGGCAAGGTCGAACGCGGCCAGGGCCTGGGCGAATGGCGCATCGCCCACCCCGACCATTTGCTCCCCCCCGAGCGCATGGCGGAAATCCCACAGGTCGAGCCGGTCTATCCGGCGACGGCGGGTCTGACCTCACGCACCCTGGCGAAGCTTGTCCGACAGGCGCTCCTGTCCGCCCCCGAGCTTGCCGAGTGGCAAGATGGCGCCTGGCTGGCCCGGCAGGGCTGGCCCGGCTGGCGCGCGGCGCTGGAGAGCCTGCACAATCCCGCAACACCGGCCGATCTCGACCCACAGGCTCCCGCACGCCGGCGTCTGGCCTATGACGAACTCCTCGCCCACCAGCTGGCCCTGGCCGAGCGCCGCCGAATGCAGAAGCGCGCCGCCGCGCCGCGCATCCCCGACTCAGCCGCCACGACGGCGGTGCAGCACGCCCTCCCATTCACCCTGACCTCCGCCCAGGCTCGCGCCCTGGCCGACATCCGGGCTGATTTTGCGCGCGGCGAACGCATGACCCGCCTGCTCCAGGGCGATGTCGGCTCGGGCAAGACGGCGGTCGCCCTGCTGGCGGTCGCGGACGTGGCCGCCTCAGGCTGTCAAGCCGCCCTCATGGCCCCCACCGAAATCCTGGCGCGGCAGCACGCCGAGGCCTTGGAGGGCCCCCTCGCCGCACAAGGTCTGCGCGCGGCCCTGTTCACCGGACGCCTGAGAGGCGCCGCGCGTGAGGCCCAGCTTTCCGCCCTGGCTTCGGGCGAGATCAAGGTCGCGATCGGGACGCAGGCCCTGATCCAGGACGATGTCGCCTTCGCCAATCTCGCCCTGGCCATCATTGACGAGCAGCACCGCTTTGGCGTGGCCGACCGCTCCAGGCTTCAGGCCAAGGGCGAAAGCGTCCACCTATTGGCGATGTCCGCCACGCCGATTCCCCGGACCCTTGAATTGACGCTGTTTGGGGATCTCGACGTCTCACGCCTGGACGAAAAGCCGCCCGGTCGCCATCCCGTCGCCACAAGAGCGGTTCCCATGGCCCGTCTGGCCGAGATCGAGGCGCGGCTCGCGGCCGCCATAGATCGCGGCGAGCAGGCCTTCTGGATCTGCCCCCTGGTCTCGGACTCTGAACTTGTGGACCTGGCCGCGGCGGAGGCCCGCTTTGAGGCCCTGAAGCGAAGGCTGGGCGAGCGCGTCGGTCTTGTTCATGGCCGGCTGGGCGCGGCCCAGAAGGACGAGGTCATGAGCCGCTTTGTGTCTGGAGAGATCGCCGTTCTGGTGGCGACCACCGTTGTCGAGGTCGGCGTCAACGTCCCGGCGGCCACCATCATGATCATCGAGCAGGCCGAGCGATTCGGCCTTGCGCAGCTTCACCAGTTGCGCGGGCGGGTCGGACGCGGGTCGCGCGCCTCGAGTTGCCTGCTGCTGCACGATCCCCCCCTGACGGCGACGGCCAAGAACCGCCTCGACATTCTGCGGCGCACCGAGGACGGGTTCGAGATCGCCGAACGCGACCTCGACCTGCGCGGCGGGGGCGATCCCCTTGGCCTGGCTCAGAGCGGCTTTCCCGACTACCGTCTCGCCGATCCCCTTGCCCACCGTGACCTGATCCCCACCGCGGCGGATGATGCGCGCCTGATGCTCGCCCGCGATCCTGATCTCCGCAGCCCGCGCGGGCAGGCCGTCCAGGTCTTGAAGTCCCTGTTCGATTGGCGCGCGGGCGGGCCCCTGGATGCCGCGGGCTAAGGCAAGGCTCGACCAGATTGGAGATCCCGAAGACGCGCCCGAGCGTTCGAGCCGTCGCCATCGAACCTGGCGCCTCCAGGGCCGCGGTCAGCCCGCGGCTCCGGCCTTGGCCAAATAGGAGCGCACATAGTCGGCCACCGCCTCTTCGAGGGGGGTGGCGGGCTCGCGCCAGCCGGCCGCGCGCAGTCGGTCCATCCGCGCCTCGGTGAAATACTGATAGCGACCACGAAGGGCCTCCGGCAGGGGCACATAGGTGATCCGGGGCGGACGGCCGGCCGCGGCAAAGGCCGCGTGGGCGAGATCGGCGAAGCTGCGCGCGTGGCCCGAGCCAAAATTGAACACGCCGTTCGGCCCCGCGCCCCTGGCGAGCCAGGCGACACACCGCGCGACGTCCCGGACATAGACAAAATCGCGCATCTGACCGCCATCCGCGTAGTCGGGATGCTCAGACTTGAAGAGCCGAACCGTCTCGCCCGCCGCCAGGCTGGGCCAGATCTGCGCCACCACCGAGCGCATGGCGCCCTTGTGATCCTCGCGCGGGCCGAAGACGTTGAAGAACTTCAGGCCCGTCCAGTGCGGCGGCGCGCACCCGGCGGACGCCTCCCGGACGCAGAAGAGATCAAACAGGGCCTTCGACCAGCCATAGGGATTGAGCGGGCGCAGGGCTGCGAGGTGGTCCAGGTCCGTGGGGTCGTCAAAGCCCAGCTCGCCGGCCCCATAGGTGGCCGCGGACGAGGCGTAGACCAGCCGTTTTCCGGCGCGCGCGCACCAGCGGAACAGGTCCCGCGACAGCGCGAAATTCTCGCGCAGGATCAGATCAATGTCCGTCTCGGTCGTGGAGGAGACCGCGCCCATATGGATGATGGCATCGAGCCGGTCCCCCTGCGCCTCAAGCCAGGGCCAGAGCCCCTCGGGCGGGATCCAGTCCGCGATCGGCTGGCCAAGGAGATGCCGCCACTTGCCGCTTGTCGCATCACCAAGGCGATCACAAACGATGACGCTGGCGCCGGGGTCACGGCACAGCTCGGAGACAATGTTCGAACCAATAAATCCGGCCCCGCCTGTCACGAGATAGCGCATGCGCCCGCTCATGCTGCGCCCTCGCGCATGCGCGCCAGAGTGGCCGTGGTCGACTGTCCCTCGACCATGGCGGTCAGCCGCACCTCCCCGCCCCAGCCCTCCACAAGGTCGTGGCCGACGACGTCCTCGCGCGCATAGTCCGCGCCCTTGATCAGGACATCGGGTCGCACCGCCCGGATCAGCTCCAGAGGCGTATCCTCGGCGAAGGGCGCCACAAGATCCACGGCCTGCAACCCCGCCAGGACGAGCGCCCTGGCCTCGAGCGCGTTGACCGGTCGGCTCGGGCCCTTGGCCCGACGTACGGACTCGTCGGTGTTGAGCCCGACGATCAGGCGGTCGCACCAGGATCGCGCCTCTGTCAGGCTGGCGACATGGCCAGGATGCAGGAGGTCAAAACAGCCATTGGTGAATCCCACCCTCAGGCCCTGCTCCCGCCAGCGGGCCGCCGCGCGGGCGGCGTGGTCCCGCGAGACGACCTTGGCCTCGATGGGTGAGCGCGAGGTCTCCAGGACGGCGGCGATCAGTTCATCCGGGGTGACCACGGCCACGCCCGCCTTCTGAACCACTTTCCACGACGCCAGCAGCGCCAGCCGTGCGCCCGCGTCCGCGCCGACACCTCCGGCCAGGGCCAGCCCGAGAGCCGCCAGGGCCGTATCCCCTGCACCGGCCGTATCGAACACTTCCGGGGGCGGAAGGGCGTAGTGCCGCACCGCCTCGCCCCTCCCCGCCAGGGAGACGCCCTTGGCCGAGCGCGTCACCAGAAAGGCCTTGGCCTCGCAGGCGGCGAAGGCGATCTCCAGCGCCTGGGCGATTTCGGCGTCCGTCTCAGTCTCGCAGCGCGTAACCCGGGCCAGCTCCTGGGCGTTGGGCTTGATCAGGTCGACAGGGCCATATTGGGCAAATCCCTGGGCCTTGGAGTCGACGATGACCGGAGCTCCCATCCGCGCGGCAAGCGCGTGGCAGGCGGCGATCACCTCAGGCGTGACCGCGCCCTTTCCATAGTCGGAGATCAACACCGCCTCGATCTCATCGTTGAGGTTGGCGATCGCCTTGACCAGAGAGACCTCCGCCGGCCCGGACGCCGGGTGGGTTTGCTCGGTATCGACGCGAAGGAGTTGCTGGCCTGACGCCGAGAACCGCACCTTGAGGGTCGTCGGACGCGATTCGTCCACCGTGAGGAACGCGGCGATACCCGCTTCGGCGGCCATGCGCGCCAGGGCCTCGCCCTCCGCGTCGTCGCCTCTCAATCCGACAAGGACCGCGCGCCCACCCAGGGCCACGACATTTCGGGCGACATTGGCGGCGCCGCCAAGCATGGCCGATGCCTGGCCGTGCGCGAGGACGGGGATCGGCGCCTCCGCCGAAACCCGACTGACCTCGCCCTGGATGAAGCGATCGAGCATGACGTCGCCCACGACCAGCACGCCGCGGCCGGCCAGGCCGCCAAAGGTCTGATCAAGCGGATCGCTCGTGATCATGCCTCCACCGGCCCCTGTTTGGCCAAGGCGTCGAAGGCGAGAAGAACACGCAGCAGCCCCTCGAGCTCGGAGATGGGGATCATGTTCGGTCCGTCCGACGGCGCGCGGTCCGGATCTGGGTGCGTTTCGAGAAATACGGCGGCCACGCCCACGGCGACGGCGGCCCGGGCCAGGGTGGGGACGAATCGGCGCTCGCCCCCTGAGGTTTCGCCCCGTCCGCCAGGTTGCTGCACCGAGTGCGTGGCGTCGAACACGACGGGGCAGCCAATTTCCCTCAGGATCGGTATGGCCCTCATGTCCGATACGAGCGTGTTGTAGCCGAACGAGACGCCCCGCTCGCAGGCCAGCACCCGGGGATTGCCCGCCTGCACCGCCTTGGCCACCACATGGGCCATATCCCAAGGCGCCAGGAACTGCCCCTTCTTGATATTGACCACCGCCCCCGTCCGCGCGGCCGCGACGATGAGATCGGTCTGGCGGCAGAGGAAGGCGGGGATTTGAAGCACATCCACCGCGCCGGCGGCTTCCGGGCACTGCCAGGGCTCGTGGACGTCGGTGAGCGTCGGCAAGCCTGTCGTTTGGCGCACCTCTGCGAACACCTCCAGCGCCGGCCCAAGACCCAGACCACGGGGAGTCTTGCCCGAAGATCGGTTGGCCTTGTCGAAGGACGACTTGTAGATGAGACCCACACCAAGCCGCGCGGCCATCTCGGCAAGACAGGCGGCGGTCTCCAGGGCGTGGGCCCGGCTCTCCATCTGACAGGGGCCCGCGATCACCGTTAGCCGCTCGGCATTGCCGATTCGCACGGGTGAGGCGGTCGGGCGAGCGATCTCCACCACGGAGTTTGGGCGAGAGGCGGACATCGACCTGCTTGATCCAGAGCCTAGTGAGGCGCGTAGAGATGGCCGACTATGCCCCCTGGGTGCAAGCACGGCGGGCTGTCAGGCCCCATATCAGGCCCCAATCAGGCCCCACTCAGGATCGAGGAGCGTCGCCCTTTGCTGTCTCCGCCGGTGATCGTTTGGCTGCGCGCCGACCTTCGCCTTGCCGACAATCCCGCCCTTCATGCCGCCGCCGAGCGGGGCCCGGTCCTGCCGGTCTTCATCCTCGACGAGACGCCTCCCCTGCGTGCGTTGGGGGGCGCCAGCCGCTGGTGGCTGGACAAATCCTTGCGTTCGCTCGACGGGGCGCTGCGCCAACAGGGCGCACCCCTGATCTTGCGGCGTGGCCCAGCCCTGGAGATTCTTCAGGACCTGATCGCCGAGACGGGAGCCCGAGAGGTCGTCTGGAGCCGGCTCTACGATCCCGCCTCGATCGCCCGGGACACCGAGATCAAGGCGCGCCTCTCCGCGGCAGGGGTCGCCTGTCGCTCCTACAACGCCTCGCTTCTCAGCGAGCCCTGGGAGATCGCCACAGGGGCGGGCGGCCCGTTCAAAGTATTCTCAGCCTATTGGCGGACGGCCGGTCCCCGCGCGGGCGCTCAGGCGCCCCTCCCCGCCCCCGCGCGTCTGCGCGGCCTGGAGACTCCCGTCCGCAGCGACACCCTGGACGCCTGGGGCCTCCATCCGACGCAGCCGGACTGGTCTGGCGGATTTTCCGAATGGACGCCGGGCGAGGCGGGGGCAAAGGCGCGTCTCGCCACATTCCTCGCAAACGCCGCCAATGCCTATGGCGATGGCCGCGATCGGCCGGACAAGCCGTGGACGTCCAAACTCTCGCCGCATCTGCACTTTGGCGAAATCGGCCCGCGCCAGGTCTGGGCGGCGGTCGAGGCGCACATTCATGCGGGCGGCGCCGCGGGTTCCGGCGCGGTGTTCCAGAAGGAACTCGGCTGGCGCGAATTCAATCATCACCTGCTGTTTCACTTTCCAAAGACCGAAACGGACAGTCTCAATCCGCGCTTTGACGCCTTTCCATGGCGGAACGCGGCTGATGAGATGGAGGCTTGGCGCCGGGGGCGGACCGGCTATCCCATCGTCGATGCGGGGATGCGCCAACTTTGGGCGAGCGGCTGGATGCACAACCGCGTGCGCATGATCGTCGCGTCCTTTCTGATCAAGGACCTCCTGGTGGACTGGCGGATCGGGGAATCGTGGTTCTGGGACACCTTGGTGGACGCGGACATCGCGAATAACATTGCAGGCTGGCAATGGACGGCAGGCTCAGGTGCAGATGCGGCGCCGTATTTCCGGGTCTTCAATCCCGTGCTTCAGGGCGAGCGCTTCGACCCAGAGGGGGATTATGTGCGGAGATGGGTCCCTGAGCTGGCCAAACTCCCGAAATCGGCGATCCATGCCCCATGGCAAGCGGACGCGCGCGTGCTTTCGGCCGCGGACGTTCGCCTTGGCTTCACCTACCCCCGCCCCATCGTCGATCACGCCTGGGCTCGTGATCGGGCGTTGAAGATCTTCCAGGAGCTGCCATGACCCCGCCCATCGTAACCCTGGAGCCTGCCGCAGCTACCGAGCTGAAAAAGGCCCCCCCCGCCTTTCGTACGGCCGTAGACATCGCCGGGCGGACCTGGCGGGGCGGCGTCCTGGTGTTCGAGCTGCCCTCCGGCGCGACGATCCGTATCGCCGGGCCTGAGCCTGGGCCCGAGGGGCGCCTGGTGGTACGTGACTTCCGCTTTGTCTCCAGGGTCCTTGCGGCCGCGGATATCGGCTTTGGCGAAGGCTACATGGCCGGCGAGTGGGACACGCCCGACCTCTCGGCCCTGATGGAGGTGTTCACCCTCAATTTCGACCATCTCGAAGCGCTGGTGGAGGGGCGACCCTTGACCCGGGCGCTGAATTTCCTGGTTCATCTGGCCCATCCCAACACGCGGTCGGGCTCAAGAAAGAATATCTACGCCCATTACGACCTGGGCAACGCGTTCTATGCCCGCTGGCTGGACCCCAGCATGACCTATTCATCCGCCCGCTTCGAACGCCCGGATGAAACGCTGAGCGAAGGCCAGAGAAATAAATACGCGGCCCTGGCCCGTCAGATCGATCTGCGCCGCGATCATCATGTGTTGGAGATCGGCTGCGGCTGGGGCGGGTTCGCGGAATTCGCCGCCAAGGAAATGGGCGCCCGGGTCACCGCCCTGACCATCTCACCCGCCCAGTTCGAATTTGCGCGCAAACGCCTCTTCGACCAGGGCCTCGCCGAACGCGCCGAAATCAAGCTCCTGGACTATCGCGACGTTCAGGGGCGGTTCGACCGTGTGGCGTCGATCGAGATGTTCGAAGCCGTGGGAGAGGCCTACTGGCCGCACTATTTCAGCAAGATCCGCGATGTCCTGACGCCCGGAGGTCGGGCGGGCATCCAGGTCATCACCATCCGCGACGAGCTGTTCAAGACCTATCGTCGCCGGTCGGACTTCATGCGCAAATACATCTTCCCAGGCGGCATGTTGCCCTCAGAAGCGCGCCTCCAGGAGGAGGCCCGGCGCGCGGGTCTCGAGTGGTGCGGCATCTCTCGCTTTGGTCAGAACTATGCGCGCACCCTTGCCGAATGGGGCCGCGCCTTCGAGGGAGCCTGGGACGATATCAAGACCCTCGGCTTCGATGAGCGATTCCGGCGCCTCTGGCGGTTCTATCTCAGCTATTGCGAGGCCGCCTTCCGCACCGGCCGCACCGATGTAGCCCAGGTGAGTCTCGCCAAGGCCTGATCGCCGGCGCATTGTCTCCTGGGCGCCTGGACCAGAGACTCTTCCCTCTGAGACTCCGTGACCCGTGAGGCCTTGCCAGGATCGCCTCGGCCCGCGATGGAGACACGATGCTTTCCCCGCCCTGCGCAAGTGTCCTCGACGCCATCGGAAACACACCGCTGATCCGGCTGAAACGGGCCAGCGAAATCACGGGCTGCGATATCTACGGCAAGGCCGAGTTTCTGAACCCCGGACAATCGGTCAAGGACCGGGCGGCCCTCGCCATCGTGCGCGATGCGGAGTGGCGCGGCCTCCTGCGCCCAGGCGGACGGATTGTTGAAGGCACAGCGGGCAATACGGGAATCGGCCTCGCCCTTGTCGCCTCGGCGCTCGGCTACCGCACCACGATCGTCATTCCACGGACCCAGAGCCAGGAGAAAAAGGACGCGCTACGTCTCGCCGGCGCCGAGCTCGTCGAGGTCGACGCGGCGCCCTACGCCAATCCCAACAACTATGTCCGGTATTCTGGCCGCCTCGCCGAGGAGCTGGCCGCGCGCGAGCCCAATGGGGCCTTCTGGGCGAACCAGTTCGACAACGTCGCCAACCGCGAGGCGCATATCGAAGGGACGGCCCCAGAAATCTGGGCGCAGATGGATGGGCGCGTGGATGGCTTCATCTGTGCTGTGGGCACCGGTGGAACCCTGGCCGGAATGGCCGAGGGTCTGCGGAGGTTTCGCCCCGACATCACGATTGGCCTCGCCGATCCGGAAGGTGCGGCCCTGTATTCCTACTTCACGACCGGAGAGCTGAAGGCCGAGGGCAGTTCGATCTCCGAAGGGATCGGCCAGGGGCGGATCACAGGCAATCTGGAAGGCCTCAAGGTGGATTTTGCCTGCCGCGTCCCAGATCCAGAGATGCTGGATGTGATCTATGAACTGGCCCAACACGAAGGCCTCGTCATGGGCGGGTCCACCGGCGTGAATGTCGCCGGAGCCATTCGTCTGGCCCGTGAGATGGGTCCCGGCCACCGCATTGTGACCATTCTGTGCGACTATGGCGCGCGTTATCAGAGCAAGATTTTCAACCCCGCCTTCCTGGCCGAGAAAGGGCTGCCCATCCCGCCATGGCTGAGCTGATGTCCGATCCCGTCGTCTCTCCTGCCTGGTTGGCCGAGCGCCTGGGCGACCCAAACCTGATTGTGCTCGACGCCTCCTGGTTCCTGCCGGGGTCCGCGCGCGATCCCGACTCGGAGTTTCTCGAAGGGCACATTCCCGGCGCCCAGAGGTTTCGAATCGACGAGATCGCCGACGCCACGCGAGGACTGCCGCATATGCTTCCCACCCCGGACGCCTTCGCCGCGGCCGTCTCGTCCATGGGCGTGGGGCTGGACAGCAAGATCGTGGTCTATGACTCGCAAGGCCTGTTTTCCGCGCCTCGCGTCTGGTGGAGCTTTCGAGTCATGGGCCATGACGCCGTTCATGTTCTTGACGGAGGGCTTCCGGCCTGGACCGCTCAGGGCTGCCCGCTGGAAAGCGGACCGGCGATCCAACGGCCGCCCGGCGCCTTCAGGTCGAGATTTCGCGGTGAGCTTGTGCGGGACCTTGAGCAGGTCCGGCAGGCCCTCGAGACGGGTGCGGCCCAGCTTATTGACGCGCGCCCCGCGGCGCGGTTTCGCGGCGAGACGCCCGAGCCCCGCCCTGGTCTGCGGTCGGGCCACATGCCCGGCGCCCTGAACCTGCCCTTTTCCGAAGTCGTTCTGGAGGGCTGCCTCGCGCCCATCGAGGCCCTGCGCGCCCGCTTCGCCAATTGCGGCCTGGATCTTAACCGCGGGGTCGTCGCGACCTGCGGCTCCGGGGTCAGCGCGGCGGTCCTGGCCCTGGCTCTGGCCCGCGCCGGGCGTTGGGACGTAGCGGTCTATGACGGCTCCTGGAGCGAATGGGGGGCGGCCCCCGACACGCCTGTGGTCATGGGCCCCAGCACGCCCGGCGCGGCGGCGTGAAGGCGCCATCCTCACCGGCCACGCGCCTGATCCACGCCAGGCCGGACTCGTCTGGATCAACGCGCGTCGAGACGGTGGGTCCGGCGATCCAGAAGGGTTCGACCGTCCTGATCTCGCGGGCGGCCGACGTGTATGACGAGTCCCGACCGACCTATGGTCGAATGGGCTTGGCCACCCATGACGCCCTCAGCGCCGCGCTTTGTGAGTTGGAGGGGGCGAATTACGTCTCGCTGTACCCGTCAGGCCTGGCGGCCATGACCGCCGCCCTGACCGCGGTCCTGAAATCGGGCGACGACATCCTTGTCACCGACGCCATATACAAGCCGACCCGGCGATATTGCGACGAGGTCCTGACCCGGTTCGGCGTGAGCGTGCGCTACCATGCACCTGATCTCGACGCCGCAGGAGTCCTGGCGCTTGCCGGACCCGCGACGCGCCTGATCGTTCTGGAATCCCCAGGCTCCCTGACCCTCGAGATGCAGGATGCGCCGGGGGTTGCGCGCCTGGCCCGCAAGCGCGGCATTCTGACCCTGATCGACAACACCTGGGCCGCGGGCGCCCTGTTCCGCCCCCTCGCCCATGGCGTCGACATCTCCGTTCAGTCCCTGACCAAATATGCCTGCGGTCATTCGGACATCCTGATGGGGTCCGCGGCCACCGCTCGACCAGACCTCGCCAAGGCTTTGGAAAACGGTGTCCGCGACTTCGGCTGGGCGACCACGGCCGAAGATGCCTACGGGGTCCTGCGCGGCCTGCGCACCTTGCACGCGCGCCTGACCCGACAAGGTGAAAATGGCCTCAAAATCGCGTCCTGGCTGCAGCGCCACCCCAAAATTGCCCGGGTCCTGCACCCCGCGCTTCCGGCGGATCCAGGTCATGCGATCTGGCGGCGGGATTATTCAGGAGCGGCGGGCCTGTTCGCCGTGGAGTTGACGCCCTGCCCATCGGCGGCGGTGGACGCCTTCCTGGATCGGCTTGAGATCTTCGGTCTGGGCTTTTCCTGGGGCGGCTTCGAGAGCCTTGCCCTGCCCTGTGATCCTCAGCTCAAATCGCGGCGTCTGTCTGACGCGCGGAAAGGCCCTCTCATCCGCCTGAGCATCGGCCTGGAAGACCCGGACGACCTGATCGCGGACCTCGACGCCGCGCTTGGCGTCATCCCCTGAGATCCCAATCCCACGATCAGGGTGAGGCGTCGACCGGCGTCTCCAAGCCCAGCCTTCGGAGGTTCAATTCGTGGGCGTTCTGGTCGATGCGGTAGAGAGTCAGGGCCGCCAGCGCACAAAGCGAGATGCCGAAGGTGAAGGGGAGATACAAAAGAGCCAGGCGCCGCATGATCGCGGGGTCGACGGCCCCAAGCGCCGCGTGAGCCGGGAAATGGACGAGGGTCAGCAGGACCCCGGTGATCAGGGCCCCTACCCCGGCGGTGATCTTGGGCAAGAGACCGTAGGCGGCGTAGAGCAGGCCTTCTGAGCGCACGCCGCTCCGCACGGCGGCGTCCTCGACGATATCGGCGACCATCGAGGCGGCGATGATATAGCCGGCGATCCCCAGACCCGACGTAATGAATCCATCCGCCGCCAGAATGGGCAAAATCCAGGGACTGCCATTCACCGGCATGGCCCCCACGAGCCTCAGGAACACCGGACCAGCCTGAGTGACCACCGCCAGGGTAAAGAGGCTCAGCATGGCCGGCTTCTTGCCGAACCGTCTGACCAGGTGGGGGGCGACGAATACGGCGGTGACGGAGCCGAGCGCGTGCAGCGGCGCCAGCCAGCCATATTGCTTCGGCGCCAGCCCCCAGAAGTGGTTGAACATGTAGATGCTGAGGCCCAGCGTGATGGACTGGGAAATGCCGCTCAGGAACCCGGCGCCCATCAGGGCCGCCAGGGAGCGGTTCGACAGGGTCAGGCGAAGCTCTCGCAGGGTTTTGCTGAACGTCTGGCCCCCTCGCGGCTGCGCCTTGGGCAGGTCAGGCAGGCGCCGCAGGGTCGTGAACGCCGACAGGGTCGCCATGATCAAAATCGCAATGGCCTCGAACGCCGCCCAGTGCGCGTAGCCGGCGCGATAGAGGATTCCGTTGCGGCGCAGAAAGACGAGATTGAGCAACATTGAGCCGCCCGCTCCCGACACGACCACGAAGAACCAGCGGAAGGACTGCAGCCGCGTGCGCTCTCCGTAATCCGACGTGAGTTCGGCGGTGAGGGCGTTGCTCGGAATCTCGTACAGGCTCACGGCAAGACGCACGAGGGTCAGCATGGCGAGAGAGAAGCCGATCAGCCCGACGCCCGAGAGCGAGGCGGGAGGGTTCCAAAGGCCAAAGAAGGCCAGGGCCGCGGGCAGGATGGCGACGAACAGAAAAGGGTGGCGGCGGCCCAGGGGACTGCGCGTTCGGTCCGACCAGACGCCAATCAAGGGATCGGCCACGGCGTCAATGATCAGTGAGATCATGATCGCCTGGCCCACCAGGAGCGGCGGCGCGCCCAGGACCTGGTTGAGATAGACCTGGATCAGCCCCGCCGCGAGCCCCGTCTGGGCGACGCCATTCAGCGTCGCGCCGGCGCCAAAACCGAGTCCGAGCCCAAGCGTGATCCGCGAGCCGCCACCCTTCCGGTCATCCGAGGATCCGACGGCGATCCCGCTTGCGCTTGCCTTCATCGGCCCACCCCGCCGACGTCTTCGCCTTAGATGCGCTCGATGATCATGGCGGGGGCCATCCCGCCGGCGGCGCAAAGCGTCACCAGCCCCGTGGTCAGGTCCCGGCGCTCGAGTTCATCCAGCAGGGTTCCCAGAATGATCGCGCCGGTGGCGCCGATCGGATGGCCCAAGGCGATGGCGCCGCCATTCACATTGACGATCGCCGGATCGACGTCGAGGTCCCGCATGAACTTCAGCGGCACGACCGCGAACGCCTCGTTGATCTCGATCAGGTCGATGTCCTTCAGGGTCATGCCGGCTTTGGCGAGGGCCTTCCGCGTGGCGGGAACCGGAGCGTTCAACATCAGTTCGGGCGAGTCGCCGGCCGTCGCCACGGCGCGCACCCGGGCCCGCGGCTTGAGACCATGAGCCATGGCGTATTGCGGCGAGGCCATGACCACGGCGCCCGCGCCGTCCACAACCCCCGAGGAATTCCCCGCGTGGTGAACGTGCTCGATCTTCACGTCCGGATAGGCGGCCTGGACGAGCTTGCGATAGCTGAGCCCTTCCTCGTCCAGAGGAACTTCGTAAATCGCCTGGAAGGCGGGCTTCAGGGCCGCCAGCGCCTCGGCCGTGGTGCCTGGACGCGGATATTCCTCCCGATCGAGCGCGACCCGCCCGTCATCGTGGTGAACCGCCACCAGGCTCTTGTCGAAATGACCGCCGGCGATAGCCGCGGCGGCACGTTTCTGGCTCTCCAGAGCAAGGCCGTCAACGTCCTCGCGACTGAACCCCTCGAGGGTCGCGATCAGATCGCCGCATATGCCTTGATGGGGCTGCGGATGAAGCGCCCGCAGATGCGTGTTGCCGGAGTCCAGCGTCGCCCCGGCGGCGCGCGGCAGGGTCGAGCCATAGGACATGGACTCCACGCCTCCGGCGATGACCAGATCCTGGGCGCCGGACATCACGCCCATGGCCGCCAGGTTGGCGGCCGTCAGACCCGAGCCGCAAAACCGATCGAGGCTCATCCCCGCCGCTCGTACATCGAAGCCCGCGTCCAGGGCCGCCATGCGGGCGATGCAGGCCCCCTGCTTGCCGAACTGTGTGCCGCACCCCGCGATGACATCGTCGATGTCGGCGGTATCCAGACCATTGCGCGTGGCCAAGGCCTTGAGGACGGTCGAGAGGATACGCTGGGGATGGATCTCGGAGAGGCCTCCCTTACCCACCTTGCCCACGCCCCGGGGGGTCCGGGCGGCGTCGATGATCCAGGCTTCGGTCATAGCGGGCTCCTCCTGCGGTCTTGTCGCGATCAGCCGCACTAACAGCCTGACGCGGGGGCCCTGCAAGCTCTTTCACGCCGGATTCGTGGCGACCCCGGCAGGACTCGAACCTGCAACCGTCCGCTTAGAAGGCGGATGCTCTATCCGGTTGAGCTACGGGGTCACGCGGGACACGCGTCTAGTGTGTCCAGGGCTGCTTGCGGTTGAAGGCGAAATTATCTGCATAGGCCTTGATCACGAGACGGTGCTCCGGGTCCGGCAGGACCTCAAAGGGCAGGCCTCGCCGCTCCGCATAGGCGACCGCCGCTTCGCGCGTATCGAATTTCAGGCGCACCTGACCGTCGGTGTCCGCCGTCTCCGTCCAGCCCATCAAGGGCTCAGGCGTACGTGCGGAGGCCGGGGCGAACTCCAGGATCCAGACGTGGGTCTTGGCGACGCCGGACTGTGTGGCCGATTTGGGCGGGCGATAGATGCGCGCCAGCATGGCGAGGCTCCTTGGACGGACCAGGACTGAAACACTGTGGTCGGGGCGGCAGGATTCGAACCTGCGACCCTCTGCTCCCAAAGCAGATGCGCTACCAGGCTGCGCCACACCCCGAACCCACAGCGGGAGGCGACCCCCTTTGCCAGAAAAGGCCTTGGCCCCGCAATCGCCCCGCTCAGGGGATCAGAGCCGCCGCTTCATCAGCTTGAACACGCCGCTGGCCCGGGCCAGGTCGCGCGCGTGCATCCGCGCCGCGCCTTCCACGAAAGCAATCTCGCGCGTCAACCGCACCACCCTCGCCTCGCCCGTCACCCAGGCGCCGGCCTTTCCCATGTCGAGATAGTCGACAGAGAGATGCAAGGTCACCGGCGTCGCTCCGGAGGCGCGCGCGGCGGCGGCGGCCAACAGGCCGTCCAGAAAGGCGGAGAGCATGCCCCCGTGGATCAGGCCCAGACCATTGCAATGACGATCAAGGGCGAAAAAGGCCTGCTCCGCCCCCTCCTCCGTCAGCTTGGCATAGTAAGGCCCGTTATGCTGGGAGAAGGCTCCGCGGCCGGCCTGAAGGACGAAGCCCTCCGGCGGCAAGCGCGCGTCCTCAGGCCGCATTACTCGCGACGGCTCGGCGTGGTCACCAGATCACCGGGCTCGGCGCCGATTTCGGCAGCCCGGCCTCCACGCAGCTCCAGCACCTCACTGACCTCGACGCCCGAGGGAATCGGCGTTTCGTCAAGCGGTACGGCGTTGCGGGCGATCGAAGCGATCCGGCCATTGGGCAGAATGTAGATAATGTCGAGCGGAATCAGGGTGTTCTTCATCCAGAACCACTGCTTCTCCGGCGGGGAGAACTCGAAGATCATGCCCTGGTCGGCGCCGACGCTCTTTCGGAACATCAGGCCGCGCTCTCGCGTAGGTTCGGTGTCCGCCACCTCGACGGTAAAGCGGGCCACGCCCTTGGCGGTGTGAACCGCGATCGACTCGGTCTTCAGAACCGGCGGATCCGCCGTCGCCGTCCCTGCGAGGGAGATGACAAGCGCGGAGAGCGCCAGCATAGGCATGGGCGAAAGGCGGGCGGCGAGAGAACGCGGATACATGACGGGTCGGCTCCAGGCGCTCCTGAAGGCATTACGGCGGGCGCGGGTCGCACCAAGACTCGCAACGTCCTCAAGGACTTTGGCTGTAGAGCACGATTCAACGCCGATGCGAGGCTGCGTCAACGCATCACACTCCTAAGGCGTTTCAACGCCGGTCCACGCGGAACTCCGTCGCGGATTAATTAAACCGGATCAAGCTCCACGTCCGCCACAACCAGGCCCTTGGGACCCCGCGTGAACCGCACGCGCAGCATGTCGCCCGGCGTCAGGTCGAAAATCCCGCGACGCCGCAGCACCTCGGCATGGACGAAGATGTCGGCGCTCGCGTCCGCACCGACCAGAAAGCCATATCCCTTGGCGCGATTGAACCATTTGACCCGCCCGGTCGTCACCGCCTGGCTGGCGCACACGGGGGCAGCCTCGCCTTGCGGATCCGCGCGAAGCTGCGGGGTGCGGGACGCGGGACTTGAAAGCCGGATGTCCCCGGGATCCAGCGTCACCACCTCGGTCACCTGCCAGCCGCGGGCGCGTTGGGCGATGTCACAAACGATCCGCGCGCCATCGGGCGAGCTCTCGTACCCGGCGGCGCGCAGGACGCTTAAATGCAGAAGCGCGTCGTGACCTTGGGCAACCTCGCCTTGATCGGGAACAACAAAGCCATACCCCTTACCCGGGTCGAACCATTTGACGCGCCCCTTGGCGCGCACGCTATCGCCCACCGTCCGGACGCACGCGTCCTGATCCTCAACCATGTCAGCCCCGCTCCGTGTCTCACCGGAGACGCCAAGGTGGAGACAAGGCTCAAGCTTGCGGCGCGGCGCGGTCAATGCGGAGCGCGGCCGCGCGCCTCCTAGGAGGCCAAATGCGCGGCGCAGAAGCATTTCACCCGCCAGGATCCCAGCGGGGGCGAAAATTTGGGCGAAAAGGAATGAGGCGAGAGTGGTAGGCCCTACGGGAGTCGAACCCGTCTTCCCAGATTGAAAATCTGATGTCCTAACCGATAGACGAAGGGCCCGCCCGCTCGGAAGCGCGCCGTATATCCCGCGCCCATGAGCCAGCGCAAGCCTTGCCGATCACGGCTTATCCCGCCGCGTCGGCGAGATCGTCGATCTCGAGTTGCGCGCCATCCCTGCCCTGCCAGGTATCGCGCTTCAGGCGACCCGCGACATGGACGCTCGCGCCGCCGGCGAGAAGGCGCGTCCCCAGCGGCGTATCCCCGGCACGCCAGGCTATGGCCTTCAGGCGGCTTCCGCCAAGATCAGCGAGGTCACATCGGATGTGACCCCCACGGAGCGGCTCGGCGCGCTCGATTCGGGCGCTGGCCAGGGCGAAGACCGGTTCGGGATTGCCGGGGCCAAAGGGCGCCAGGCACGCAAAAGCCTCCAGCGCGCCCTTGGCGCCGCTGGGCGAGGTCAGGGCGTCGATTTCCAAAGCGTCGGTCTGGATTGCGCGATCGGCCTCAGCACTCAGCCGCTCGCAGAGAAAGGCCCTCAGTTCAGGCACCGCGTCCGCGCGCAAGGTCATTCCCGCCGCCATGGCATGGCCGCCGCCCGCCATCAGGAGCCCGGCCTCATAGGCGGCGTTCACCGCCGCGCCGAGATTGACCCCGGGCTGCGACCGCCCCGATCCTTTGGCGAGGCCAGTGGCCGGGTCGAGTCCGAGCACCACCGTGGCGCGCCGATAGCGCTCCCGCAGGCGGCTGGCGACGATGCCGACCACACCCGGATGCCAGCCCTCCCGAGCGACCACGAGGGCCGGCGCCTCGACCCCCTGATTGTCCGCGTGCTCAAGCTGGCTGATCGCCTCATCCAGGATCCGCGCCTCGATCGCCTTTCGCTCGGCATTGAGGGCATCCAGTTCCTGCGCCAGAACCCGGGCCCGATCCGGATCGTCGGTGGAGAGGAGTTCGGCGCCAAGGTCGGCTCGCCCGATTCGTCCCCCGGCATTGATTCGCGGACCGAGGACAAATCCCGCCTCGAACACACCAGCCGCCTTGGCCGGGACGCCCGCCACCTCCAGCAAGGCGGCGAGGCCCGGATTGGCCCAGCGCGACATGACCTTCAGACCCTGGGAGGCCAGGGCCCGGTTGAAGCCCACAAGGCGTGTGACGTCGCAGATCGCGCCCAACGCAGCCAGATCCAGCCAGGCGCGGATGTCGGGCTCGCGGAGCCCCTTAAACAGGCCCCGCCGTCGGGCCTCGCGGTTCAGGGCCGCCAGAAGGACGAAGGTAACCCCCGCTGCCGCCAGAACGCCCTGGCCTGAGGCGCAACCCGGCTGGTTCGGATTGACGAGGGCTGCGGCGCCGCGCGGCCGTTCGCGCATCAGATGGTGGTCGATAACGACCACCGGAAGGTCGATCTCCTCGGCCACGGCGAGGGCGTCATGCGCCGCGGCCCCGCAATCCACGGTCACCACAAGCCCTGCCCCCGAGGCCTTGATCGCCTGGAACGCGCCGGGCGTGGGTCCGAACCCCTCGGTAAGGCGGTCGGGCACATAGATGGGCAGGGTGACGCCAAGCGCACGGAACCAGCGCACCAGAAGCGCGGCGCTGGACGCTCCGTCGACGTCGTAGTCCGCAAACACCGTGATCGGCGTCCCGACCTCGAGCGCATCCACGATCAGGCGCGCGGCGAGGTCCATGTCCACAAAGCTGGAGGGATCGGGAAAAAGGGTCTTGAGAGTCGGCGCCAGAAAGCTCTCGCCCTCCTCCGCGCCGACGCCACGCGAGGCCAGGGCGCGGGCCAGAGGTTCGTCCAGGCCAAGGCGCGTCTGGTGGATCCGCACAAGCTCAGGCTCGGCCTCCCGCGCCGCCCAAGCCCGGCCGCTCACCGAGCGCGTCACGCCCAGAAACGCTGAGTCCCGCGCCGGCATCGATGGGCTCCGTTTCCGCACGCGTCAGATGCGCGCGATTCGCATCACTCTGGGCGGCTCGGTCATACAGGGCAATGCGCCGAGCCGCGCAACGGCGCGGGCGATGGAGGCTTCCTCGGCTGGGTGGGTCGTCAGCACGATCGGAACGGCCGCGACCTCTTCGAGCCGCTTTTGCAGGAGGCTGTCGATCGACAGCCCGGCATCGGCCAGGGTCTCCGACAAGGCCGCGACAACACCAGGCTCATCGCGCACCATAAGCCGCATATAGGCCCCCTCGCGGGCCTTGCGCGATGGCGCGGGCGCACCCTTGGCGAGGCGATCCGCCGGCGTCTGGAAGACCGGGCGGACGGGCTGGGCGAGAACGTCGGCGATGTCTGCGGCGACCGCCATGGCGGTGGGACCCGCCCCCGCGCCCGCGCCCTGGATGAACAGCTCTCCCAGGTCCTGCGCATGGATGAACAGGGCGTTCAATGCCCCATCGGCCCGGGCCAGAGGATGCTCAAGCGGCAAAAGCGTCGGATGCACGCTGACGCTGACCCCGTCCGCCGCGCGTCGGGCCAGGGCGACCAGCTTGATCCGAAAGCCCAGGGCGCCGGCGAGGCGGATGTCGATCAGCTCGACCTTTTCGATGCCCTCGACTTCAGCCCTGGACCAGTCGGGCGCGCCGCCAAAGGCGAGGGCCGCAAGGATGACGATCTTGTGGGCGGCGTCGTAGCCGCCGATGTCGGTGGAGGGATCGGCCTCGGCGTAGCCCAGCCCCTGGGCCTGGGCGAGGGCCCGGGCGAAATCCAGCCCTTCGGCCTCCATCTCGGTCAGGATGTAATTGCAGGTGCCGTTGAGAATTCCGGCCACGGCATCGATCTGGTCCCCCACCAGGGCCTCACGCAGAACCTTCACCGCCGGCGCCCCGCCCATGACCGCGGCTTCAAATCGCAAGGCGACGCCCCGGGCTTCAGCCAGCCGCGCCAGCTCCGCGCCATGATGGGCGATCAAGGCCTTGTTGGCTGTGACCACCGGTTTTCCCGCCTCCAGGGCGGCGACCACGGACTCCCGCGCCGGTCCCTCGGCGCCTCCGATCAACTCGATGAAAATGTCGATCTCGCTCGACCGCGCCAGGGCCACGGGATCGTCAAACCAGGTCATGGCGCGAAGGTCGACGCCACGCGCCGCATCCCTTCGCCGTGCGCTCACCGCGGTCACCTCGACCTGGCCGCCACCCGGGGCAAAGGCGGGACGCGCGGCCACGAGCCGAACCAGCCCCTGGCCCACGGTTCCAAGCCCCGCGACGCCCAGACGCACCTTTGGTCCGCCCTGACCGCTCATGACGCCTCAAGGGGCGCGACTTCGGTCTGGGCCAAGCCCAGCTCCCGGTCGATGAACCGTTTGATGTTGCGGCCAGCCTGGCGGATACGATGCTCGTTCTCGACCAGACCGATCCGGACATAGCCTTCGCCGTATTCACCAAAGGCGACACCGGGCGAAACCGCCACGTGCGCCTCCTCCATCAGGCGCTTGGCGAAGGCGAGCGACCCCTGAGCGCGGAACGCCTCGGGCAGCGGGGCCCAGGCGAACATCGAGGCAGGCGGCGAGGGAATTTCCCATCCGGCGCGGGCCAGGGCTGAGACCAGGGTGTCGCGTCGTGCGCGATAGAGGCCCCGAATCTCATCGACGCAGCCTTGCGGACCGTTCAAGGCCGCCGCGGCCGCCACCTGGATCGGGGTATAGGCGCCATAGTCGAGATAGGACTTGATGCGCGCGAGCGCCGCGCAGAGCTTGGCGTTGCCCACCACCATGCCGACGCGCCAGCCCGCCATGGCGTAGGTCTTGGACAGGGAATTCACCTCGACCGCGAGGCCTCGCGCGCCCTCCACCTGCAGGATCGACGGCGGCGGATTGCCGTCGAAATAGATCTCCGAATAGGCGACGTCCGAAAGGATCAGGAGGTCATGCTTGCGGGCCAGAGCCACCGCCTCGCGATAGAAGTCCAGGTCGACCCACTGCGCTGTCGGGTTCGAGGGATAGCTCAGGATCAGCACCTTGGGCCGGCCCGTGGCCGCGGCGGCGGACGCGCCCGACAGGTAGGCCTCTGGCGAAAGGGCTGGAACGTGGCGGATCACGCCGCCAGCCATGATGAAGCCATAGGCGTGGATCGGATAGGCCGGATTGGGGCAGATCACCTCGTCGCCGGGCCCCGTGATCGCTTGGGCCAGATTGGCGAACCCTTCCTTCGAACCCAAAGTGGCGACGATTTCGGTCTCTGGGTCGAGGCTCACGCCGAAGCGTCGCTCATAATAGCCAGCCATGGCGCGACGCAGACCCAGTATGCCCTTGGATGCCGAGTAGCGTCCGGCCTTGGGGTCCCGCGCCGTCTCGATCAGCTTGTCGACGATGTGGCTGGGGGTGGGCATGTCGGGATTGCCCATGCCGAAATCGATGATGTCCACGCCCTCCCGGCGCAGACGGGCCTTGAGGCGATTGACCTCCTCAAACACGTAAGGCGGGAGGCTCTGAATGCGGTGAAATTCGGGGATCATGGGGCGCGGGGGAATCGGCGGGCGGCGGAGGAGCTCAATGGGGGCGGCTGGGAGGCGCGGCGGCGGCCCGGGCCTCCCGGGCGAACGCTTCGGCCTCGGTCACATCGAGAGGGTTAATCGGTGGGGGCGCCGCCGCCTCTTGACGCGCCGAAACGGCAAAGGCGTCGGCCCCGTTGAGCGGCAATCCGAAACTGTCCGGTGCGCTCTCCTCGCCGAGCCTCCGCCCAGCCTCGCGGATGTCCATCACGGCGGCCTCGAAGGCGGCTGGACTCCGCACATCCCTGGGCGTCGGCGGAATAGAACAGAAGCTTGGCCAGGGCTGGACCGAGGCCGCTTTCTGATTGGGGCAAGGCTTCGCCGCCCAGGCCTGAGGGGCGCCGAGCAGGGTCGCAGCCACGAGCGACGTTGCAAAATGGACGCCGAGAGCCTTCATAAGGCGAGAACTCATAGGACAGGTCGCCCCTCGGCGGAAGGGCGAGCGCCCAAAGGGAGACCTCCATGGCCAAGGCCGCCACGCCCTCCAGCCGCAAAAGCCGGGCGCCTGCGCGTCAGCCCAAGCCGCAAACCGCGGCTGCGCCGACGCCTGAGACCGCCTCGCCGGCGCGGTTCGCTCCAGATCCGCTGACGGTTTTGGGGGCGGAGCAACAGGCGACCCTCGAGGCCTTGTCGGTCAATCTCGCGCGCGCCGCCATGACCGCCCAGGCGGCGATCGCCCAGGCTGCGGTAAAACAGGCGGCCAGCCCCTCGGCGTTCACGCTCGATCCCATGCATGTGGGCGGCGCCCTAAGCGAGGTGATGACCAAGCTCGCCGCGCAGCCCGAAAAGCTGATGCGCGCACAGGCCGATCTCTATGGGCGGTATTTTGACCTCTGGCGCTCGAGCACCCTGGCCAGCGCCCCGGCGGCCCGCGGCGAGACGCCCCCCACCGCCGCGCCCGCAAAAGGCGACAAGCGCTTTTCCGACCCGGACTGGCAAAGCCCGGTCTTCGACATGGTCAAGCAGTCCTACCTGATCACCTCGAGCTGGCTGAACGATCTGATCGGGGGTGTGGAGGGCGTCGATCCCCTCACCCGGCGCCGGGTGGAGTTTTTCACCCGGATGCTGACGGACGCCTTCGCTCCGTCCAACTTCCTGGCGTCCAACCCGGCGGCCCTGCGCGCTCTGGTCGAGACCAGGGGCGAGAGTCTCCTTCGGGGAATGGAGAATTTCGCCGCGGATCTCGAACGCGGCGGTGGACAGCTGGCTATAAGTCAGACCGATTTTGAACAGTTCGCCGTCGGCGAGAACGTCGCCACCGCGCCGGGCAAGGTCGTTTTCCAGAACGAGCTGCTGCAGCTCCTTCAATTTTCACCATCGACCACGCACGTGTATGAGATTCCGCTGCTCATCTTCCCGCCGTGGATCAACAAGTATTATATCCTTGATCTTCGTCCTGAGAATTCGATGATCCGCTGGCTGACGAGCCAGGGGTTCACCGTATTCGTCGCATCCTGGGTCAATCCCGACATCCCGCTGGCGACCCGCACCTTCGAAGACTATCTCAACCAGGGGTTCTACGCCGCGCTGGGCGCCGTGCTTCAGCAGACCTCCGCGCCCAAGGCCCATACCGTGGGCTATTGCATTGGCGGCACCCTGCTCTCCTGCGCCCTGGCGCACATGGCCGCGCGCGGAGATGGCCGGGTGGCCTCCGCAACCTTCTTCGCGGCGCAACAGGACTTCTCAGAGGCCGGTGACCTTCTGATCTTCACGAATGAGGCCTGGCTTCAGGACCTCGAGACGCGCATGGACGCCGCCGGCGGCGTCCTCCCTGGCCAGGCCATGGCCGATACCTTCAATGCGCTTCGAGCCAACGACCTGATCTGGTCCTATTTCGTGAACAACTACCTCCTGGGAAAGGAGCCCAAACCGTTCGACCTGCTGTTCTGGAACGCAGATCAGACGCGCATGCCCAAGGCGTTACACCTGTATTATCTTCGCAAATTCTACATGGAGAACGCCCTGGCGCGGGGCGTGCTGGAGCTGGCCGGCGAAGTCCTCGATCTCAGCAAGGTCGAGACCCCCGTCTACGTGCAGTCCTCACGCGACGACCATATCGCCCCGGCGCGATCGGTCTATCGCGGGGCCCGGCTGTTCGGCGGGCCCACCCGTTACACCCTGGCCGGTTCGGGCCATATCGCCGGGGTGATCAATCCGCCGGCCGCGCACAAGTATCAGCACTGGACGAACGAGGCCCTGCCCGAGACGCTTGAGGCCTGGATGGCGGGTGCGACCGAGACCCCCGGCTCCTGGTGGCCGAACTGGGCTGCCTGGCTGGCCCCCCTTTCCGGCGCCCAGGTCCAGGCGCGCGATCCGTCCAAGGGCCCCCTACCCCCGATCGAGGATGCCCCGGGCGCCTATGTGAAGGTTCGGTCGTAAGGCGCCCACGCCGTCATGCGGCCTCGAAACGCAGAGCGACGCCGTTATTGCAATAGCGCAGGCCGGTCGGCCGCGGCCCATCGTCAAACACATGTCCCTGATGCCCCAGACACTGGGCGCAGTGGTATTCGGTGCGCTCAACGCCGATGGCGAAGTCCGCCTTGGTCCCCAGGGCTCCCGGGATGGCGCGCCAGAAGCTCGGCCAGCCGGTGCCGGAGTCATATTTCCAGCCTGACTCGAAGAGCGGCAGGCCGCAGGCCAGACACACAAAGCGGCCGCGCCGGTGCTCATTCAGAAGCGGACTGGTGAAGGGCCGCTCCGTGCCCTCGCGCCGCAAGACCTCAAAAGACGCGGCGGGAAGGCGGGCGCGCCACGCGCTGTCACTGAGGGCGCGAAACGGGGACCCGGCAAAGCGGTCGGCGGATCGGGCGGGCGCTCCCAGGGCAAGGGCCACAATCGGCAGGGCGCCGCCCAGCAGGCGGCGGCGGGTGAGGTCGTGTGTAGGGCTCATGGCTCCTGATACGCAGGCGCGGAGGCATCGGTTACGCACGTAACCTCACAGTTGCGTGATCAGAGGCCCTCACCCTCGTCCAGACCCAGCATCAGGTTGAGATTCTGAACGGCCGCGCCGCTGGCGCCCTTGCCGAGATTGTCCAGCGCCGCCACCAGGCGCGCCTGCCCGAGGGTCTCCGAACCAAAAACATACAGGTTCATATCATTACGTCCGGCCAGGCCCTCAACAGCGAGAGCGCCGCGCGCCGCGGACTCAGACCTCGGGACCACGGTCACCAAGCGTGCATCGGCATAGGCGTCGGCCAGCACCGCATGGACCTGGTCCAGGCTCGGCGTACCTGGCAGGGCTGCGAGGTCGAGCGGAACCTCCACCAGCATCCCCTGGGCGAAGCGACCGACGGCCGGAGAGAACACAGGCGGCCGCGCCAGGCCTGAATAGGCGGTCATCTCTGGAACGTGCTTGTGACCAAGATTGGCGGCGTAGAACCGGAAGGCGGGGGCGCTGACGGAGTCCGGCCCCTCAAACTCGGCGATCATCGCCTTTCCGCCGCCGGTGTAGCCAGAGACGCCGTGCACGAAGACCGAGGCGTCAGCCGGAAGGAGCCCCTCCCGGGTCAGGGGACGCACCAGGGCCAGGAACCCCGTTGGCCAGCATCCAGGATTGGTCACGCGCGCCGCCTCGGCGATACGGCGACGCTGATCCGGCGCCAACTCCGCGAAGCCATAGACCCAGCCTGGCGCCACGCGATGGGCTGTGGAGGCGTCGATGACCCGAACATGCGGCGCCCGGATCAGGCCGACGGCCTCGCGCGCTGCGTCGTCTGGGAGGCACAGAATGACCACGTCCGCCGAGTTGAGCGCTTCGGCCCGGGCGGAGGGGTCCTTGCGACGCGACTCGTCGAGCGAGATGAGCCGAAGGTCCGACCGCGTGGCCAGACGCTCCCGGATCTGAAGGCCGGTGGTCCCAGCCTCGCCGTCGATAAAGATGTGGGCGACCATGCGATGCTCCTTCGTCGCCGCGCGGCGAACAGGAGCGTCGCGGGGCGGGCTGCCGGTTAGCGCTTGGAGAACTGGAAGCTACGGCGGGCCTTGGCGCGGCCGTACTTCTTGCGCTCCACAACGCGGCTGTCGCGGGTCAGGAAGCCATACGGCTTCAGCACCGCGCGCAGGCCCGGCTCGTAATAGGTCAGCGCCTTGGAGAGGCCATGACGGATGGCGCCCGCCTGGCCCGAGAGGCCCGAGCCGTGGACCGTGGCCACCACGTCGAACTGGCCAAGCCGGTCCGTCACCTGCAGGGGCTGGGCGATCATCATGCGCAGCACGGGCCGAGCGAAATAGACCTCGTGATCACGATCGTTGATGGTGATGCGCCCGCGGCCCGGCTTGATCCAAACACGGGCCACCGCGTTCTTCCGCTTGCCGGTGGCGTAGGCGCGGCCAGACGCGTCAATCTTGGGCTCAGCGGCCGCCGAAGCGGCTTCGGTGGTGAGGCGCTGCAGCGACTCCAGGCCATGGGTCTCGGTCATCGCGTCAGCTCCGGGCATTCTTGCTGTTGCGGCCGGCAAAATCTACCAGCTCGGGGGTTTGGGCGGCGTGAGGATGCTCCGCACCCGAATAGAGACGCAGATGGGTCATCTGCTGGCGAGCCAGCGGGCTCTCCTTCGGGAGCATGCGCTCCACAGCCTTTTCCAGCACGCGCTCGGGAAAACGGCCATCGAGGATCTTGCCCGCGGTGCGCGACTTGATCCCGCCGGGGTAACCGGTGTGCCAGAAGTACTCTTTCTGAGCGAGCTTGCGGCCGGTGAACTTCACCTTGTCGGCGTTGATCACGACCACGTGGTCGCCACAGTCGACATTGGGGGTGTAGTCGGCGCGATGCTTGCCGCGCAAACGCATGGCGATGAATGAGGCAAGCCGCCCCACGACCGCGCCCTCGGCATCGATCAGGATCCAGCGCTTGTCGACGTCAGCCCCCTTGAGGTGCTGGGTGATCTTGGTGGTCATGGCGTCATCCGGTCTAGTCGCGCCGCGCGCCATCGGGACGGGCGGTTCACGAGAGAGGCGGGCAGCTATAGCGGGCCTTCGCGCCTGTCAAGCGGCGCACTGTTCGAATGGCGCCGCTGAAATGAAAATACCAGAAAAAACAATGCTATGTAGTATGCGGTAAAATAATACCTCAGGCCCTCTGGGCGCGCCAGGCCAAGACCACGCTGAGGCTGAACATCAGCGAGGCATTCACCTGATGGGCCAGGGCCAGAGGTAGAGGCGCCATGTACCAAAGCGTCGCGACACCCAGGGCCCCCTGCCCCCACAACCCCAGAGCAAGGATCAGGATCAGGGTCCGAAGGGCGGGCGCAAGCGTGGGGGTCAAGACGGCCCGCACCGCCGCGACGCTGGCCACGATCAGGATCGCATAGGCCATGACCCGGTGATTGAACTGCACGGCGGCCAGGCCGTGGAAGAAGGTCGCCCAGGCGCCCCCCTGCCAGTAGCCCTCGGGGAACCAGCGACCGGCCATCCGGGGCCAGTCGCCATCGATCAAGCCGGCATGGTTGCCGGCGACCAATGCGCCGAGGAGACATTGCATGAACAGGGCCGCCATCAGGCCAAGGCCCAGCCAGGTCCAGCCGTCGCGTCTGCGGACCTTGACCGGCCCCCACCCCGCCTCGAGGCCGGTCCAGATCAGAGACGCCAGAAGGAGAAGGGCAAGCCCCAGATGCGTCGCAAGACGCTCTGGCAAGACCGCCGCGCGGCCTTCGAGCCCGCTCTTGACCATCCACCAGCCCACCAGACCCTGCAGGCCGCCTAAACCGAAGAGAACGACGCAACGGGGAATCAGGCGCGATGGAAGAGCCCGACGCGCCAGAAGGGCCAGGAAGGGCGCGAGGAAGACGACGCCGAGGGTGCGGCCCAGAAGGCGATGACCCCATTCCCACCAGTAGAGGGTCTGAAACGCCGAAAGGCTGATCCCCTGATTGATCAGGCGATACTGCGAACTCTGCCGATACAGCGCGAACAGACGGTCCCAGTCGCGCGCATTCAGAGGGGGCACGACGCCCGAGACTGGCCGCCATTGGGTGATTGAGAGGCCTGACCCGGTCAGGCGGGTCGCTCCACCCACCAAAACCATTCCAAGGACGATGGCGGCGACGGCGAAGAGCCAGAGCGCCGCACCCGCGGACCTGAACTCCGCGCCTGGCGAGCTGCGGGATGGGTCCGTGCGGACCGATGCTTGTCCTGCAGAATAAGCCGAACCGACGCTGATCACGTCAGACATGCTCCGCAATACTCCACCCTTCCCGCGCCCGCCGCCGTCCGGTCAAACCCAGGAACGGCGTGGTCGGAGCGACAGGATTTGAACCTGCGACCCCTTGACCCCCAGTCAAGTGCGCTACCAGGCTGCGCCACGCTCCGCCGCGAGAAGGCCGCCCTTATAGGGGCGAGATACGGCCGCGGCAATCACCGCCAGACGCTTTCGATGAACGCCATCGAGGCGGACTTTCAGCCCTGCTCCACCCGCGCCTTCAGGACCTGGGATGCGCGGAATCCGATGACCCGACGCGGGGCAATGGAGGCTGGCGCCCCGGTCTTTGGATTGCGACCGAGCCGCTCGCGCTTGGCGCGCACCTGAAACACGCCAAAGCCGGAAAGCTTGACGGTCTCGCCCCGTTCCATGGCTTCCGCGATGAGGTCGAGCGTGCGCTCCACGAGGCGCGCCGATTCCTGGCGGGTGAGGCCCGCAGCCTCATGCAACGCGTCGGAAAGGTCGGCGCGCGTCACCGTTTTCGGTTTCATCCCATCCCCCACAGATCGGACTGCGTTTGTCGACGTCCTGTGGCTCAAGTCAAGGATTTCACGCAGAAAGTCAGAACCTCAGGGCCACCGCGCCCCAGGTAAGCCCGCCCCCCATGGCCTCGAGCATCAGCAGATCACCCTGGCGAATCCGGCCGTCTTCAACGCCGGCGGCCAGCGCGAGCGGGATCGACGCGGCTGACGTGTTGGCGTGCTGCGAGACGGTGCAGATGACCTTCTCCGGCGGAAGCCCCAGCCGCCGAGCGACCCCATCAAGGATCCTCTGATTGGCCTGATGGGGAATGAACCAGTCGATATCCTGGACCCCGATCTGAGCCGCCTCGGCCGCCTTGAGCACAGCGTCGCTGATATTCACGACGGCATGGCGGAAGACCTCTCGACCCTGCATGCGCAGGTGGCCGATCGTCCCAGTGGTGGTAGGGCCGCCATCCACATAAAGCAGATCCTGCTTCTCGCCGTCGCAACTGAGCGACACGCCAAGGATGCCGCGATCATCCGGACCGCCGGCGCCCGCCTGCGGCTCCAACACCACAGCCCCCGCCCCATCGCCGAACAGGACACAGGTCCCACGATCGGTCCAATCCATCAGCCGGGTCATGATCTCCGCCCCGATCACCAGGGCGCAACGCGCCAGGCCCCGGGCCACGAATCCATCGGCGACACTGAGCGCATAGACAAAGCCGGAACACACGGCCTGGACGTCGAAGCACGGGCACACGCCAACGCCGAGCTTGCGCTGGACAATGGCCGCAGTGGCGGGAAAGGTCAGGTCGCTGGTCGTGGTGGCGACGATGATCAGATCGATGTCCGCCGGCGAGCGGCCGGCGGTGGCCAGCGCGCGGTGCGCGGCGGCGACCGCGAGGTCCGACGTCGCCTGCTCCGGGGCCGCGCGATGACGCTGGCGGATACCCGTGCGCTCGAAGATCCAGGCGTCGCTGGTATCGACGACCTTGGCGAGATCATCATTGCTGACGACCTCCTCGGGTAGATAGGCGCCGACTCCGACGACGACGCTCCGCAGCGCTGGGCTCACGCGCCCAGGCTTTCGCTTCCGCCGACGGCGGTCAGTTTGGGCCGCCGCGCGAGGGTCTCAGCCACCTCGGACAGGATGTCGCTGGAGGCCAGGTTGACGGCCAGACGCACCGCGTGCGCGATCCCCGCCGCGTCGGCGCTTCCGTGACTCTTCACCACCACTCCGTTGAGCCCCAGGAACGGGCTGCCATTGATCGTGCTCGGATTGAGCCGCGCGCTCATTTTTTTCAGGGCTCCGCTCGCCACAAACGCCCCGGCCATGGCCAGAGCATTCGCGCTCAGGGTCTTTCGGAGCTCGGCGCGAAAAAAACGCGCGAGCCCCTCGGCTGTCTTCAGCGCCACGTTCCCGGTGAAGCCGTCTGTGACGACCACATCCACGGATCCCTTGGCGATATCGTCGCCCTCTACAAAGCCAAGATAGTTGATGTCCAGACCGGGCGTGCGGAACAGGCGGTCGGCGTCGCGCACCTCTTCATGGCCCTTGTCGTGCTCCACGCCGACGTTAAGGAGGCCAATCCGAGGCCGCTCCACCCCGTGCGCGGCGCGGTGATAGGCCGAGCCGAGAATCCCGAACTCCAGCAGCCGCTCGGCGTCGCACACGACGTTGGCGCCCACGTCGAGCACGGACGTGAACCCCTCCAGGGTCGGCCAGTTGGCGACCAGGGCGGGCCGCTCAAGGTCGCTGGTCATGCGCAGAATCAGGCGCGAAATGGCCATTAGGGCCCCGGTGTTGCCCGCCGAGACTACCGCCTTGGCTTCGCCCGAACGCACGCTCTCGACCGCGTTCCACATGGAGCTGCCCTTACCGCGCCGCATGGCATGGGCCGGCTTGGCCCCCATCTCGATGACGCTGTCAGCCGCCCGGATCTCGGCCACGGCGCGCAACTGTGGGCTTGTCTCCAAGGCTGCCTGCAGCGCCATGGCCTCGCCGTGGAGGAGGAAACGCACAGGCCGCCCCAGCAGCGCCACGGACTCCGCGAGTCCCGGGATCACAACGGACGGACCATGATCGCCGCCCATGGCGTCGATCGAAATGACCAGAGGGGCGGTCAACGCAGTGTCTCCCGATCCCTTTGGACCCAAAGCCGCTGCGGGACGATACAGCCCCCCTTTGGCGATGCAACCCACCCCCGTCTGGTCAAGTGGTCCCCTCCCCCGAGGTTGATGAAAGCAGGCCCTTGAGCTTGTCAAAAGGCGAGACCCCACCGGTGTCAGCCGGGGCCTCGAACACCGCTCCCGGCCGCCGCGGATAGGGATCGAGCGCCAGGGACAGGGCCTCGCGCACCGCTTCGCTCAGGTTCACGCCCTCGGCCCCGGCCACATCCGGCGGATCCTCCGCATCGGGATCGACCTCGACCTCGGGGCTCTCCAGGACCACGGCGTTGGGGCTGCCGATCGGCACGACTCTGAGATGAAGCTCGGCGGTCACCTCGCTGGCGAAGGGCTCCAGGGTCACGACGCAGGTGCGCGTGACCTGCGCTTCGATCTCGCCGCGCAGCTCAAGCCCGTCCCGCCATTCGTGAACCTTCAGCCGAAGATCGAGGCGCTCGAGCGTCTCAAGATCCAATCCCTCGGCAAGGCGCGTGCGCAGATCCGCGTCCGCCGTCAGGGCCAGGGACCGCTCTCCCCCGGACCAGGCGATGTGGTCTGGCCACAGGTCCTGTGCGGGTCTGGCGCCCTGGGTCACGGAAGGTCCCATGCGAAGACGCCCGCGAGGACCGCTTCACCTGGAACGGCCTCCAACCCGGACCACAGGGCGACAATCCGCGGGGTCGCGGCATTGGGCTCCTGGGTTTCGCCCGGAAAGGCGGTGCGGGCGAGGAGCGCGGCGAGGCGATCGGTTCGCGGCAACTCGGCCAGGGCCTCGCGTACCGCCTTGGCGCGGCCGTAGAAGGCTTGGCCCAGCCCCTTCATTCGCCGGGCCATGGAGATGTCCGAAACCCCCATCTCGCGCATGGCCCCATCGAGCCGACTGATGAACACATCAAAGAGAGCCTGGCCCTGGCTCGCTCCAGCCTGACCCTCGACCCGAAGTCGCTCGATCAGCAGGATGACAACGAGTGAGAGCAGCTCAAAGCGACCCTCAGGCGTGTCCTGGGCCCCCAGGGACTCATAGAAGATAGGGGTCCGAGCTGCGGCTACGGCGAGGTCGTGCAGACGCTCGGCCCGGGCCTGAATTTCCAGTTTTGCGGGGTTTGGACGCCACACAGCTTGTTCGATCCTCGAAAGACACGGCGCGCCGAAACGGAGTCGGCAAGATGCTTCGCCCCTAATAGGTCGTCCGCGCGCGTCGCGCACGTCCCTGGCTGCGCCGCCTGTCGCCCGATTGAACCGGAGGCGCGCCCGGACGCGGCTCAACCCGCCAAATCGTTTGAAATCGGCGGGCCGCCGGATTAGGTCAGGGCGGTCTGGGGCCGCGTTACCCCCGTTGAAAGGCGCCTCATGCGAACCCTTACGATCGGTCTTCTGGCGAGCGTCGGCCTTATGGCCGTAACCGCCTGCACGCCGGTCAACAGCTATGAAGGGTTCCAGGTGGTGGACAACTCGCCCCTGGAGATCAAGGCGGGCGTCGATACCCGCTCCACCGTACAGGCCAAGCTCGGTAGCCCGACCCAGGTGGCCACGTTCGACCACAACGAATGGTTCTATATTACCCAGGTGTCGAGCCAGACCGGCTTCTACCTGCCGCGCGTGGACAAGCGCGATGTCACCGCCATCACCTTCGCCAAGGATGGGGATCGGGTGGTCCAGGTGCGCAACTACACCCTGAAGGATGGTCGGGTGATCGCCTACAACGATCATGAAACCCCCACGCGCGGGCGCGAGATGACCGTGCTGGAGCAGCTTCTCGGAAGCGTCAGCTCGATCGGCGCCCTTCCGCCCAATCAGGTCAATTCGAACACCCACGGCGGCCCAGGCGGTCCGTAATCCCTCGGCGAGACGCAGGGGCCTTCGGTACGCTCCCCAAGTCCGAAATCCTGATCACGAAAAAGGCGGCGTCTCGCGACGCCGCCTTTCTGTTTTGGGCCACAACGGCCGCCGATCAGCCCGCGGAGTGCGACAGCACCGCCAGGAGCAGCAGGGCGACAATGTTGGTGATCTTGATCATCGGGTTCACAGCCGGGCCGGCCGTGTCCTTGTAGGGATCACCGACCGTATCGCCGGTCACGGCGGCCTTATGCGCCTCTGAACCCTTGCCGCCAAAGTGCCCCTCTTCGATGAGCTTCTTGGCGTTGTCCCAGGCCCCGCCCCCCGAGGTCATGGAGATGGCGACGAACAGGCCGGTGACGATCACGCCCATCAGCATGGCGCCCAGGGCCGAGAAGGCGTTGGACTTGCCGGCGATCGCCTGGATCACGAAGAACAGGAGGATCGGCGAGACCACCGGCAGCAGGGACGGCACGATCATCTCGCGGATCGCCGCGCGCGTCAGAATATCAACGGCGCGGCCATATTCCGGCTTGGTCTCATAGGTCATGATGCCCGGGTTCTCGCGGAACTGGCGCCGGACCTCGGCCACGACCGACTCGGCCGCGCGGCCAACGGCCGTCATGGAAAGACCACCGAACAGGAAGGGCAGCAGACCTCCAAACAGCAGCCCCACCACCACATAGGGGTTGGACAGGTCGAAGGCGACGTCCCCAAGCCCCGCGAAGAACGAGGTCGGCGAGGCGTTGGTTGAGAAGAAATGCAGATCCTGAGTGTAGGCGGCGAACAGCACCAGCGCACCCAGGCCGGCCGACCCGATCGCATAGCCCTTGGTCACCGCCTTGGTGGTGTTGCCCACCGCGTCGAGCGCGTCGGTCGAAACCCGCACCTCAGAGGGAAGGCCCGCCATCTCGGCGATGCCGCCGGCGTTATCCGTGACCGGTCCGAACGCATCCAGCGCCACGATCACCCCGGCCAAGGACAGCATGGTGGTGGTGGCGATCGCCACGCCAAAGAGGCCAGCGAGCTGATAGGTGACGATGATGCCGGCGATGATCACGATCGCCGGGGCCGCCGTGGCCTCCAGCGACATGGCCAGGCCCTGGATCACGTTGGTGCCGTGCCCCGAAACCGAGGCCTTGGCGATCGACTTCACCGGACGGAAGTTCGTGCCGGTATAGTACTCGGTGATGATGACGATGAGGGCGGTGACCGCGAGGCCCGTCAGACCGCAGCCAAACATGGCCGTGGGCGTGATCAGCTTGTCGCCG
>DAIDGR010000031.1 GCA_027452265.1 Caulobacteraceae bacterium
GCCAAGCAGGGCGCGGGCGTGCTGGTCCTGGAGCAGGATCCGGCTCTGGTGGGCGGGATCAGCCGTACGGCGGCTTATAAGGGCTATCTGTTCGACATCGGCGGCCACCGGTTTTTCTCCAAATCGCGGGAGGTGGTGGAGCTGTGGAACGAGATACTGCCCGACGACTTCATCGAGCGACCCCGCCTGTCGCGCATCTATTATGACGGCAAGTTCTACGCCTATCCGCTCAAGGCCTTCGAAGCCCTGGCCAATCTTGGCCTGATCAAGAGCACGGTGTGCATGGCCTCCTTCGCGTGGGCCAAGCTGTTTCCCGTGCGCCAGCCGCGCACCTTTCACCAGTGGGTCCGCAACCAGTTCGGCGAGACCCTGTTTTCCATCTTCTTCCGGACCTACACTGAAAAGGTCTGGGGCATGTCCTGCGATGACATCTCGGCCGACTGGGCGGCGCAGCGGATCAAGGGGCTCGACCTGATGGCCGCCGTCCTCGACGGCGTCCGGCGCTCGCTCGGCGTGAGGAAGAGCGCGACCGGCGCCAAGTCGCTGATCGAATCCTTCCGCTATCCGCGTCGCGGGCCGGGCATGATGTGGGAGGCCTGCGCCCGCAAGATCGAGGGGTTTGGCGGGCATATCGACATGGGCGTGCGGGTCACGGGGCTGTCCTGGAGCGCCCGGGACAAGCTGTGGACGGTCACGGCGACCGCCGCGGACGGCGGGCGGCGCACCTATCTGGCCCGCAATGTCGTCTCGTCCGCGGCCCTGCAGGACCTGGCCCGGTCCCTCTCGCCGGCCCCAGCGAGCCTCGCCCACGCCGAGGCCCTGGCCTATCGCGACTTCCTCACCGTGGTTCTGATCGGCAAGGACGAGATCGATCTGCCGGACAACTGGGTCTACATCCACGATCCCCGGGTGAAGGTCGGGCGGGTGCAGAATTTCCGCTCCTGGTCGCCAGAGATGGCGCCTCCGGGCAAGACCTGCCTGGGACTGGAATATTTCTGCTTCGAGGGCGATGGCCTGTGGACCGCCTCGGACGCGGAGCTGATCGCCCTGGCCACGCGCGAAATCGCCGAGGTGGGCCTGATGACCGCGAGCGCCGTGGAGGACGCCTGTGTCGTGCGCCAGCCCAAGGCCTATCCGGTCTATGACGAGACCTACAGAACCCACGTCGAGGCGCTGCGCGGCGAGTTCGCCGAGGCCTATCCGACCCTGCACCTCGTCGGACGCAACGGGATGCACAAGTACAACAACCAGGACCACGCGATGATGACGGGCATGCTGACCGCAGCCAACATCCTCGCGGGCGAAACGCTCTATGACGTGTGGGGCGTCAACGAGGACGCCGAATATACCGAGGCCGGTCTTTCCGGCGCCAGGGACGCCCTCCTGAGCGAGCGTCTCACGCCCAAGCGGGCCAACCCCCTGGCCGCCTGATCCAGGCGCGACATGGTCAACGCCCGAACGACCTCAGGACCGCCGACCTCACGACCGCCGAGCTCAGGCCCCCCGATCTCAGGAGCCCCGATCCCAGGAGCCCCGATCCTAGGAGGAGCGGGCGCGGCTGACGCGGCGGCCGCGTGGCGCGGCTTGGCCTGGCGACCAGACGCCGCCATCCTTGGCCTCGCCGGGGTCATCCTCGTGACGACGGTTCTGCGCCTGACCCTGTTCGCCAGCACCCCGCTTGGGCTCGACGAGACCTGGACCGGGGACATCGCCAGCCAGCCCAGCCCAGCCGCCTTCCTGCACCGCGCCCTGCAGGACGTGAACGGCCCCCTGGCCTACGCCCTGGCCTGGGCCCTCGCCCCCATCCTTGGCCTCTCCAACGGGGCCTTGCGAGCGCCCGAGACCCTGGCGGCCTGCCTCACACCGCTCCTGCCCCTCCTGTTTGGACGCGGCATGTCGCGCCCCTCGCGCCTGGTCTGGAGCGCCCTCCTGGCGTGCTGGCTTCCCGGCCTCATCTTCGCGCAGATCGCGCGCAGCTACGCCCTGATCCTGTTCTTCGCCACGGCGGAGGCCATCGCCTTCATAGGCCTGGTGCGCCGCCCGAGCCTTGGCGCGGCGCTTGCCTGGTGCGGCCTCTCCTCGCTGCTCATCCTTGCGCACTATTCGGCCCTGCCGCTCGCCGCCATGCAGGGGTTCGCCTACCTCGGAATCCATCGCGGGCGGGCCGTGAAGACCTGGCCCGCGGCTCTGGCGTTCGCGCCCGCCTTTGGCTGCATGGCCCTTCAGATCGGGCAGCTGTCCGGCTTTTCCCGGGGGGGCCACACCTGGATCGACACGCTGACGCCCGGCGCGCTGCCGGGGCTTGCGGCCTTTCTCGTCGGGGGCGGGCCCGCCCTGATCGGCGTTCTTGTCTGGGCGGCGGTGGGCGTCGCCCTGGCCTCAGGCAAGGGCTCGGGCGAAGGCTTTGGCGAAGGCTTTGGCGGGGCGCGCGGGCCGGACAGGGCCGAGCTCTACACGGCGGTCACTGGCGTCCTGGCTCTTCTGCTGGTCGTCGGCCTCGGCTTCGTAAGACCCGTGGTCACGCCGCGCTATCTCACCCCAGAGGCGCCCACCGTGCTTCTGGGCCTCAGCCTCGCGGCGACGCGCTTCGGACGCGGCGCGCGGATCATGCCGGCCCTGCTGACGGCGGGCCTGTTTGGCCTCTGCCTCGGCCTGGCGGTGAATCGTCCTCAGCTTGGCGACGGCTCCTTCGAGAAGGCGGCCCACGTCCTGATGGCCAAGGGCGTCCGGCGGGTCGAGGTGTTCTGGGACAATCCGGTGAACCTCGGCGGAGATCCGGAGGCCCTGACCGACTTTGGCGCCTTCTTCTTTCGCCGCGCGGGCGACCGCGCCACGATCCTTGCGCCGTCGGCGTGGACCGACGACATGGACCCGAGCGTGGTCCTGTCGCGCCGGGCGAGCGCGCCGGGCGATGGCTTTATCTGGATCTACGACCGGGCCGTGGCCGGCACCCGCGCCCTGGACCGACCCCCGCACCTGGATCCGGCGCTCGACTGCGGCGACTATGGCGCGGTCACGTTCAGCGTTCTCGCCTGTATTCGCCCCCCTCGCCCAGGCCCCTCGCACGCGGCTGATCCGTCGGCGAAGTCCGCCCGGCGTCCCGCTGGTGCGGCGAGGCGAGATTGACCGGAGGGGGCGCTTCACCTATACGCCGCTCTCTTCAAATTCCATGCCTTGCCGAGCCCTGTTGGCCCGGTGGGGCGCACGCCTAAAGAGACATCCATGGCCAATAATCCCGGCGCCAAGAAAGCGGCGCGCAAGATCGAGCGGCGCACAGCCGTCAACGGCGCCCGGCGCTCGCGCGTTCGCACCTTTCTGCGCAAGTTCGACGAGGCCGTGACCGCGGGCGATGCGGCTGCGGCCAACGCCGCATTTGTCACCGCCCAGAGCGAGCTTATGCGGGCCGTGGCCAAGGGTGTGGTCCATCGCAACACCGGCGCGCGCAAGGTGTCGCGGCTGCACCGCCAACTGAAGAAGATGGGCGTCGCCTAGGCCTCTCTAAGGCCCCTTCTAACCTATTGAAATAATGAAGATTTTTTGGCGGCCGCGGACCCTGTTCGCGGCCGTCCGCGTTTTTGTCCACAGCTGAATTCGCGGGCCTGACAGGGGCCGAAAAAAAGTGATCGCGGCAATTTCCTTGACGCGTCCGAGCCTTCCGCGAGTCAACCGCCGAATCGGCCGCCCACGCCACTTTTTCGGCGTTGATTTCGGAAGATCGCCGGGCAAAAGATTGGGCCTCGGCAACCGTTTCTTAACGAATGAGGTCGGCCGCCGCCGGACACGTCGTTTGGCGGCAAGGGCGGAGCTTTGTTCCGGGTGTCGGGCGGTCGTGGCCCCTCAAAAGGGGTCTGGCCGATGGGCGAGCGGCGTGGGCGTGGCGCGCGCAGGCGGACCGATCCGGCGACGGATTGGCGGCATGCCGGCCTTGCCCCGGGAATGGGTCTGGCGATGCAAGAACAGAAAATGATGGGGCCTGAAGACAAGATGAGCCACGAAGGGATGGAAGAGCAGCCGACGGCCGTGTGGCGGCGCGCAAGCTCGGTGCTGCGGACAGAAATCGGAGATGACGCCTTTGGATCCTGGCTGGCGCCGGCCTCGTTGCGCGCCGCCGTGGATGGCCGGGTCTGGCTGGTGACCCACACGGGGGTCGCGCGGGACTGGGTCCGCCGAAACGCCTGGCGCCGGATCGACGAGCTGTGGACGCACTATGACCCGGCGCGCAGGCCCCTGGCCCTGACCTCGCGACTTGAATTCGAAGGCGAGATCGGCGCGGCGTCGCCCGACAGTCCCGAGGCGCCGGACCCCTCGATGGCGCAAGCCGTCGCTGGAGCGTCGGAGCCGACGAGCGAGCCGGTGCGGGAGACGGGCCGCGAACCCGCCCGCTGCGCCATGCCCCTGCGCGCCGCCTTCACCTTCGATACCCTGGTCACCGGGGCCTCGAACGAATTCGCCTGCGCCATGGCCCGACGGGTCGCCTCCTGGGCGGACGGGCACTTCAACCCGGTGGTCTTCCACGGCCCCTATGGCTTTGGCAAAACCCACCTGCTGCAGGCCCTGGCGGCCGAGGCCATGCGCAATGCGCCGGACCGCCGGGTGCTCTACCTGACGGCCGAGCGGTTCATGTCCAGCTTCGTGCGCGCGGTCATGGAGCGCCAGACCGCCGCCTTCAAGGATGAGTTGCGGTCGGCCGATCTGTTGATCATCGACGATATCCAGTTCATCGGCGGCAAGCACTCGACCCAGGACGAGCTGTTTCACACCCTCGCCTCGCTGATGGAAAACGACCGGCGCGTGGTGTTCGCCGCCGACCGGCCCGCCGCCGCCCTGACCGAGCTCGATCCGCGTCTGCGCTCGCACCTTCAGGCCGGCCTCCTGTGCGCCATCGAGCCGGCGGATCGCGAGCTGCGTCTGGGGATCCTGGCGCGCAAGCTCCAGGGACTGGCCGGGCATGTGGGCCAGCCGGTGACCCTGCGCCCCGAGGTCATGGCCTTCCTGGCCGACCGGTTCGTCGACAGCGTCCGGGAGATGGAGGGCGCGCTCAACATCCTCATCGCCCAGGAGGGCGCGGGGGCCTGCCACCTCACCCTGGACACGGTCCAGCGCCGGCTTCGGCCGCATCTGCGCGGCGGGCCGGAGCGGCGGGTGACGGTGGACGACATCCAGAAGGCCTCGGCCGAGCATTTCGGCCTCAAGCAGGCGGATCTCCTGTCCGAGCGCCGCAACCGCGCCGTGGCCCGGCCGCGCCAGGCGGCCATGTGGCTGGCCAAGCAGCTCACCACCCGCTCCCTGCCCGATATTGGCCGCCGGTTCGGCGGGCGCGACCACACCACGGTGCTGCACGCGGTACGCCGGATCGAGGCCCTCCGCGCCACCGACGGTCAACTGGCCCGCGACCTCGAGGCCCTGATGCGCAAACTCGGCGGCTGACGGCCCCGTCGCCCGTCGCCGCCCGGCGTCGCGCGTCAGAACGGTCCCAGGCCGCGCCAGGCGCGCTCCAGATCGTCCTGGTGGGCGGGATCGGCGATGGCGATGAGCGCCCGGGCGCGGGCGTTCAGGTCCAGCCCCCTGACCTCGGCCACGCCATGCTCGGTGACCACCGTGTCGATCAGGTCGCGCGGCAGCGAGACCGCTGGGGCGTTCAGGCGCGGGACGATGCGCGAGATCGCTCCGCCCCTGGCGGCGGCGGGAAAGGCGAGGATGGCCCGTCCCCCGACCGAGGCCTGGCCCGCCCGGGCGAAATCGGGCGCGCCGCCCAGTCCGCCGTATAGCTGGCCTCCGCGCCACTCCAGGTTGACCTGACCGAACAGGTCGACCTCCAGGGCGGAATTGATCGCCGTGAAACGGGGCGTGGCCGCCAGAGCGGCGACGTCGTGGGTCGCATCCGCGCCCGCGAAGACGAGATGGGCGCCGGCCCAGCGCAAAAACGCCTCCGGACCGTGGGCGAGGCCCGTCATGTGCGGGGCGCCTTCAGCCAGGGCCCCCGCCTCCGCCAGGGCCTGATAGCCAGGCGTCACCATACCCGAGCGGATTGTCAGGCCGCGGCGGCCGCAAAGCCGTCCCACCGCCGCCGCCGGGGCGCCGCCGATGCCGGTCTGCAAGGCCGCCCCGTCGGGGACCAAGGCCGCGACTCGCGCGGCGATCGCCTCCAGCGTCGCGTCGGGCGCCTCGTCCTCCCCGACCACGAAGGGACCGGGCGCCAGGACCGGATGCTCGATCGCCGCCAGGGGGACGCGCGGGCCGTGCGCGACATCCGGAAGCTCGGGATTGATGAAGGCCAGCCGGCGTCGGGCGTGGGCGAACACCCGGGCGGGGAAGTCGACGCTCGGCCCGAAGCCGACGCGGCCCTCGGCGTCCGGAGCGGTCACCTGAAAGATCGCCAGATCGAAATCCTGAGCGTCGAGAAAGGGCCCGATCCGCGAATAGGCGAGGCCATGGGCGGTCACCCGCCCCGCGACGAAGCCGGCGCGAAGCTGCGGCGGCAACATGAACGTCTCCACCCGGCAGGTGGGGTCGAGGGCGGCATAGTCGTAGCGGTTGACGCCCGGCAGCAGACAGCTCACCAGCCTTGCCCCGCGCACCAGTTCGGGCGCGGCGGTCAGGACGGCGTGCAGGGCCAGGGGCTCGCCCCCCGCCCCCTGGACATAGAGGGCCGGATTCGGCCCCGCGGCGGCGAAGGCGGCGGCGACCGGATCGACCAGGACCGCCGGGTCATAGGTCGCGGAGACGCTCACGCGCGGCTTGACCGCGAGAGGCGATTGGGCTCACCCCGCATCATGGCGCTGCCCCCCCGTCCCGTCCCGCTGAGCCCGTCCGGCGCGCCGGCGCTTGATCCGACGCTGTGGGCCTGGCTGCTGGCCGGCGCGGATGGGAAAGGTCCTTGCGAGCGGGTCATCGAAACCTCGATCTCCTTGGTCTTCCTCTTCGAGGATCGCGTCCTGAAGCTCAAGAAGCCGGTGGACTATGATTTTGTCGACTTCTCCACCCCGGCCAAGCGGCAAGCGGCCCTGGAGCGGGAGTTGCGGATCAACCGGCCCCAGGCGCCTCACATCTATCGCCGCGTCTGGCGGATCCGCCGCGATCCCGCGACCGGATGGCGCCTCGCCGCCCTGGACGATGACGACGACCCCTCCGCCGAGGCGGCGCTGGAGATGGCGCGGTTTCCCGCCGGCGCCCTGCTCTCGGCCCAGACCGTCGTGGACGGGACCCTCGGCGAGGCGCTCGGCCGCGAGATCGCCCGCTTTCATCTGACCGCGCCCCTGGCCCCCGGAGGCGGCGGCGCCGACGGGCTCGACTACGTCCTCACCTCCAACGCGCTTCAGCTTCGGCATTACAGCGAGGCCCTGGGCGCCGCGCGCGTCGAGGCCCTGATCGCGGGGGCGCGGACGGCTCTGGAGGCCCTGACCCCGGCGCTCAACGCCCGCCGGGCCGGCGGCTTCTGTCGCGCCTGTCATGGGGACCTGCACACCGACAACATCGTGGTCGAGACCGCGGATGTCGCGGGGGGCGAGGCTTCGGATGGGCGCGCGCGGATCGTCCTGATCGATGCCATCGAGTTCAACGACCGCCTGCGCGAAATCGACATCCTCTACGACCTCGCCTTTCCCCTCATGGACCTCACCTTTCGGGGCCAGGGCGAAGCGGCCAACCGCCTGCTCAATGGCTGGCTCGACGCCGCCGCCCGCGCCTTCGGCCCGGAGCTCTATTCCGGCCTGAGCCTGCTGCCCCTGTTCCTCTCCACCCGGGCGGCCGTGCGCGCCCATGTCCGGGCCCGCGAGGGACGCATGGCCGAGGCCCGCGCCTATCTCGACGCCGCCCTGGCGCACCTCTCGCCTGGAGCGCCCTCGCTTCTGGCGGTCGGCGGGGCCCAGGGCAGCGGCAAGACCACGCGGGCGCGATCCCTGGCGCCGGGCCTTGGGGCGGCGCCGGGGGCGGTCATCCTGCGCAGCGACGAGATCCGCAAGCGCCTCGCCGGATGCGGCCCGTTCGAGCGCCTGCCCCCCCAGGCCTACACGCCGGCCCTGTCGGATCAGGTCTATCAGGCGCTGTTCGAAGCCGCCCAGGCCTGCCTTGCGGCCGGACGGACCGTGATCGCCGACGCGGTCTTCTACGCGCCTGAGCGTCGTCTCGGGATCGAGGCGGTCGCCCGGCGCGCGAACCTTCCCTTTGAGGGTCTGTGGCTGGAGGTCCCGCGCCCGGTCGCCCTCGCCCGCCTGGCCGGGCGAACCGGTGACGCCTCCGACGCCGACGCCGCCGTGCTCGAGGCGCAGTTGCGCCAGGATCCAGGACCGGTCGCCTGGCGGCGCGACCGCGCGGGCGGCGAGACGGGATAGGGCGCCTTAAGACGCGGCGCGCGCGGCGGCGAGGACGCGGCCGGCGGCGTGCACCGTGGCGGCGATCCGCAGGGCGGTCTGGATTTCGACGACGCCCACACCCAGGGCGCGCAGCTTGGCCTCGTGGGCGTCCAGGCAGGCGCCACAGCCATGGACCGCCGAGACCGCCAGACGCCACAGCTCCATATCCGCCTTGGGCGCGCCTGCGGGGGTCAGGGCGTTGAGCCGCAGATGCGTGGGCAGGGCCCGGTATTCCGGGTTGCTCATCAGGTGCGTGGCGCGGTGATAGAGATTGGCCAGCGCCATCTCCGCCGCGGCGGTCTTGGCGGCCTCGCGGACCTCGGCGGTCAGACGGCGGGCGGCCTCAGCCTCGATGGCCCGCACCACATCGACCTGGCCGACCGCGTGCGCGCAGGCGAGAAAGCATCCCCAGGTCCGCGACGCGGCGAGCCCGTCCGCATCGGCCAGGGCGGCAAGATTGGCGGCGATGTCCTTGGCGTAGGCCGGCAGGGCCTGGCGAAGAGCCTCAAGCGACATGGTTGTCCTCCGCGGGAGCCGTCTCAGTCCGGCGCGACGGGCAGGGCGACATCGAGCGCGCGGCTCGCCGCCAGCCGGCCGAACGCCTGGGTCAGGGCCCGGCGCCGGGCGCCGGCCAGAGCCGCCAACGGCGCCTCGCGCACCACCGCCCCGTCGAATGCGTCGGCGACGATCAGGCCAGGCGCCGCCGGGAGCACGGCGTGGGGAAATTCAGGGGCCACGGCGAAGAAGAACCGGTCGCAGAACGGGGCGTAGTCTCCCCACTTCTGGTCGGCGCGGAAGTCCTCCAGGCCGGACTTGACCTCGACGATGGCGATCTCGCCGCGTGGGCCGAGCGCCATGATGTCCGCGCGACGGCCATTGGGCAGGGTCACCTCCAACAACGGCGCATGTCCGAGCGCCAGCAGCAGCCGCGCGGCGCCGCGCGTCACCGCCCGGGTCGTCCGCGGCCGCTCGCCGGAAAGATCGAGGCGCCCTTCGCCCGCGGTCTCTGCCATGGCGCCCCGACGTCAGAGACGCCGCGCGGTGAGGATCGGAATGCGCGGGTCGAGCATCTGCCCCTTCATCGGCCCCTCCCCCTCGGTGGGCGAGACCGGCGAAACGAGGATGGCGCGCACCACGTCCATCCCGTCCACCACCTGGCCGAAGGCGGCGAAACCCAGATTGTCGCCAGGCTGGGTCGGATCAGCGTCGAGATAGGGCTGCGGGCCGACGCAGATGAAGAACTCGCAACGCGCCGAACCCGGCTCCAGCCGGGCCAGCGAGATCGTCCCGTCCACATGGTGCAGGCCCGTCTGAAGGGTGCTCTCATGCGCCACCGGCGGCAGAAGGCGCGAGCCGTCCGTGCCCAGTCCGCCCTGGATGAGGCCGGTGGGCGGATTATCCCCCGCCTTGCTGGCGCGATAGAAGCTGGCGCCGTCCAGGCGATGGGTCGTCACATAGCGCAGGAAATTGGCGCAGCTCAGCGGCGCGCGGTCCGCCGCCAGGGCGAGGGTGATGACCCCCTTGGCGGTGTTGAGGGCGACCCTCGGACGGTCCGGCGCCGGCGCGGCGCCCCCCGGGGCGGCCCCTCCGGTTGTTTGGGGCGCGGGCGGCGTCGGGTCCGCCAGGACGGGGCGGGCGGCGAAGGCGGCGGCGAGGGTCAGAAGACGGCGGCGCGAGGGGGTCATGGCGGATCCTGGAGCCTCAGGGCTTGAGCTTGTAGCCGGTGGCGAAGATGCGCCAGATGGCCACAAGACTGAGCGCCATGAAACCGCAGGTGGCCAGAAGGCTCACCGGAACGGACACGTCGGCCCGGTCGAAGAAGCTCCAGCGATAGGCGCTGATCAGATAGACCACGGGATTGAACAGGCTCACCTCCCGCCAGGGGTGGGGCAGCATGGCGATGGAATAGAAGCTTCCGCCCAGAAAAGTGAGCGGGGTAAGGATCAGGCTGGGCACGATCTGCAGCCGCTCCCATCCCTCGGCCCAGACGCCGATGACGAAGCCGAACAGGCTGAAAGTGACCGCCGTCAGGACCATGAATCCGAGCATGATCGCCGGATGGGCCAGGGGATAGGCCACGAACAGGCGCGCGGTGAGCAGGATCACCGCCCCCAGCAGCACCGACTTGGTCGCCGCCGCCCCAACATAGCCGAACACCGCCTCCCACCAGGAGACCGGGGCGGAGAGCAGCTCGTACAGGGTGCCCGACCATTTGGGCATGTGAATGCCGAACGAGGCGTTGCCGACGCTTTCGGTGAGGATCGAGAGCATGGTCAGGCCCGGAACGATGAAGGCCGCATAGGCGACCCCGTCCACGGCGCTCATCCGTGAGCCGATGGCGGAGCCGAAGACCACGAAATAGAGGGTGGTTGAGATGACCGGCGCCAGAAGACTCTGGGTCAGGGTCCGGAACCAGCGCGACATCTCGAAGCGGTAGATGGCCAGGGCGCCCAACGGGTTCATCGCGGACCTCCCACCAGGCCGACAAAGATGTCCTCCAGCGAGCTTTCCCGGGTCTCCAGGTCGCGCACCTCGATCCCTTCGGCGCTGAGCCGGCGGATCAGCACGCTGACCGAGGCGGCTTCGCCCCGGGCGTCGAAGGCATAGACGAGGCGCGCGCCGTCATCGACCCGCTCCAGGGGAAGGTCGCCAAGGCCGTGCGGCAGGGCGGCCAGGGGCGTGGTGAGGTGCAGGCTGATCTCGCGCCGGCCCATGCGCCGCATCAGCGCCTCCTTGTCGTCAGCCAGGATCAGGGCGCCCTTGGCGATCACCCCGACCCGGTCGGCCAGGTCTTCGGCCTCCTCGATATAATGGGTGGTCAGCACGATGGTCACACCGGCATCGCGCAGGCGTCGCACCAGCCCCCACATCTCCCGGCGCAGCTCCACATCGACCCCGGCGCTGGGCTCGTCGAGGAACAACAGGCGCGGCTCGTGCGCCAGGGCCTTGGCGATCATCACCCGCCGCTTCATGCCCCCGGAGAGGGCCATGATCGGGCTGTCCTTCTTGTCCCAGAGGGCGAGGTCCTCCAGCAGGCGGCGCAGATAGGCGTCGTCCCTGGGCTTGCCGAACAGGGCCCGGCTGAATCGCACCGTGGCCCAGACGCTTTCGAAGGCGTCGGTGGCGAGCTCCTGCGGCGCAAGGCCGATCAGGGCCCGGGCCTGGCGGTAGGCCCGCACATGGTCGAAGCCGCCGACGCTCACGGTCCCGGCCGTGGGCCGGATCAGGCCGCAGATGAGGCCGATCAGGGTCGTCTTGCCCGCGCCATTGGGGCCGAGCAGGGCGAAGATCTCACCGGCGCGGATCTCAAGATCGGTCGGCTTGAGCGCCTGGAACCCGCCGGCATAGGTCTTGGCGAGGCCGCGCACCTGAAGGATCGGCGAACCCGCCAGGCTCTGGGCCGGGCTCTGGGCCGGGCCCTGGGAATCGGAAGAATCGGTCACGCGCCCCCTGATGTCTCTTTCGCGGCCGCCGGCTCGGCGACCAAGGCGTCATCGATCTGGCTCGCCCGGATATAGGCCGGACGGGCCGTGATCCGCTCCACATAGCGCGAAAACGCCGGCCGCGCCTCGATCGAGCCGAACTGCACGCCCCAGGCGATCTGCGAGCCGACATAGACGTCCGCCGCCGAGAACCGGCCCCCGGCCAGATAATCCCCGCTCGCCGCGGCGCTTTCCAGCACATCGACCATGCGATCGAACCCGCCATAGCCGGCCATGGCCTCGCGCCCGGGCGGAATCCGCACCCCCAGCGCCTTGTCGGTCACCGCCGCCTCCACCGGCCCGGCGGCGAAGAACAGCCAGCGATAATAGGCGGCGCGGGCCGGGTCGCCGGGCGGCGGGGCGAGGCCCGCCTGCGGAAAGGCGTCGGCGAGGTAGGCGCAGATCGCCGCGCCTTCGGTCACCACCACCCCGCCGTGGGTCAGCGCCGGGACCTTGCCCATGGGATTGATCGCCAGATAGTCGGGCGCCTTCATCGTCCCGCCATAGTCGAGCAGGACCGTGCGATAGGGGGCCCCCACCTCCTCCAGCATCCAGCGCACGATCCGCCCGCGCGACATCGGGTGGGTATAGAAGACAATCTCCTCGCTCATGGCGCGCGCCCCTCGACCTGACCTTCAGTTTGACACGCCGACCCTTTCACGGAAAACGGAACATAACAAGAACCTTTGCGGCGCCCGCAACCCGATTCTCCGCCCCTCTGGTCTGGCCACGGCCCACGGCGCGGTCCAAGGTGGATCAAACATGCGTTTGAGTGCTGGCGAGACACGCGATGTCTGACCCCGGGCCCGCGCCCGCGCTGAGCCCGCCCGATCCTGTGTCGATCGATCTGGCGGCGATGCCCCGCGTCCTGCGCCGGATCGTCGGCAAGGCGCTTCGCCTCGCGCCCGGGCGGGTGAGCCTCGCCTTCGCCGCCTCGCTGTTCGCGGCCCTGGCCAGCCTCTCCCTGCCCCGCCTTCTGGGCCACGCGGTTGAGGAGGTGCAGCGCCGGGGCGCCCTGGACGCCCGTCAGGACCTCCTGGTCACCGCCCTCCTGGCGATCGCGGCGACCACCCTGCGCGGCGCCTTCACGGCCACGGCCAATTACCAGGCCGAGTGGGTCAGCCAGAAGGTCGCCTACGTCTATCGGCTGGAGTTTTTCCGCAAGCTCCAGGCCCTGCCCTTCGCCTTTCACGACGCCGTCCATTCGGGCGACCTGATCACCCGGGGCATGCTCGACATGGAGGGGGCGCGGGCCTTCATCCAGGGCGGCATGATGACCTGCCTCACCGTGCTGCTCCTCCTGGTGGTGGCGGCCGGCCAGATGGTGGCGGCCGATCCGGTCATGGCGGCCATCGGCCTCGCCTTCACGCCGATCGCCGGGGCGGCCCTGGCGCGGATGGGCATTTTGCTGCGCGTCACCTGGCTGCAGGTGCAGCGCCTGATGAGCCGCCTGACCCTGACCATGGAGGAGAACCTCCAGGGGATCCGCGTGGTTCGCGCCTTCTCCGCCAAGGCCTTCGAGATGGCCAAGTTCGACGCCGCGGCCAATGCGGCCCTGACCGTCTCCTATCGCCGCATCGTCATGCGCTTTCGCGCCGTGAGCGTGATGACCCTCAGCTTCTACGCCTCCATGGGCGGACTGTTGTTCTATGGCGGACACAAGGTCGCCGCCGGCGAGATGACCGCCGGACGCCTGACCGAGTTCCTGACCTACATGACCCTGCTGCAGACCCCGATCCGGCAGATCGCCATGATCTTCGCCAGCGCCGCCCGGGCGACCAGTTCGGGCGGGCGGCTGTTCGAAATCCTCGACCTGGAGCCGCAGATCGCCGACGCCCCCGGCGCGACCCCGTTGCACGCGCCGCGCGGCGTGCTGCGGTTCGAGCATGTGGACTTCGCCTATCGGCCCGGCGGTCCCCTGGCCCTGAGCGACATCAGCTTCGAGGTCGGGCCGGGCAAGACGCTCGGCATTGTCGGACCGCCGGGCTCGGGCAAGTCGACGCTCGCCAACCTGATCCCGCGCTTCTACGACGTCAGCGCCGGGCGCATCACCCTGGATGGTCAGGATATCCGCGAGGTCACCCTCGCCTCCCTCCGCGCCCATGTCGGACTGGTGCAGCAGGAGGCCTTCCTGTTCGACGCCACCGTGACCAACAATATCGCCTATGCCGATCCCTGGGCCGAGGAGGTCCGCATCACCGAGGCCGCGCGCACGGCCCAGATCCACGACTACATCGCCTCGCTTCCGGACGCCTATGAGACCCGGGTGGGTGAGCGCGGCGTGGCCCTGTCGGGGGGTCAGAGACAGCGCATGAGCATTGCCCGGGGCGTCGCGCCGGGCCCCGGCGTGATGATCTTCGACGACTCCACCGCCGCCATCGACGCGGTGACCGAGAAAAAGGTGCGCGACGCCCTGGCCGAGGCGACCCGCAGCAAGGCGACCATCATCATCGCCCATCGCCTCTCGTCCCTGATGCACGCCGACGAGATCCTGGTGCTGGAGGCGGGCCGCATCGTCGAGCGCGGGACCCATGCGGAGCTTCTCGCCCTTAGCGGCGAATATGCCGACCTCTTCGCCCTGCAGACCCGCTCGGACCAGGGCCTCTCCATCGCCGACGCACGCATGCGCCGCAAACTGGCCGAGGCCGGCTCATGAGCGAGACCGTGCTGGATCACGCCCGGACGGGGCGCGGACGGCCCAAGGCCAATCTGGGCGCGGCCGACGCGGAGGAGATCTTCGCCGCCTTCGACCCGCGCATCGTTCGCCGCTTCCTGGCCTTCCTCGGGCCGCACCGCGCGCTCCTGATCGGAGCTCAGGCCGCGGTGATCGCCGGCGCCGTGGCCAGCGTCTTCCTGCCTTGGATCATCGGCCGCATCGTCAGCGCCGCGGTGCGCGGCGAGATGGCGGCGCTGGATCGGATGCTGTGGGCGTTCGCCGCCGTGGTCCTGGCCAACGCCGCCGCTGGCTTCCTCGACCAGTGGCTCACCTCGCGCCTCGCGCAGCGGATCATCTTCGATGTCCGCCGGGCCATGTTCCTGCACTTCCAGGACGTGGCGCTGAGCTTCATGGACAAGACCCATGTCGGCCGGATCATGTCGCGCCTGCAAGGGGACGTGAACGCCCTGCAGGAGTTCCTGGAAAGCTCCACCGGGGCCCTGGGCGATCTCACCACCCTCGCCGGCTACACCGTGATCCTTCTCTGGCTCGACTGGCGCCTGGGCCTTTTGACCCTGGCGACCATCCCGGCCCTGATCGTCGCCCGCGCCCTCTGGCTTCCCCACTCCAAGGTCACCTTCCGCGTGGCGCGCGACGCCTCCTCGATCGCCAACGGGGCCCTGGCGGAAAACATCAACGGCGTGCGCACCGTTCAGGAGACGCGGCGCGAGGCGCTCAACTTCTCGCTGTACGAGGAAAAGGCCCGGGCCAATTTCCTGGCCCAGGCCAGGGCTTCCTGGATCGCCCAGGTGATGACGCCCACCGTGGACGTGCTGACCGGCGTCGCCATGGCCTTCATCATCGTCGTCGGCGGCGAGGAGGTGATCGGCGGGACGCTGCGGGTCGGGGTGCTGGTCACCTTCATCATCTCGGTGCAGCGCTTCTTCGACCCGGTCCGGCTGCTGTCCATGCAGTACACGGTAATGCAGCGGGCCATGGCGGCGGGCCATCGCATCGTCGAGGTGCTCGACGTCCCCATCACCCTGGCCGACCGCGAGGGCGCGCTGGAGCTCGACGCCGACAGTCCCGCGACGGTGGAGCTCGACCATGTCACCTTCGGCTACGATCCCGACCGCCCGGTGCTGCACGATGTCAGCCTCCGCATCGCCCCGCGCCAGGTGGTCGCCCTGGTCGGGCCCACCGGCTCAGGCAAGACCAGCATCACCGCCCTGGTCCACCGCTTCTACGAGGCCCAGCAGGGCGCCGTCCGGGTCGGCGGCCACGACGTGCGCGACGTCTCCCTCGCCTCGCTCGGGCGCACCGTGGGCATGGTCCTGCAGGAGCCGTTCCTGTTCTCCGGCACGGTGGCGCAAAACATCCGCTACAACACCGAGGGCGCCTCGGACGCCGAGGTCCACGCCGCCGCTGAGGCCGTGCTGGCGCACGACTTCATCATGCGCCTGCCCCAGGGCTACGACACCCCGCTGGGCCAGCGCGGCCGCAACCTTTCGGTGGGACAGAGGCAGCTCATCTCCTTCGCCCGGGCCCTGGTGGCCAATCCGCGCATCCTCATTCTCGACGAGGCGACGGCCAATATCGACAGCTTCACCGAGCAGGCGATCCAGAAGGCGTTGCGCGTCCTCTTCGCCGGCCGCACCTGCCTCGTCATCGCCCATCGCCTGGCCACGGTGCGCGACGCCGACCGCATCATCGTCCTGCGCGATGGCCGGATCGTCGAGGAGGGCCC
>DAIDGR010000032.1 GCA_027452265.1 Caulobacteraceae bacterium
CCGCGGGCGCCCGCGACGCCTGACCCAAAGGGAGACCTTGCCTCATGACCGATATCCTCGACCTCGCGGGCCGCGTGGCCCTGGTGACCGGCGCCGGCCAGGGGGTGGGCCGCCAGATCGCCCTGCACCTGGGCGGGGCGACGAACAGCGGCGGGGTGGTGGTGAACGACTATGTGCTGGAGCGGGCCCAGGCGGTCGCCGAGGAGGTGCGCGCCGCCGGGGGCAAGGCCCTGGCCCTGCAATGCGACGTGTCCGACCATGCCGCGGTCAAGGCCATGGTGGCCGAGGCGGCCGGGAAGCTGGGACCCGTGGGGGTGCTGGTGAACAATGCCGGCAATGCCGGGGCCACGCCCTCGCCGGAGCTGGGCAAGCCGTTCTGGGAGACCAGCCCTGAGGTGTGGATGAGCTTTCTGGGCGTGAACCTGTTCGGGGTGATGAACTGCACCGCCGCGGTCGTGCCCGGCATGATCGCGCGCCAGGCGCCGGGCCGGATCATCACCATCATCTCCGACGCCGGCCGCTGGGGCGACGCCGGGCTGGAGATCTATGCCGGGGCCAAGGCCGGCGCGGCGGGGTTCATGCGCTCCACCGCCCGCTCGCTCGGGCGCTTTGGGATCACCGCCAACTGCATCGCCATCGCGCTCACCGCGACCCCGGCGGTGGAGCGGACCCTGAAGGGCGACCCCGAGCGCCTCAAGCGGACCCTGGAGAAGTACATCATCCGCCGCCCCGGCCAGCCGGAGGACATCGCCAACATGGCCCTGTTCCTGGCCTCGGACGCCTCAAGCTGGATCACTGGCCAGGTCTATCCGGTGAACGGCGGCTTCACCTTCGCGCTGTAGACTCGCGCTGTAGACGCGGCGGCAAGGCGGCCTTCGCGCCGCTCTTGTCACGGACGCGGCGCGGGCCGACAACGGGGCGAGCCAAGCGGCGGAGGGGACGTCATGGCCAGCCCTGGGCGGAGGATCGAGGCCGCGTTCGGCCCGGGAGGCGTGGACGTCGCGCCCGCCGCCGGACCCTTCGATCCGGTCGCGATCGGCTTTGCGCTCCTGGCCTTTGGCGTGCACGCGGCCCTGGCCGGCCGCTATGACGTGTTCCGCGACGAGCTCTATTTCATCGTCTGCGGGCGCCATCCGGCGTTCGGCTATGCCGATCAGCCCCCTCTCGTGCCCCTGCTGGCGGCGGCGATGTACGGGATCGGGCACAACGCCTTCTGGCTGCGCTTGCCGGTGGCCGCCGCGGCCGGGGCCCTGGCCTGGCTGAGCGCGCGGTTCGCCCGGGCCCTGGGCGCGGGCGATCTGGGGGCAGGCCTGGCGGCGCTCGCCGTCACCATCGCTCCCCTGCTCATGGGTCTTGGCGCGCTTCTCACCACCACGGCCTTCGACCCCCTGGCCTGGACGGTCCTGGCCTATGGCCTGGTTCAGGCGGCGCGGACGGGGAAGGGACGTTATTTCTGGATCGCGGGCGTGGCGGCGGGGCTGGACCTGGAGGCCAAGTACGCCCTGGTCTTCTGGGGCGTGAGCCTGGGCATCGGGGTTATCCTCACCGCCGAGCGGCGCCTGCTGGCCCGGCGCGAGCTGTGGCTTGGCGCGGGCCTCGCCGGCCTGATCGCCGCCCCCTCGCTGCTCTGGCAGGCGGCGCATCACTTTCCGTTCCTGGAGCTGGCGGCGGCGGCGGGGGACAAGAACGCCGACCTCGGACCCGGCGCGTTCGTCCTGACCCAGATCCTGGAGATGAATCCCCTCTTGGCGCCGCTCTGGCTGGCCGGTCTGGCGGGGCCCTTCGTCTCCGCCCGGCTGAAGCCCGCGCGCTTTGTGGCCATCGGCTTCGTCGTCTGCCTCACCCTGGTGATGCTGACCCACGGCAAGGACTATTACGTGGCCGCCTGTTATCCGGCCGTGTTCGCCATCGGGGCGGCGGCCCTGGCGCCCAGGGTTCGCGGCCGGCGGCGCGGCTGGGCGCGCGCGGGGCTTCTGGTCGGCGCGGCGGGGGCCCTGGCCCTGTCCGCGGCCTTCGCCCCCCTGGTTCTGCCCATCCTGCCCATCCCGGCGCTCAAGGCCTATCTGGCCGTCTCGCCGCTCAGGCCCGCCGCCGCTGAAAAGAGCTTCAAGGGCACGCTCCTGCCTCAGGAGTTCGCCGATCAGCTCGGCTGGCGCGACTTCGCCGCCCAGACCGCGAGGGCCTGGCGCCAGATCCCTCCGGCCGAGCGCGCCCGCACGGCCATCAAGGTGGACAACTATGGCGAGGCGGCGGCGCTCGACATCTATGGCGCGGCCTACGGCCTGCCCCCGGCGCTCAGCGGGCACAACCAGTACTTCCTCTGGGGCCTGCGCGGGCAGGATCCGTCGAACCTGCTGGTGGTGCAGAACCACTTTCCGCGCCTGGCTCCCTATTGCCGCCAGGCTGCCCTGCTGGGCCTGACCGACCTGCCCGACGCCATGGCCTCGGAGAACGGCAAGGCCATCGCCTACTGTCAGGGGCTGAAGGTGGACCTGAAGGCCTATTGGCCCCAGCTCAAGCACTACGACTGATGGACCGGCGATCCGGCCCCGCTCACGGCGCGGTGTCGACCAGGCTGTTCAATCGGTAGGCCGCAACGACGGCATTGCCCTGAGCGGAGATCAGGGTCGAACGCGCGGCGAGGGATTCCCGCTCCGCGGTGAGCAGATCCAGCATCCCCTTCTGACCGACTCGCACTTCCTGGGTGACGCTGTCCAGGGCCTGGCCGGCGGCCTCGGCCTGATCGCGGGCGGCCTGGACCAGACTCTGGGCGACCAGGACGTCCTGCCAGGCGCTCACCACGGCGTCGCGGACCTTGTCGCGCGCCGCCCGCAGGCCGGCCTCCGCCGCCGCGCGGTTGGCCCGCGCCTCGTCGATCTGGCCGCTGACCAGACCGCCCGAGAACAGGGTCCAGCGGCCCTCGATCCCGACCGCATAGCCGGTGTTCCGATAGCCGGGGAAAAACTGGTCCCGCACGGTTCCGGCGTTGCCGGTCAGGGCGAGGGTGGGATAGCGGCCGGCCTCGGCGCCGCGGACGGCCGCGTCCGCCGCCTGCAGGTTCGCCTGCGCGCTCAGGAGCGCCGGATTGCCGCGTTCGGCGGCGGCCGTGGCTTCGTCCAGGCTGGCGACCGTCAGGGCGGGAGCCTTGGGCGGGTCGAGCTGGTCGGCCGCCTGACCGACGACGGACTGAAAGTGCGCCTCGGCGCGAGTCACATTGGCCTGAGCCTCGGCCTGTCCCGCGCGGAGCTCCGCCAGGCGCGCCTCGGCCTCGGAGAGGTCCGTGCGGGGAACCTCGCCCGACCTGAACCGCTGCCGCGCCTGATCGACGAAGGTCTGAACCTGCACGGCTTCCGCGTCGATGAGGTGGACGCGCTCGCGGGCGTCGACCACCGCCACATAGGCGTCGGCGACCCCGGTGGTCAGCTCGGCCCGCGAGGCGGCGACGTCTTCGCGCGCCGCCGCCCGCGCCGCGCGCGCGCGGTCGATGGCGGCATTGATGGCGCCGCCGGCGAACAGCGGCTGGCGCACCTCGACGGTCGCCTGCTCGGGATGAATGGTGCTTCGGCCGATGCCGAAAAATCCGCCCAGATCGGCCGATCCCACGCCGACCTGTCCCACCAGCGTCACGGTGGGCATCCGGCCGGCATTGGCCTGCGCCACCCGGGCCTGGGCGGCGGCCAACTCATCCTGCCGCTGCGCCAGGGTCGGGTTCGACTTCCGGGCCAGGGCGATGGCGTCCGGCAGGGACATGGCGTGGGCGGCCCCGGTCGTGATCAGACCCAAGGCCAGGGCCAGCCAGGCTGGCGCGGCGCTGCGCCTCACTTGAACGCCCCGCCCGGGCGGACGCCCATGGCCTTGAACGCCATCGCCGCCGGGCAGAAGCCGGTAAAGGCGGCCTGGATCATGTTGAGGCCCGCGAACACCGGAAGCAGCAGCCACCAGGGGCTGACCCAGTGCGCCAGGGCGACCCCCAACAGCACCACAAATCCGGCGAAGGCCAGTACGGCGCGATCCACGGTCATTGAAGCCTCCTCAAGAAAAACGATGCGCGTTCAGCGTCCATTCCGGCGACGGCCCAGCCCCCCGCGCGGCGCGGGGGTGAGCGATCGACACACGTTCCCACCTTCAGCTCTTGAGCTTGCGCACGCCCATCAGTTCGAGCGCCAGCTTCTCGTAGAAGGGTTCGCTTTCCCCGCGCTTGACCTTGGCGAGGAAGTATTTTTCGAAGCCGGCCTTGGCCAGATGGACCCACTTGCCGCTCGCCGACCAGTTCACATTGCGGGGCGGAATCTGGGGCTGGGCGATGAACGCCACCCCGCCGTCGCCAAAGTCGGCCAGACAGATGGCGTTCCAGGTCGCTTCCTCGTCCGCCGGCTCCCCGCGCACCAGGGCGCCCAGATTGCCGGCGATGGCGGTGACCATGCTCTCGATCATGAAGCCGGTCTTGGGCACGCCGACCGGTACCGGCGTCTGATCGGTCGGGGCGATGGCGACGCAGACGCCCAGGGCGAAGATATTCGGGAAGGTGGGGTTTCGCTGGTGCTTGTCGACGAGGATGAAACCCCGGGGATTGGTCAGGCCCTCGATGCCGCGGACCGCCTCCACCCCGCGGAAGGCCGGCAGCATCATCGAATAGGCGAAGGGCAGGTCGTGGGTCTTCTTGACGGCGCCGTCCTCGCCCACCTCCTCGACATGCATCATCCCAGGCTCGACCGAGGCGACCTTGGCGTTGGTGATCCACTTGATGTGGCGCTCGCGCATTTCGCTTTCGAGCAGGCCCTTGGTGTCTCCGACCCCGTCCAGACCCAGATGGCCGATATAGGGCTCGGAGGTGACGAAGGTCATGGGACTCCGGTCGCGGAGCTTGCGGCGGCGGAGCTCCGTGTCGAGGATCATGGCGAACTCGTAGGCGGGCCCGAAGCACGACGCGCCCTGAACGGCGCCGACCACGATGGGACCGGGCGCCGCGACGAAGGCGTCGAAGGCCGCCGCCGCCTGCTCGGCGTGATCCACATGGCAGACCGACTGGGTGTGGCCGCCGTGGGGCCCCAGGCCCGCGATCTCGTCAAAGGCGAGCTCAGGGCCGGTGGCGATGACCAGATAGTCGTAGGTCAGGCTCTCCCCGCCGTTCAGCTCGACGCGGTTCTCGTTCACATGCAGGCGCCTGGCCCCTTCGGGACGAAGCCCGATCCCGCGTTTCGCCATCACCGGACCGAGCTTGACCTCGATGGCGGCGCGCTTGCGCCAGTGGACCGCGACCCAGGGATTGGACGGCACGAAATGAAAGGTGTCGCCTTGGTTGACGACGACCACCTCGGCGTTCGCGCCCACGGCCTGCTTGATTTCGAAGGCGGCGATGGAGCCGCCAAGTCCCGCCCCTAGGACGACGATTCTGGTCACGGGTCCTCTCCTTGCCTCGGCTCGATCCTTAGGGCCGTGGGGCCCGCCCCGCCTTGCGGCGGGTCAAGGCGGACCCTGGCCGCGCGTTTAGGCTGCCCTCGACACGCCTTGACTATATATTCGGAGACGCGCATATACGCAACCACGAAAATATCGGACGTCAGGAGGACGACATGTTCAACTTCACCAAGACCCGGGACCTCTCGCCGGGCGAGGTTCGCGCGGCCCTGGCGGCGGGCGAGATCGTGTTGATCGATGTGCGCGAGCCGGCCGAGTTCGCGGCCGAGCGCGTCCACGGGGCGCTGAACTTTCCGCTGTCGAGCCTCGATCCCGGGGATCTTCCGGCGGCCGAGGCCAGGACTCTGGTCTTCAGCTGCGGTTCGGGCAAGCGCTCGGCGATGGCGGTGGAGCGTTGCCGGAAGGCTGGCCATGCCGTCGAATGTCACCTCGCCGGCGGCATCATGGCGTGGAAGGCAGCAGGCCTGCCGACGCTCACGCACGGCGCCAAGGCTGGCGCGTCCGGCGACCGGGGCTGAGCAGAGGGGGCTGAGCAGAGGACATGGGCGAGATGGGTGGGCGTTGGACCGGACTTCTCCTGGCCGCGATGCTGACGGCGCTCGGCGGCTGCGGCGAGAAACAGGCGGCGCCCGCGCCGGCCCCGGCCACCGCGCCGCAGGACCGCCTGACCGTGGCGATGCAGACCGTGGCGGATCTCAAGCCCGTTCCCGCCACCTTGACCACAAGGGACATGGCCGACGCCCGGGCGCGCATTTCGGGCGTCCTGGTGCGCCTGACCGTCCGCGAGGGCGACCCTGTCCGCAAGGGCGAGGTCATCGGCCAGGTCCAGGACAATCGGATCGGCATCCAGACCCGCGCCTATGACGCGCAGGTCGCCGCGGCGAGCGCCCAGGCCTCCGCCGCCCAGGCCGACCTGACGCGGACCCGGGACCTGTTCAATCACGGCGTCTATGCCCAGGCCCGTCTCGATCAGGTCGAGGCGCGCGCCAAGGCCGCCGACGGCGCGCTGGCCGCGGCCCGGGCCGAGCGGGCCGCCAGCGCCGAGCTTGGGGCCCAGGGCGCCATCGTGGCGCCGGGCGCCGGAACCGTTCTGCAGGCGGACGTGCCGGCGGGCTCGGTGGTGATGCCCGGCCAGTCGATCGTCCGGATCACCTCCGGCCCGGTGGTGGTGCGCATCACCCTGCCCGAGGCCGACGCGGCCGCCCTCAAGGTGGGGGACGTCATCCGGCTCGATGGCGAGGACATGCCCGGCGGCGCGAATTCGGGGGCCGTCTCCCAGATCTATCCGGAGATCACCGACGGCCAGGTGACCGCCGATGTCACCGTTCCAGGCCTGACCCTCGCCCAGGTGGGACGCAAGGTGCGCGCGTGGGTGGGCGTCGGGGCGAGGCAGGCCATGGTGATCCCGCGCCGGTATGTCGTCACGCGCTATGGCGTCGACTATGTCGCCCTGGTCGGCGCGGGCGGAGCGGTTTTTGACATGCCGGTCGAGACGGCCCCGGGTCCGACGCCCGACACCGTCGAAATCCTGTCGGGCCTGCATGTGCGCGATGTGATCGCCGCGCCGGGAGCGGCGCGATGAACCTCGGCCTGTCCGGGCGGCTGACCAGGGCCACCATCGCCTCGCCGCTGACGCCGCTGTTCCTGCTTGCGGCCATCGCCATGGGTCTCCTGGCCCTGGCGACCATCCCCCGCGAGGAGGAGCCCCAGATCAGCGTGCCCATGGTCGATATCATGGTCCAGGCGCCGGGGCTGCGGGCGCCCGACGCGGTGCAGCTTGTGGGCAAGCCGCTGGAGACGATCGTCAAGAGCGTCAACGGCGTCGAGCACGTCTACACCTTCGCCGACGACAATCAGGTAATGGTCACCGCGCGGTTCAAGGTGGGCACGGACCCGGACGCCGCCGCCGTGCGCATCCATGAAAAGCTGAAGGCCAATGCCGATCGCATCCCCGCGGGGATCCCAGAGCCCCTGGTTCAGGTCCGCGGGATCAATGACGTGCCCAGCCTGGTCCTGACCCTTTCGCCCAAGCCGGGGGCGGCGGGGGCGTGGACCGACGAAGCGCTCTACCAGCTGGCCGCCAGGCTGCGGACCGAAGTGGCCAAGGTCGACGACGTCGGCCTGACCTTCATCGTCGGCGGGCGCCCGGACGAGATCCGCATCGAGCCGGACCCGGCCCGGATGGCCGCGCGCGGGGTGTCGCTGGCGGCGCTGATGGATGCGGTGCGCCAGGCCGACCGGGCCTTCCCCGCCGGCGATCTGCGCCAGGGCGGACAGGCCGTCGCGGTCACGGCCGGCCGGACGCTGACGGGCCCCGTCGATGTCGGGCTCCTGAGCGTGCCCTCGACGCGGGGCGCCACGGTCTATGTGCGCGACGTCGCCAATGTGGTGGAGGCCCCGCGAGAGGATCAGGCGCGCGCCTGGCGTGACGCTCGCCTGGGTCCGGGCTGGAGCACGGCCCCGGCCGTCAGTCTCGCCATCGCCAAGCGCAAGGGCGCGAACGCGGTCGTGGTCTCCAAGGCGGTTCTGGCGCGGGTCGAGAGCCTCAAGGGCGGCCTGATCCCTTCGAGCGTCGATGTCGCGGTGACCCGCGACTACGGCGCCACGGCCAACGAGAAGGCCAATGAGCTGCTGTTCCATCTGGCCCTGGCGACGGTCTCGATCGTCGTGCTGATCGGCTTCGCCATCGGATGGCGAGAGGCGCTGGTGACGGCGGTGGTCATCCCGACCACGATCCTGCTCACCCTCTTCGCCTCCAATCTGATGGGCTACACCATCAACCGGGTCAGCCTGTTCGCCCTGATCTTCTCCATCGGCATCCTGGTCGACGACGCCATCGTGGTGATCGAGAACATCGCCCGCCACTGGAGCATGAACGACGGGCGCGATCGCGTGAAGGCGGCGATCGAGGCGGTGGCCGAGGTCGGCAATCCCACGGTCGTCGCCACGCTCACCGTGGTCACGGCCCTGCTGCCGATGCTGTTCGTCTCCGGGCTGATGGGCCCCTACATGGCGCCGATCCCGGTCAACGCCTCGGCGGCGATGATCTTCTCGTTCTTCGTGGCCATGGTCATCGCGCCCTGGCTGATGGTGCGCTTCGCCCGCACCGCCCTGGCCAGCGAGCACAACATGCTCGATACGCACCAGGAAGGCCCCCTGGGCCGTCTCTACCGCCGCATCGCCTCGCGCGTGATCGCGACCCGCAGGAGCGCCTGGACCTTCCTCATCGGCGTGGGCGTCGCCACGCTTCTGGCCTGCGCCATGTTCGCGACCAAGACGGTGACGGTGAAACTGCTGCCCTTCGACAACAAGTCCGAGCTGCAGGTGGTGCTCGACATGCCCGAGGGCGCGTCTCTGGAGGCGACCGAGCGCGTCCTGACCGAGGCGGCGCAGATCACGGAGGGCGTGCGCGAGGTGACCGCCGTCAACGCCTATGCCGGCACGGCCTCGCCGTTCAACTTCAATGGCCTCGTCCGGCACTATTATCTGCGCAACAAGCCGGAGATGGGCGATCTGGCCGTCGAACTGGCGCCCAAGGACAAGCGGTCGCGCAACAGCCACGCCATCGCCATCGATCTGCGCCAGCGCCTCGCCGCCGTGCCTCTGCCCGCCGGCGGCACGCTCAAGGTCGTCGAGGCGCCGCCCGGTCCGCCGGTGATGGCGACCCTGCTGGCCGAGATCTATGGGCCGGACGCGGCCACGCGCCGGGCCGTGGCTGCGCGGGTCGAGGGCATCTTCAAGTCGTTCCCCTATATCGTCGATGCCCATGACAGCTGGGGCCAGCCCCGCCCGGGCCTGCGCCTCGTCCCCGACCGTGAGCGTCTCGACGCCCTGGGCGTGAGTGAGCGCGACGTGCTGGATTCGATCGGCGCGGCGTTCGGCGGGCAGGTGGTGGGCTATGCCGATCGCGGCGGCGGTCGCGACCCGCTGGAGATCGCCGTTCGCCTGCCGCAATCGGCCCGGACGTGGGATCAGGCCCTGGCGAGCCTGCCGGTCGCCCAGTCGCGTGGACCCCAGGGGGGGCGGCTCGTCGGGCTGGGTGAGGTGGTCGACGCCTCCAGCGAGCCAGGCTCAACCCACATCTTCCGCCGGGACGGGCGGGACGTGGACATGGTCATGGCCGAGCTCGCCGGCCGCTATGAGGCGCCGATCTACGGCATGCTCGATGTCGACCACGCGATCCGCGCCGCCAACTGGGGCGACCTGCCGACCCCGGCGATCCGCATGCACGGCCAGCCGCAAAGCGAGGCCAGGCCCACCGTCCTGTGGGACGGCGAATGGGAGATCACCTGGGTGACCTTCCGCGACATGGGCGCGGCCTTCGGGGTCGCGATCCTCGGCATCTATGTCCTGGTGGTGGCGCAGTTCAAAAGCTTCCGCCTGCCCCTGGTGATCCTGACGCCGATCCCGCTCACCCTGGTCGGCATCGTCATCGGCCACATCCTGTTCCACGCGCCGTTCACCGCGACCTCGATGATCGGCTTCATCGCCCTGGCCGGGATCATCGTGCGCAATTCGATCCTTCTGGTGGACTTCATCCGCCACAAACAGGGTCAGGGGCGGCCACTGCGCGAGGTGCTGCTGGAGGCCGGCGCTGTGCGCTTCAAGCCGATTCTGTTGACCGCGATCGCGGCGATGATCGGGGCGGCGGTGATCCTGACGGACCCGATCTTCCAGGGGCTGGCGATCTCGCTGCTGTTCGGTCTGGCCTCGTCCACCCTGCTGACCGTGCTGGTCATCCCCGCGATCTATGTGGTGCTGCGCGATGACGGCCGCGCGCTGACCGGAGGGGCCGCATGAGCGCGCCGCGACCCCCCGGCGCGGCAAAACCGCTTGAACCCTGCACGCGCCTGTTCGTAGGGGAGGAGATGACCCGTAACGTCCCGACCTCGCGGGATCTGGCCGAACTTGAGGCCAGCGTGCAGGCCGCCGCCCGCCTGATGAAGATGCTGGCCAGCGAACAACGGCTGCTGCTGTTGTGCCGCCTGTTCGAGGGCGAGGCCTCGGTCGGCGACCTGGCCCGCCACGCCGGCCTGACCCAGACGGCGGCCTCCCAGCACCTGGCCAAGATGCGGTCCGAGGGCCTGGTGGCCACCCGCCGGGACGCCCAGACCATCTATTACCGCCTGGCCGACGACGCGGCCCAGAGGGTTCTGGGCACGCTCTGCGACATCTATCAAAGCCCGAAACGAAACACCTAGACCAGTTCAAGCGTGCGAATGAGGATGCCGCCGTCGGGTTCGATGTTGCCGGTCAGGTACTTGCGACGCGCCAAGGCTTCGATGTCACGGCGGGATTTGAGGAAGCCATCCTCGGGCCGCAGCCGGCCGTGATCCAAGTAGTGATCATCGAGCGCCTCGCGGGAGATTGTGCACCTGATGCGCCTGGAGCCATCCTCTCCGAAGAACGTCACGCCTTCGTCGCTGACATAGCGATAGGTCTGGTCCGGGAAGACCAACGTGCGTGTATCGGTCATGCCGAGGGTTTCGAGGATCGCCAGCACGGATGAGAGCTGGAGGTTCTTCTCGGCTTGCTCAAAGCGAGAGACAGTCGGCGTACTAACCTGCGCCAGCGCAGCAAGCTGGTGCTGGGTCAGATTGAGTTTGCGCCGGCGTCTGACGGCTTCTTCGACAAGAACTGACCAATTGAGGCGAAGCTCCCGTTCCATCTATGCTCCATGAAGTTGACGAGCTCGTCGCCGAGCCGCTCGGCTCCGGCGCGCGCGGCCGCAGCTTTCGCGGCCTTGATGGCGGCCTTGCGACGGGCGCCGAGTTGACTGACGGCATCCAGGATCTCGTGGGCGCCAAGCCCGTGAGCATGACCGAGCGCGACGAGGTGCTTGGGCTTAATTTGGTCGATCGTCAGGTTGCGCGCCTCACCGAGCGCCAGCGCGACGGTCGCGTATTCCCGATAGAGCGCGGCCGCGACCAAGTCGTAAGCGGGCGTCAAGCGCAGCCCATCGGATGTGTGGAACATCGCGAAGTTCTTCAGATGCGCGTCGGTGTTGCCGGTGAGGAAGCAGACAAGCTCGCGCCGATAGAGCCGCCAGGCATCGACCGGCGTGCAGCCCGGTGTTCTGAGGATGAATTCCGCCATGTCGTCGTAGCGGGCATTGTATTTGTCATCGCCGGAGCGGCGGCCAAGGAGCTGGTTGAACTCCTCGAAATGAATGCGGGCGCCGCTGCCGAGCCGATCGAAGCGCTCCACCAAGAGCGCCCGGCCATCGATGCCATCGACCGAAGCGATTTCGAGCTTGGTGATCCGGTCATCAGGCAGAAACGCGCGCGTCGCCTCGGTCGTGATGAACTCATTTTCGACGATATCGCGCAGCGCACCGGAAGGAAGCTTTGCGATGTAGCGTGAGGTTTCATCGCGTCTGGCCGGGCGAAAGCGTTTGCCGTCACGGACGGCAAGAACCTTCGGCTGGACGCCAGAGAGTGAAGCTCGGCTCGTCAGCGCCGCAACGGCGGTGGGATCGCCGATATCGATATTTGGAGGATCGCCTGGCGCGGCTGTTCTGACAGAGACGCCGCCCGCGCAATCGTGTCCGAATGCGAGAAGGAGATCGAAGCGATCATCGGGAGAGGTCCCGATCGCGCGCGCCTGCGCATTTCGCAGCCAGCCTTCGGCGACCAGATTGTCGAAGAAGGGGTGGAGCCCATTCTCACTTATATAAGGCTCGCCTGAGCGCGGGAGCGTGAACGCGATGTCGGGCCGATAGGCCTCAAGGTAGGCTTGGTCGTAGGCAAAGATGCAGCGGCCGCTCGGCTCCCGCTTGAGGTCGCCAGCGTAAAAGCCCTCATAGTGGACGGCGCCAATTGCAGCCGACATACAAATCCTGATTTATGGGCGACCACGAAATGTCGTGTCAGATAAAAGATATTTTATCACATGGCGCTTCAATCGTCCATATACATTAAAACTGTTATATCCAGGGCTTAGAGTGGGTCGCGCAAAAAACGCGTGTTGTACAAGCCGCCCAGGCACACCGAAAAATAACGTCAATTTGGTCGTCACGGCGCGCCTCGCCTGCTGGGCGCCTCGATCGCCGTTCTTCGCGTCGCCAAAGCCGCTCGCCGAATTCCCGTTCCACTGGGCCGCGGGCATCGCCTTAGATCGCGGCGGCAACGCGCCGCCGCGGCCGGCGAAAGCTCGGGCCGTCCTCACATATCCCTGGGCTGAATGACGCCCGCCGAATTTGCTTCACGGGACTGGGTCGACCCGGGCCCATGACGGCCGGCGGCTGACATTCTGACCGGAGAAGATTGGGGGGGACCCTCAGGAGGCCCCCGCCCCGGCGGTCCGGACGGTGGTGCGGGCGGTCGGGATCGAACCGACACTCTGTCGCCAGAACCGGATTTTGAGTCCGGCGCGTCTACCAGTTCCGCCACGCCCGCATGCGACGCGCGGCCATGCCACGGCGA
>DAIDGR010000033.1 GCA_027452265.1 Caulobacteraceae bacterium
TGGGAGACGCAGCCGCGCCCCGTGGTGCGGGCCCTGGGGATCATCAAGCGCGCGGCGGCCGAGACGAACATGGCGCTGGGCAAGCTCGACCCCACGCTCGGCGCGACCATCGTGGCGGCGGCTCAGGAGGTGATCGAAGGCAAGCTGGATGACCACTTTCCCCTTTCGGTCTGGCAGACCGGCTCGGGCACCCAGTCGAACATGAACGCCAATGAGGTGATCTCGAACCGGGCCATCGAGATGCTGGGCGGAACGATGGGCTCCAAGTCGCCGGTCCATCCCAACGACCACGTCAATATGAGCCAGTCGTCCAACGACACCTACCCCACGGCCATGCACGTCGCCGCCGCGGAAGAGGTCGTCCATCGGCTTCTGCCGGCGCTCAAGGCCCTCCACGCCGCTCTCGACGCCAAGGCCAAGGCGTGGGCCCACATCATCAAGATCGGCCGCACCCATACCCAGGACGCAACGCCCCTGACGCTTGGTCAGGAGTTCTCCGGCTATGCCCAGCAGGTCGCCAACGGGATCGTCCGGATCGAAATGACCCTGCCCATGCTGATGCAGCTCGCCCAGGGCGGAACGGCGGTGGGCACCGGGCTAAACGCACCGGTGGGCTTTGCCGAGCAGGTGGCGGCCAAGATCGCCGAGATCACGGGCCTTCCCTTCACCTCGGCCCCCAACAAGTTCGAGGCCCTGGCCGCGCACGACGCCATGGTGTTCAGCCATGGGGCGCTCAACACCCTCGCCGCGAGCCTGTTCAAGATCGCCAACGACATTCGCTTTCTGGGCTCGGGACCGCGCTCGGGCCTGGGCGAGCTGGCCCTTCCGGAGAACGAGCCGGGCTCCTCGATCATGCCGGGCAAGGTCAATCCGACGCAGTGCGAGGCCCTGACCATGGTCTGCGCCCAGGTGTTCGGCAATCACGCGACCCTGACCTTCGCCGGCGCGTCGGGCCACTTCGAGCTCAACGTGTTCAACCCGGTCATGGCCTACAACTTCCTGCAGTCGGTGCGCCTCCTGGCCGACGCCAGTGCAAGCTTCACCACCCACTGCGTTGAGGGAATCGAGCCGCGCGAGGACAACATCAAGGCGGCGCTTGACCGCTCCCTGATGCTGGTCACCGCGCTGGCCCCGGTGATCGGCTATGACGCGGCCGCCAAGATCGCCAAGACGGCGCACAGGAACGGCACGACCCTGCGCCAGGAAGCGGTGGGCGGCGGCTATGTCACGGACGCCCAGTTCGACGCGGTGGTCCGTCCGGAGAAAATGATCGGGCCGGGCTGAGGGTGTTGCGCCCCTAGAGCACGATGGGTTTTCGTGGAATCGGCGAAGACGCTGAATCGTGCTCTATCTTAAGGTTCCTGAGCGCGTTGCGAAGCGCCGGGCTGGTTCCATACAAACGCAACGCGCTTTAGGCCCTTCGGCTCACGGCGAAGTCGGCGAGGCTCTCCAGTCCGGCGCGCCAGTCGCTCATCGGGAAGACGCTCAGGGCCGCCTTGGCGTTATCGGCATATTCGTCCGCCAGGGTCAGGGTCGCGTCCAGGGCGCCGACCGCGATGATCAGGTCCCGCGCTTTTCGGAAGTCGAGCTCCGTCTGCTCCTTGCGGCCGATGGCGCGCTCCCAGAACTCCACCTCGCGCGGGCCGGTGCGGGCCATGGCCAGCAGCAGGGGCAGGGTCGCCTTGCCTTCGCGGAAATCATCGCCGGCGTCCTTGCCCAGGGTTTCGGTGACCCCGCCATAGTCGAGCGCGTCGTCGGCCAGTTGGAAGGCGAGGCCCAGATTGAGGCCGTAGGCCCGCAAGGCCGCACAATGGGCGGCGCTGGCGCCGGCGGTGACCGCGCCGGCCTCGGCGGCGGCGGCGAACAGCTCGGCGGTTTTGGCCGAGATGATCTCCAGATAGGTGTCCTGGGTCAGCTTGAGGTCGTGCGCGCGGGTCAGTTGCAGGACCTCGCCCTCGGCGATCACGCGCGAGGCGCGCGAGAGGATCTCCATCGCCCGCAGGGAGCCGGTCTCCACCATCAGTTCGAAGGCCCGGGCGAACAGGAAATCGCCCACCAGAACGCTCGAAGGCGCGCCCCAGATCAGATGCGCGGCAAGCTTGCCCCGGCGAAGACGCGAGCTGTCGACCACATCGTCATGCAAAAGAGTCGCGGTGTGGATGAACTCCACGGCCGCGGCGAGCTTGAGCCCGCCGTCGCCGCGCGCGCCCGCCACACGCCAGGCCACCACAGCCAGAAGCGGTCGAAGGCGCTTGCCGCCAGCCTCGATGATATGGTCAGCCAGAGATGGAATGACGCTGACGGGGCTCTGCATGCGCGCACGGATGATGACATCGACCTTCGCCATGTCCTCGCGCGCCAAGGCCGCAAGGCGGTCGACCGACCCCGGCTTGCGCGGAAAGAGGGCTTCAGCGGCGTCCACGCGTCCGGGCTCCATCACGCGGCGCCCGGGTTGCGCCGCGCTGGGACAATGGTGAGGCTCCCGCCCAGGGTCAAGCGATGACCACCCCTCATCAAGCGGACGTGTCCGATGCGTCGACGCCCGAAACGTCGGAGAGCGGCTGGCTCGGCGGACGACTGCGGCTCAAACAGCCCAGGAAAGGCTATCGCGCGGGTCTCGACGCCGCCCTTCTGGCCGCCGCCTGCGACGCGTCGCCCGGCGCGCGCCTCGTCGAACTGGGCTGCGGAGTCGGCGCGGTCCTGATCGCCGTGGCCTCACGGCGCGAAGGCGTCATGTGCCTTGGCGTCGAACGTGATCCATCTGCCGTGGTCCTGGCCCGGGACAATGCCCAGATCAACGGGCTCTCGGACCGGATCGAGATCGTGCAGGCGAACATCGCCGAGGCCCCCGCAGGGCTCGGCCAGGGCAGGTTCGACGCGGCGCTCGCCAATCCGCCGTATTTCGACGATCCGACGGCCCTGCGCGGGCCGGCGGCCGCCAAGCGCGGGGCTTGGATGGCCGAGGATGGACTCGACGCCTGGACCGACGCCCTGACCCGGCTGGTGCGCGACCGCGGCGTCATCACCGTGATTCACCGCGCCGACCGTCTGGCCGACCTGCTTGCGGGGCTCGGCCGTCGCGCCGGGTCCTTCGCCATACGTCCGATTCATCCCCACGCCGAGGCTCCGGCCAAGCGGGTCCTGGTCCAGGCGGTCAAGGGGGGGCGTGCGCCTCTGGTTCTGCTGCCGCCCCTGATCCTGCACCCTGGCGCGGGGGCGGCGAAGCACACGCCCCAGACCGACGCGATCCTGCGCGGCGAGGCGGCGTTGGGCTGGGCCTGACGTCGCCCTTTAGTCGTCCGGATTGTAGTCGCGACCGGCATAGAGGTGTGGCGCCTCGATGCGCGCGAGGTCGCCGATGATCGCCGCCCAGACCCCGCCCGGGCGCCAGATGCGCTCCATCTCCGTGCGCGCCTTCGCCTCGGTCCAGCCCAGGGTCTCCTGTCGCCAGCGATAGACGAAGGCGGAGACGCGATAGTTCATGATGCAGTGAACATGGGTGACGGCCCCGTCCCGCGCCGCCAGGGCCTCGCGAAACCGCTCGAAGTCCGCCTCGTCCGGCGCCTGGAAATCCACCGGCAGGTGCAGATAGGTCATGCCGAGCCCGGCCACTGTGGCGGCCTCGTCCGGCAGGGCCTTGGGATGGCTGTGCAGGCCCAGATTGATCACCCGCGTCACGCCGAGGTCGCGCAGGGCGGCAAGTTCCGCCTCGCTGGGCTGGCCCGAGCTGGTGAGGTCGGGCGCGAGGCGTCGCCAGTTGAGGATGCCCGAAGGGTCGGCCATTCCCCCGCCCTCTAGTTGCGGCTCTGGTCGACGAGCTTGTTCTTGGTGATCCAGGGCATCATGGCCCTCAGGCGACCGCCAACGGCCTCGATCTGATGCTCCGCGTTGCGGCGGCGCGTGGCCTTGAAGTGGGGCTGGCCGACCTCGTTCTCCAGCATGAAGTCACGCACGAAGCGGCCATATTGGATGTCCTCCAGGACGCGCTTCATCTCCGCCTTGGTTTCGGGCGTGATGATCCTCGGTCCGGTGACATACTCGCCGTACTCGGCGGTATTGGAGATCGAATAGTTCATGTTGGCGATGCCGCCTTCATAGATGAGGTCGACGATCAGCTTCACCTCGTGCAGGCATTCGAAATAGGCCATTTCCGGCGCGTAGCCGGCCTCCACCAGGGTCTCGAACCCGGCGCGGATCAGCTCCACCAGACCGCCGCACAGCACGGCCTGTTCACCGAAGAGATCGGTCTCGCACTCCTCGCGGAAGGTGGTCTCAATCACGCCCGAGCGCCCGCCGCCGATGGCCGAGGCATAGGCCAGACCCAGGTCCATGGCGCCGCCTGTGGCGTCCTGCGCGACGGCGATCAGGCACGGCACGCCGCCGCCCTTGAGGTATTCGCCGCGCACCGTGTGGCCCGGCCCCTTGGGCGCCACCATCAGGACATCGATGCTGGGGCCCGGCTCGATCAGGTTGAAATGGATATTGAGCCCGTGGGCGAACATCAGGGCGGCGCCGTCGCGGATATGGGGCGCGATTTCATGGGTCCAGATGCGGCGCTGCAGCTCGTCCGGCGCCAGGATCATGATTGCATCGGCCCAGGCCGCCGCTTCGGCGACGCTCATCACCTTCAGGCCCTCGGCGCTCGCCTTGCGGGCCGAGGCGGATCCCTCGCGCAGGGCGACGGCCACCTGCTTCACCCCGGAGTCGCGCAGATTGAGCGCGTGGGCATGGCCCTGGGAGCCATAGCCGACAATGGCCACCTTCTTGTCGAGGATCCGGGCGAGATCGGCGTCGCTGTCGTAATAGACGCGCATGGTCGGAGGCGCTTTCCTGCAGGCAAAATCACAAGGAGGCCGCTTTCCATAGAAAATCCGACCCCAGGTCAAGGCTTGGACGCCCCCAAAAGGGCAAGGACGACCCATTGCACACGCCGCTTGGCGGGGCAGGATTGGTCCTCGCCCACGGGTTTTTCGGCGCCTGGGAGCCGGATGGGTCACAGGTGTGGGGCGTTCATGCACAGATTTGCCGGGAGCGGGCTTTGACCTTGCCCTCCGGCCTCGGCCAAAATCTCTTTTGGCGTCAATCTCGCTGAGCGCACGATTCGCGTGCGTCCGGCTCTCGTGGCGCGTCGCGTCTGCGATAGGAGGCCCAGGTCGATGAATGCTGTCGCCCTCGCCGCGCCGGATCAGCCCCGCCTCGACGCCGCGCATCCCGAGGCGGCCTATCTCGACCTGCTGCGCGATATTCTGGAGAACGGCGAGCGGCGCGACGATCGGACAGGGGTCGGGACGCTGAGTGTATTTGGCCGTCAGATCCGCTTCGATCTGGCCCGGGGCTTTCCCCTGCTGACCACCAAGAAGGTGCATTTCAAGGCCGTGGCGGTGGAGCTGATCTGGTTCCTGCGCGGCCTGACCAATGTGCGCTGGCTGCAGGAGCGCGGCTGCACCATCTGGGATGAATGGGCTGACGCGGAGGGTGAGCTTGGCCCGGTCTACGGCAAGCAGTGGCGCTCCTGGACAGGCCCGGATGGCCGGGTGATCGACCAGATCGCCAATCTCGTGCGCGCCATCGCCGAGACGCCGTCGAGCCGGCGGCTCCTGGTCTCGGCCTGGAATCCGGCGGAGGTCGATGACATGGCCCTGCCGCCCTGCCACTGCCTGTTCCAGTTCTATGTCTCGCGCGGCGTCCTCTCCTGCCAGCTCTATCAGCGGTCCGCCGACATCTTCCTGGGCGTGCCGTTCAATATCGCCAGCTATGCCCTGCTGACGCACATGATCGCGCAGGTCACTGGCCTCAAGGCGGGCGCCTTCGTGCACACCTTCGGCGACGCCCATCTCTATCTCAACCATGTGGACCAGGCCCGCACCCAGCTCTCGCGGGAGCCCCGGCCCCTGCCGCATCTGCGCCTGGCGCCCCGGACCGACCTCTTCGCCTTCGAGCCGGACGAGATCAGCCTCGAGGGCTATCGTCCGCACCCGGCGATCAAGGCTCCGGTCGCGGTCTGAGACGGCCATGAGCGTGACTCTGACCCTTGGCCCGGTGGCGCGGGGGCGAAATGGCGTCATCGGCGTCCAAGGCGCCCTGCCCTGGCGCCTCGGTTCGGATCTGGCCCTGTTCAAGCGTCTCACCCTGGGAAAGCCGATGATCATGGGGCGCAAGACGTGGGAGAGCCTTCCCCTTCGGCCCTTGCCAGGCCGGCTGAACATCGTGCTGTCGCGCGACGGGACCTTTCAGCCCAAGGGCGCGGTGGTGTGCGACAGCTTCGCTGAGGCCGTCGGCATCGGTCGCGACCAGGCGGCGGAGGATGGCGTGGATGAGGTTTGCGTCATCGGCGGCGCGGCCCTGTTCGCCCTGGCCCTGCCCAAGGCCCGCCGTCTCTATCTGACCGAAGTGGACGCGGCCCCCGAGGGCGACGTGGTCTTTCCCCCCCTCGACGAGAGCGCCTGGCGCGAGGTGCGGCGCGAGGCCTTTGACCCCGGGCCCAGAGACGACCACGCTTTCATCTTTCGCGAGCTGGAGCGGGTGTGAGGCGCCGCCGCCGCGCGGTCTCGCCTCACGGCGCGTCCTGGCCCAGAATGCCGCTCATGATCCTATCGCACATACGTCCAGGCGACGGGCCCCTCGCCCTGCCCGGCATTTCCAAGCCCGGGCGCCGCTGACGTGGCCGGCGCGGACGCCGATCTGAACATGCGGGTCCAGGAGGCGGACCGGCTACGGGACGCCGGCCGCACCCGCGAGGCGGCCGACGCCTACGCCCGAGCCCTCGATCTGGCGCCGCACCGCACGGATCTGCGGGTACAGCGCGCCAACATGCTCAAGGACAGCGGCGCCGCCGCCCAGGCCCTCGACGAATACCGCCTCGCCCTCGACGCCGAACCGGACCAGGCCGACACCTGGCTGCAGCTTGGCCATGCCCAGAAGCTGCTGGGACGTTTGGACGAGGCCCTGAACGCCTATCGCCAAGCCTTGGCGCACGATCCTGAACTGGAGCCAGCGCGACGGGAGATGGCCCTGCTCGGCGACGCCGGAGCCCAGGTGGAGCGGGTCGAACGCGCCCGCGTACACGGCGAGACCGGCGGCCTGATCGGTCTTGTGGCGCGGCTTGAGTCCCTGAGCCGCGAGATCGCGGCGCTGAAGGCGGACCTCCCAGACCTCACGACCCTCACGGCCCTGCCGCCTGAAGCCTATGGCGAACTGCGCCGCCTGCACGATATCCCGCCGCCATCCTCCAACCAGACGCCTTCACCGCGCATCGCCGTCATCCTTGACGCGGACTGCGCGAGTCCGGCGGGGCTGGAGGGCCTGCTCTGCGACCTTTTCGACCAGCGCCACGCGGCCTGGACCCTCACCGCATTCGGCCCATCCTCGCAGGCCGAGGCGATCATCCGCCGGGCCGCCGCGACGGACCGCCGGGTTGCCTGGCGTCAACCTCCCGCCGCCGCCGATCCCGGGGCGTTCGAGCACGAGCTGGCCGCGACTCTCGATGCGGACCTCGTCCTCCTCCTGGCCCAGGACGCCCGGCTGCACCCCGCCGCGCTCGCCTGGATCGCCTGGACCTGGGCTGAGACCGGCGCCGAAGCCTGCTCCTTTGATGAGGAGCGTTTCGACCCCGCCACTCCCACGGCTCTGGTTCGTCTGATCCCGCGGCAGCCGCCTGATCGTCACGCCCTGATGACCGCGCCGACCCTTGGCGAGAGCCTCGCGGCGACGCCCCGGCTCCTGGCCGCTCTCGCGCCCCCACCCGCCGGCGAGCCGCGCGCCGTCCGGCGAAGCCGCCTGGCCCTTGACCTCGTCACGCGTAAGGCCGTGGCGCACATCCCCCTGCCTCTGATCGCGCGGCCCGAAGGTGCGGACGCGGAGGCGTCGGCCGCCCATCGCCGGGCCCTGGAGTTCGTCTTCGGCGACCAGCCCGATCTCATCGTCGAGCCGGCCCCCTGGCGCCCGGACCTCACGCGCATCCGGCCCCGCCACGTCCCCGCCGACACGCTCAGCGTGATCGTGCCCACGCGCGACAACCTGGGCGACCTGGAGCGCTTCATCGCCAGCCTCCTGGCTCAGGCGGCGCAACCCGATGCGCTAGAAATCGTGGTGGTGGAAAATGCGGCCGGCGACCAGGTCAGCGAGGTCCTTGGCGCCTTCGCCACGCCCGCGCGCCTGCGTCGTCTGGGGGCGGCCGAACCCTTCAACTGGTCGCGCCTGAACAATCTCGCCGCGGCGACCTGCGACAGTCAGATCCTGGTGTTCGCCAACGACGATATGTGCGTGCTCAGCCCCGACTGGGACGCCGAACTTCGCCTGGCCCTGGCCGATCCCGAGGTCGGCGCCGTGGGCGCTCTCTTGGTCTATCCCGACGGACTCATCCAGCATGCGGGCATGATCACCGGCTGGCGCGGGGCCACGATCCATGACGGCTGGCGCCGCGCCGCCGACGACCCAGGGCCGGCGTTCCGCTGGGCGACGCCGCGCGCGGTGAGCGCCGTGACCGGGGCCTTTCTGGCCGTGCGCCGAACGGAGTTCCTGGCGCTCGGCGGCTTCGACGCCCAGAGGCTGCCGGTGGGCTACAGCGATGTCGATCTGGCCTTTCGCCTGCGCGCCCAGGGCCGCAAGATCCTCTGGACGCCGGCCGTCCGCGTCGAGCACGCCGAATCCAAGTCCCGGGGCCTGGACCATTTGGATCCCGCCAAGGAGGCCCGCGCCGCGCAGGAGCGCCAGGTCATGGCCGCACGCTGGGGCGAGGCCCTCAAGACCGATCCCGGGGTCAGCCCGGTCTGGGCGACGCTCGGCTTGCCGCTGCAGCTTCTGGCCCTGCCCTCCGCGGCGCGGGCGCAGGCCTATATCCGCAAGTCGGCCCAGTCTGATCTCTGGCGCATCGCGCCTCCCCAGGCCGCTCACGCCGCCATGGATTGACCGCACCCGCCCAAAGGCGTGAGGCTGGAGGCAAATAAGCGGACGAGGCGACTCTCGTCCGCGCGGGCGACGGGATGCAGGGAGCGTCGGGAATGAGCCAAAGCAAGGACGGATTGGACCGGCGCGCGCTGCTGGGTCTGGGTGCGGCGGGAGCGGCGCTCGGCGGTCTGGCGGCGGCCGGAGCGGCGCAGGCGGATGACCCGCAGATCGCCCACAGAGGGCTCGCCGCGCGCGGCCCCGGCATCCCGACGCCCACCCCCCTGGTCAAGGCGCCGTGCGGGCCGGTCCAGGGTCTGGTGATCGACGGCGTCTGCCATTTCAAGGGCATCCGCTATGGCCTCGCCCCGATCGGGTCGCGGCGGTGGAAGGCGCCTGAGCCCGTTCCGGCCTGGACCTCCCGCTATGACGCTTCCGATTTCGGCGCCCCCGCCATGCAGATGGCGGCCGGTGCGGTCTCAGAGGCCGACAACGACTTCAGCTTCCAGATGCATCAGGTCTTCACCACGCCTTCGGAGATGAAGGTGATGAACGAGGATTGCCTGTTCCTGAACGTCTGGACTCCGGCGCCGGACGCCCGGAAGCGTCCGGTCATGGTGTGGATCCACGGCGGCGGATTCGCCTATGGCTCGGGCGCCCAGCCCATCTATCAGGGCGATGGCCTGGCCAAGGCGCAGGACGTGGTGGCCGTCAGCGTCAACCACCGGCTGAACCTGTTCGGCTATCTCTATCTGGGCGAGGCCTTCGGCCCCGACTTCGCCGGATCTGGCTCGGTCGGCATGCAGGACCTGGTGCTCGCCCTGAAATGGGTGCGGGACAACATCTCAGCCTTTGGCGGAGACCCGGACAATGTGACGATCATGGGCCAGTCGGGAGGCGGGGCGAAGGTCTCGATCCTGCTGGCCATGGAGAGCGCCAAGGGCCTGTTCCACAAGGCCGCCATCGAGAGCGGCCCGGGCCTCAAGGTCGGTCGCAAGGCGACGGCGGCGGCCTATACCGACAAGCTCCTGGCCGCGCTCAAGATCGACAAGGGCGACGTCAAGGCGCTGCAGGCCGTACCGGCTGAGACCCTGTTGGCGGCGGCGGCGGGGCTCAGCGGCGGCGGGTTCGGTCCAGGTCCGATCCTCGACGACGTCGCGATCACCCGCGATCCGTTCAGTCCCGACGCCCCATCGATCTCGCGCGACGTGCCGATCCTGGTGGGTTGGTGCAAGGACGAGTGGACCATTTTCACCGCCGGCGAGCCCTGGTTCGGCAAGATGACCGAGGCCGACCTGCAGGCGCGGATCAAGCCCTTCGGTCCGCCAGGCCAGAAGCTGCTGACCGCCATCCGCGCCGCCTATCCCACCTATTCCCCGACCTACCTGTTCGTCGAGCTGCTGAGCGCGCGGATGATGCTGGGCAGTGAGGTCCTGGCCGACGCCAAGGCGGCGCAGGGCGGCGCGCCGGTCTACGTCTATCGCATGGATTGGGAGACGCCGGTCTCAGACGGGGTGTTCAAGTCGCCCCACACCATGGAGATCCCCTTCGTCCTCTACAGCTATGACAAGGTGAGGACCTTTGTCGGCGAGGGGCCCGGACCCGCCCACATGGCGGCCCAGATCGGCGGCGCCTGGGCGGCCTTCGCCCGCACCGGTCGCCCAGACCATCCCGGCCTTCCCGCCTGGCCGGCCTATACGCCTGCGCGCCGGCCCGTGATGATCTTCAACACGGTGAGCCGGGTGGAGGACGATCCCCTGCCTGAGCTGCGCAAGACTCTGGAGGCCATGCCGCAGATTCTCAGCTTCGGGGGATAGGCGGTGTGAAGCGCCGAAGGCGCGTCCGTGCGACGCGCGCCACAAGGGGCGCA
>DAIDGR010000034.1 GCA_027452265.1 Caulobacteraceae bacterium
GACCGGCGGCTGAAGCGGGACGTGCGCGAGGAGGGACGTCTCGACAACGGGCTGGCCCTCTATTCCTACGCCTATCTGGGCGACGAACGTCGCTTCCTTGGGGTCATGGCCCAGGATGTGGCGGCCGATCCGGACCTCGCCGACGCCGTGGTCGCCGACAGCGATGGCCTGATGCGGGTCGATTATGGCCGGCTTGGCTTCGTCCCGACGGACCTTGCGGGCATGGTCGAGGCGGGCGAACGGGCCATGGCCCTGGTGCGCGCGGCCGCCTGACGGGCGACGGACCGCCTCGCGCCACGCGGCCGCGGCGGTCCTGACGCCCCAGATCTGACGCGCCATGCCCCTGACGCCCCCGCCGGCGCCGCCCGCCGCGGTCGCCCAGCCGCTTGCGGCGCCTGCCGTCCCGACGGCGACGACCCAGACGGCGACGACCCAGACTCTGGCGCCGGAAGACGCGGCGGCGCTTTTGATGCAGGCGCGCGATTTCAAGAACGCGCGCAAACTGCTCAACGATCTGGAGCGGCGACACTACAAGCCGAGTGAGGTCGAGTTCCTGCTGGCCATGCTGGACATGCAGGATCACGACTATGACGGCGCGGTGCGGCTCCTGCGTCGCATCCTGGTCCGGGAGCCGGGCGTGATCCGGGTGCGCCTGGAGCTGGCCCGGGCCTTCTTCGCCAAGGGCGACTATCTGAACGCCGAGCGGCAATTCCGTCTGGCCAGGGCCGGTCAACCGCCGCCGGCGGTGATCGCCAATATCGACGCCTATCTGTACGCGATCCGGCGCCTCAAGCGGTACGCCTACAATATGTCGGTCGCGGTGGCGCCGGACACAAACCTCAATGCGGGGCCTTCGGTGGAGTCGGTCACCCTCTACGGCCTGCCGTTCCAGCTCTCCTCCGCCGCCAAACAGCAGAGCGGAATCGGCGGCGCGGTCACCGCCGGCGGCGAGTGGTCCCCTCCCCTGGGCTCCGCGGTCAAGTTCCGCCTGGGCGGCGAGTTCAGCGGCTCCTTTTATGGGCAAAGCGCCTTCGACGATGTCTTCGTCACCGGCTACTCAGGGGTGAGGATCACTCTGCCGCGATGGGATTTCGACGTGCTGGCCAATGCGGCCAAGCGCTGGTTCGGCGGCGCGGCCTTTCTGACGTCCGTGGGACCCGGCGTGGACGCGACCTACCACGTCTCGGGCCGCACCGGCGTGAGCCTCGCCTTCAACTGGAACAACGTCCAATATCCCTATCTGGGCTACCAGAGCGGCCCGGTGGCCTCGACGACGGCTCAGATCTTCTACGCCCCGACGCCGGTGAGTCTGGTCTCGGTCAACGCCACGCTCTCACGTCAGGCCTCGAACAGTCCGGGCTGGGCCAACTGGTCCGAGCAGATCGGCGTCGAGTATATCCGCGACCTCAAGGGCGGGATCACCTTCGCCATCGCGCCCAGCTACACCCATTTCGGCTATGACGTTCTGGTCCCCGCGTTTGGCGTGAGGCGGGTGGACAATTTCGTGAATGTGCGCGTGAGCCTGCTCGACCGCGCCGTCGACATCCACGGCTTCACGCCCAGGGTCAGCTACATTTTCAGCAACAACGCCAGCAACGTCCCGCTCTATGCCTTTGGCCGCAACCGGGTGGAGATCGGGGTCACCAACATGTTCTGAGGCGCGCGCGGTCTGGCCTCAGCTCGCCGCGGGCTTGGGATCGAGGTCGGAGGCGTCGTGACGCTCGGGGACCTGATCGGCGGCCTCGCCGAACACGCGATTGACGCGGCGCCCGCGCTGCACGGCCGGCCGCTCGGCGATTTTGTCAGCCCAGGCATTGACCCGCTTGTACTCATGGACGGCCAGGAACTCGCCGGCGTCATAGAGGAGACCCTTGGCCAGACCGCCGTACCAGGGCCACACGGCCATGTCGGCGATGGTGTAGGCGTCGCCGGCCAGATAGGGCGTCTCAGCCAGGCGCCGCTCCAGCACATCAAGCTGGCGCTTCACCTCCATGGCGAAGCGATCGATGGCGTATTCGATCTTGGTCGGCGCATAGGCGTAGAAATGGCCAAACCCGCCGCCCAGATACGGCGCGCTGCCCATCTGCCAGAACAGCCAGCTCAGGCACTCCGCGCGCGGCCCCGGCTCGGTGGGCAGGAAGGCGCCGAACTTCTCGGCCAGATGGATCAGGATGGCCCCGGACTCGAACACCCGGATCGGCTCGGGCCCGCTGCGGTCCATCAGGGCGGGGATCTTGGAGTTGGGATTGATGGCCACGAAGTCGCTGCCGAACTGGTCGCCCTGGCCGATATTGATCAGCCAGGCGTCGTACTCGGCGCCAGCGTGCCCGAGCGCCAAGAGCTCCTCCAGCATCACCGTCACCTTGACCCCGTTGGGCGTGGCCAGGGAGTAGAGCTGCATCGGGTGCTTGCCGACCGGCAGGGTCTTGTCGTGGGTCGGCCCCGCGACCGGCCGGTTGATATTGGCGAAGCGGCCGCCGTTCTCCTTGTTCCAGGTCCAGACCTTCGGCGGGACGTACTCGGCGGCATCGGTCATTGGCAGCGCTCCTGGAGGTCAATCACACACGTCGCGGCCGGCCCCGACGTCTTGAGCCATTTGGGGAGGCGCGAAGATGCATTCCAGGGCGCGGACGGACTTTTGGACGCCATCGTCCCTCCCGGTTCACCCCGCCCCGTTCGGCCTCCTCGCACGCCCACATTCGCAGCGCGCCCTCACGCGACAGCGGCTTCGATTTCCGCCCACAGCTCGCGAAGGTCCGCGAGCAGACGAGGCCGCAAGGGGCTATTCGAGTAGGATCGGCCAAAACGCAGCTCCCAGATGGCGAGCGGCGTCACCGGATCTAGGTCGCGCGCACGGCGCAGGGTGTTGCGGGCGGCGGCGTCGCGGCCAAACTGCCGCTCGAACAGGGCCTGGCCGATCAGGGCGGCGGGCTCATCGGGCGCGAGGGCGAGGCTGATCTCATTGGCTTTCAGGGCCTCGTCCCACCGCTCGGCGTGCGCATGGGCGGTCGCCCGCCACATGAAGGAGTGCAGGCTGGCGGGATGGTTGGGCGCCAATTCCTGCTCCTTGTCGAAATAGGCGACCGCCTCGTCGGGCCGGTTCAGGCGGCAGCAGACAATGCCGCAGGCCAGATAGGCGTACTCGTTGTTGGGATTGAGGGCGATCGCACGCTGGCCGGCCGCCAGAGCGTCCTCGAGGAAGCCCAGCGCATGAAGGGCGCCGGCCACCGTCGAGAACACCACGGAGTTATCCGGGTCCAGGCGCATGGCTTTGTCCGCCCTCTCGCGGATCGGCGCCACCGCGTCAGGATCGTCGGGCGTGAGCAGGTAATATACGATGGCCTGACACTGGCTGAGTAGAGCCAGGGCGAGGCCGTAGTCCGGCGCGATGTCCACGGCCTTCTGCGCCTCGGTCAGAGCCTGGATCAGCGCCGGCCCGGTGAGGCGCCGGGACGCGGCGAAGGCGCGCATGACCGCCTCCCAGGCGGTCAGATCGCCCGGCTTGCGCAGGGCGCGCTCCAGATCCTGCTTGTGGGCCTGGACCCGCAGGTGCGAGGCCATCTCCAGCACGAGATCTTCCTGAAGCTCCGCCAGATGCGCCAGCGGGCGCTCAAACCTCTGCGTCCAGAGAATGTCGCCGCTCGCGGCCTCCACCAGTTGCGTGGACACCCGAAGGTTGGCGCCGGTGCGGCGCACATTTCCCTCGAGCACGTAGCGGACGCCCAGTTCGCGGGCCATGGCCGCGAGATCCGGAAGCCCACCGTGCCGGAACCTGGCCGTCGCGGAGCTGGCCAGCACGCGCACCTCAAGGCCCTGGCTGGCCGCCTCGATCAGGTCCTCGACCATGCCGAAGGCGAATACGTCGTCCTCGGGCAGGCCGGAGCGGTTCGAGAAGGGGAGCACGGCCAAGGCCGGGGCCCCGCCGCGTTTGCCGGCCGCAGCCTTGGGTTTGGCCGGCGAGGCCATGGCCGCGGGAGGCGGGCTCTCGGCCGGCTCGGTCCTCTCCTGATGGCGGCGCACATCCGCGACCAGCGCGCGCCAAGCCGCATCGTCGGTCTCGCCGCGCCAGTGGGACAGCTCCGCGGTCTGGGTCAGCTCGAACATGATCGGCCGATCGCAGGGCTCGATCATGACCGGCACCAGCGTCTTGTTGCGGTCGGCCAGAGTGGCCTCGGCCCGGACCCAGCGCGAGACCACCGAGCGGCTCGACCACAGGACCACCACGGCCTTGGCCGTCCGCAGGGCCTTTTCGGTCACCTCGTCATACGCCTCGCCCGAGCGCAGGGTGACGTCCCACCAGACATCGAAGCCTTCGGCCGCGAAGGCGTCGGCGAACAGACGGGCGACGGCCTGATCCTCCCGATTGTAGGACAGAAAGATATCCGGCACGCCTTGGGGCCCCACGCGGTTCGGTCGCTCACTCGCCGATCATCGATATTGAAGAGCGCGCGGCTTGACCAGAGGCGCGCGGCGCCGGCGTCTCCCTGAGGGGCGCGGCCCCCACCCACAGCCCTTGTCCTGCTTCGCGAATGGCGATGTTATCCGAGGCGGCGCGTGTGAGCCGGTTGAGCCGCGCACAGGGGGTCGGGAAGCAGACATGGCGAAACAGAAGATCGCGGTGCTTGGCGGCGGCGTCGGCGCGCTGGCGGCGGCATTCTATCTCACCGAACAGCCGGACTGGGACTCCCAGTACGAGATCACGGTCTACCAGCAAGGCTGGCGCCTGGGCGGCAAGTGCGCCAGCGGTCACGACACCCGCCCCGGCCACGGCGCGCGCATCTATGAGCACGGCCTGCACATCTTCGCCGGCTTCTACGACCAGGCGTTCGACCTTCTGCGCCGCGCCTATGAGGTGGTGGATCGGCCTTACACCCATCCCAATCGCACCGTATTCGACGCCTTCACCCCCGAGGACACGATCACGCTTGTCGACCAGTCGATCCCCGAGCGTCCCAACCTCATGTGGTACATGGACTTCCCGCCGAACGAGCGCGTTCCTGGCGAGGATCTCGGGGTCGATCCCCTGACGGTGATGATCCAGCGCATGGTCGGTCTGGTGCTGCATGGCGCGCCGACCCAGCTTCAGTGTCAGGCCCCGACCCACCCTCCGGGCACGAACATTGTCGAGAACGCCATCTCGTGGCTCAGCAACTTCGTCGCCAAGACCGAGGACGAGCTGGCGGGCCTGGCCACCAATGCGTTCCTCAAGGTCGTGGTCACCATGCTCGAGGATCACATGACCTCGATCCGCCATCAGACCTGGGACGAAAACACCAAGATCATCGCCGAGCGTTGCCTGCTGGCGGTCTATCTTGTTCAGTCGATCATCCACGGGGTGGCCGCGGACGATGTGCTCAAGAAGGGCTACGACGTCCTCGACAAATACGAATGGAACGAGTGGCTCTACGCCAACGCGGTGGCCGTGGCGAAGACGCAGTCGCCCGAGTGGGGCGATCCCGACACCCGCGCGAAGCAACTCCTGGCCTGGACGCCGATCTCCAGCTTCTACGACTATGTCTTCGGGTATGCCGACGGCGGCGACACGTCCAAACCGGACTTCGCCGCGGGCACGGCATTGCGCGCCGCCATGCTGATGATCTCCTATCGCGGCCACTTCTTCTGGAAGATGCGCGGCGCCATGGGCGATGTCGTGATCGCTCCGCTGTACCTGGCTCTGGTCAAGCGCGGCGTGAAGTTCCAGTTCTTCAGCCGGATCACGCGCCTGAACATCGATCCCAACACGCCCCGTCTGGCCTCCATCGACTATATGGAGCAGGCGCGGCTGAAGGATCCCGAGGCGGGCTACCAGCCGCTGATCGAGGTCCCTCTTCCTGGCTGGCCCGAAGACATGCCCCTGGAGGGCTGGCCCGCCAATCCGCTCTGGGACCAGCTCGTCGATGGAGAAGCCCTGCGCGCCTCCGGGCGAAATTTCGAAGAGGAGCATGCCGGCAATCCCGGGCCCGGGGACACCCCGAGGCGCCTGGAGCTGGGGCGCGATTTCGACAAGGTCGTCTTGGGCATCTCCGTAGGCGGACTAAAGCAGGTCTGCGCCGATTTCCCGGCCCGCCTGCCGGACTCCAATTGGGGCCCGATGTTCGAGAAGCTGACGGTCACGCGCACCTGCGCCATGCAGATCTGGCTGACCCGGGACATGGCGGACATGGGAACCGGCAACGTCAATCGCACCCTGGCCGGCTCGGCTCAGCCCTATTCAGCCTGGTCGGACATGTCCCATCTTCTCTCGCGAGAAATCTGGAACGGCGCGAACCGCCCTCGGTCCGTGGCCTATTTCTGCGGCCAGATTCAGGGGCCCGAGAACGGCAAAGCGGCCGATGAAAAGGCCTACAAGCTCGCTGTGCAGTGGCTGAAAGACAACGCCGCCATTCACTGGCCCCGCGCGGTGTCGCCTGAGAGTCCCTACGGCCTTGATCCGAAGGTCATTTACGATCCCGATCCGTCGGCGCCGGGCGATGTGCTCACACGTCAGTATGTGCGCGCCAACTGCGCGCCGTCTGACCTTTATGTCCAGGCGCCGACAGGGAGCCTGTACACGCGAATGGACGCCGACGAGTCCGGCGTGGACAATCTCTTCCTCACCGGCGACTGGACGCACAACGGCATCAATTCAGGCTGCGCCGAGAGCGCGGCGCGAAGCGGATACAGGTGCGCCCTCACCATTTTCGGGCGCAAACCGCCCCTGCCCGACTGATCCCGCCCAAACTCAGCCCGCCCCGACAGCCCCTCTCCCCCGACCCTTGCCGCCCCGCAGGCCTTCCAGGGCGACATGCCCGACACATCAGGAGTTCTTCATGGCCGTCGCACCGCCGCCCCCGCGGGCCCTGCCCCCCTACGTGATCAACGGCAATCTGTATGACGCACTCGCGGCGGTGCAGCTTGAGAACGTCGTCATGCACAACTTCTGCGTGCCCGCCGATCCGGTGAAAATTCAGGCCTGGCTGGACCGCACCTTCGCCGAACCCTCCGGCGGGGCCGTTCGGTACAAGGCGCTGGGAGACAAGGTTTTTCTTGGCGTGGCGGAGATCGGTCGCCTTTACACCCTCAACGGCGACCAGCCGCCCAAGGGCCACACGAGCGAGATCGATTTCACCATATGGCTTCTCGCCCAGCGCGAGGATGACGGCCTGTTCGCCCTGCGCTGGATTCCGGCTTACCTGTTCGTCGACTCCGGGCCCGTCCTGGTCAGCGGACGAGAGGTCTGGGGCTTCCCAAAGCAGCTGGGCAAGTTCGACTTCAGCCCCCAGGAGCCCGATCGCGCGGCGGCGCGGCGATTTTCCGTTCAGGGCTGGGTGGTGGACCCTTATGCCCCCGACAGCCCGGCGCGATGGGCCCCCATGTTCGAAATCCGCCCCCTGCCGCGCGCCGGCGATCTCAAGCGTCCTGGCGTGCTCTCCACGCTGGAGGCGCTGGCGGCCCACACAGCTGAGCGGCTTACCACCGCCATGGCGACACTGGCGGGCAAGGTTCAGACCACGATCGCCGGCGGCGGCATCACCATGGCCTTTCTCAAGCAGTTTCCAGACGCGGCACGGCCCGACTTCGCCTGCTATCAGGGCATCATCGAGGCCGAGGCGAAGATCACCGGCTTGCGCGGCTCGGGCCTGACGGATGACGCCTACGAGGTGCGCATCACCCCCTACGCCACCCACCCCTATCTCAACGAGCTGGGCCTTTCCCCCGACTGGCAGTCGGTCGGCCAGGGCCTATGGATGGATTTTGATTTCCGCCAGGAGCTGGGCGCCGAGCAATGGCGCGCCTGACCTCGCACCACACCGGGCGCGAATGAGCGACCGGATCGAAGCCCCGGGCGCGGCGGCCGCCGCCCCTCCGCCCCCGTCCGTGCGCCTGTGCCTGGGCGTCACCGGACACCGGGGAAGTCATCCCGCCATCGTCGCCCATCGCGACGCCATCGCCCAACGCCTCGCCGCCCTGTTCGAGATCATCGATCGCGCGGCGGCGGCTGAGCCAGTCAAGGCGGGGCTGGAGCAGCGGGCGCCCACGCGCCTGCACTCGTTGCTCGTCGATGGCGTCGACCAGATGGCCGCGCGTCAGGCCCTGGCCCGGGGCTGGGACCTGGTGGCGCCCCTGCCCTTCGGCCGCGCCCTCAACACCGCCATCAACACCGGGCCGGCCGACGCGGCGGAGGCCCGCGTCCTGCTGACCGGCCAAGGCGTCTGCGGCGAGGCGACGCGCGAGCGCGCGGCGGCCATCGCCAGCCTTCAGGACCAGGCGCGCCTGTTCGAGCTGGCCGACCAGGATGAAACCCTGACACGGCTGTTCCTGGCCAGCCTCGAGGCGCCAGACGACATGGCCAGCGTCCAGGCTTTTCGCGCCCGCGCCTCCGATCAGGCGGCTCTGGCGGGTCGCATCATGATCGAGCAAAGCGATCTTGTGATCGGCGTCTGGGATGGGGAGAACCTCGCCCAGCCGGGCGGCGCGGGGCACACCCTGGCCATGGCCCTGGAGATGGGGGCGCCGGTGATCTGGATCGACGCCCATGCCCCAAAGCGCTGGACGATCCTGTCGAGCCCGGAATCGCTCGCCGCCGCGGCCGCCGGGGCCCCTTGGCGCGAGGGGCATGAAGAGGCGCTCGAGGCCTTGGTCCACCGGGCCCTGCGCCCCCGACGCGGCCGCGCCGGCGAAGCCGGGCCTGAAGCCTCCGAAGCCCTGCACGGGCACGAGGCGCTGCGGCGTGAGGTCTGGCGTCCGGCGAGCGCGCCCTTCTGGCACGCCTATCGTCGCGTCGAGGCGATCTTCGGGGCCACACGCTGGAAAGACGCCTTCACCAACCTCACCCAGGCCTACGAGTCCCCCCTCGCCCTGAGCTCGGACGTCTCGTCAGGCGGCCAGGAGCGCCTTGGAGGCCTGCCCCCAGCCTTCCTGAAACAGGTGCGCGAGGAGGTTCAGCGCCGCTTCGCGTGGGCCGACGGGGTCTCGGCCCGACTGTCCGACGCCTATCGCGGCGGGATGATTCTCAACTTCATCTTCTCGGCGCTCGCCGTGCTCAGCGGCCTCGCCTACCTGCCCTTCGCCAGACACGAGGACAAATGGCTGTTCGCCCTGGTCGAGCTCGGCCTGCTGCTGGCGATTCTGGCCATCACCTCGGTCGGCCAACGGCGCGACTGGCATCGCCGCTGGTTCGAAACGCGCCGCGTCGCGGAATATTTTCGCCACGCCCCCATCCTGCTGTTGCTGGGCGTGTGCCGGCCGACCGGTCGCTGGCCGCGGGGGGCAGAGACCAACTGGCCTGAATGGTATGCGCGCCACGCCCTGCGCGATGTCGGCCTTCCACCCACCGCCGTCACCCCCGCCTATCTGAGGCGCGCGGCCGAGGATTTGCTTCTGGCCCACGTCACCGCACAGCGCGACTATCATCGCGGCAAGGCCGAACGCCTCGCCCGGGCGCACGCAAATCTCGACCGGCTGTCCGGACGCCTGTTCAGCCTCGCCGTCCTGTCGGTCAGCCTCTATCTCTCGCTCAAGGCCGGCGCGGCGAGCGGTCTTGTTCGCGCCTCCCTGGCGGAGTCCAGCGGCCCTCTTTTTACCTTCCTGGGTGTCGCCCTTCCGACTCTCGGCGGCGCCCTGGCGGGAATCCGCTATTTTGGCGACTTCGAGCGGTTCTCGGCGATTTCGGAGGTCACGGCGGAAAAGCTCGACCTCGTCGCCGCCCGCCTTCGCCTTCTTCTCCAGGGCCCGGACGAAGCCCTGACCTATGCCCGCGTCTCGAGCCTCGCGCACGCCGCCGACGCCATCGTCGTCGACGAAATCGAGAACTGGCAGGCCGTGTTCGGCGGTAAGACGATCAGCGTCCCGGTCTAGATGCAGGGCGCAGGCGCGTGTTCTGCTCCCCGGATGGCGCGCGCCGGATGATCCGTTGACCGACGCCCCGCCTGCCCCTACCTAGTCGCCAATTCCCGCCCGACAGCCTTTTGCCCAACAAGGGTTCGCCATGCGCCACGACCTGCCGGCCGGAGCCACCGGCCTGCTCGCCCTCGCCGATGGATCGGTATTCGCCGGACGCGGAGCCGGGCGCGTGGGCGAAGCTGTGGGCGAGGTGTGCTTCAACACCGCCATGACCGGCTATCAGGAGATCCTCACGGATCCCTCCTACATGGACCAGATCGTCACCTTCACCTTCCCTCACGTAGGCAATGTGGGGGCCAATGCCGAGGATCTGGAGCAGCTCGATCTCGATCCGGCGACGCGGGCCCGGGGCGCGGTATTCCGCGAGACGCCGACCCCGCCGGCCAATTGGCGCGCCGAGCTGAGCCTTGAGGCCTGGCTGGACCGCATGGGTGTGATCGCCCTCTCCGGGGTCGACACCCGCGCCCTGACCCGGCGCATTCGTGAAAAGGGCATGCCTCACGGGGTGATCGCGCACGATCCCCATGGTCGCTTTGATATCGACGCCCTGGTGGCCCGGGCGAGGACCTGGGCCGGACTGGAGGGCGCGGACCTCGCCTCCGCCGCGACCTCCCTGCAATCTCGGGAGTGGCGCGAGGGCGGCTGGACCTGGGAGGGGGGCTACGCCATCGGCGGCAAGGACGGCCCCCTGATCGTCGCCCTGGATTTCGGCGTGAAGCGCAACATTCTGCGCGCGCTCACGTCAGCCGGCGCCCGGGTCGTCGTCGTCCCCGCGGGGACCTCGGCCGAGGAGATTCTCGCGCGCCGTCCTGCCGGGGTCGTCCTGACCAACGGTCCCGGCGATCCGGCGGCCACGGCCGTCTGGGCCGCGCCTCAGATCCGCGCCCTGGTGCAGAGCGGCGTTCCGATCCTGGGCATCTGCCTGGGCCACCAACTTCTGGCGCTCAGCCTTGGTGGAGAAACCGCGAAGATGGAGCAAGGCCACCACGGGGCCAATCATCCCGTGCGCGACCTCGCCACCGGCAAGGTGGAGATCGTGTCGATGAACCACGGCTTCACCGTCCGCCGCGAGACCCTGCCCCAGGAGCTGGAAGAGACGCATGTCTCGCTCTTCGACGGCACCAATGCCGGACTGAAGATGAAGGACCGCCCGGTGTTTTCGGTGCAGCACCACCCTGAGGCCTCGCCCGGCCCCACCGACTCGCTGGGTCTCTTCACCCGCTTCGTCGAGTCCGCCCGGCTCCACGCCTGAGGCCGCCCCGTGGCCCGCGAGCTCGGTCGCCCTCCGGCGATTGCGATTCGCGCCGCGCACAGCTAAAGCGGCGGCTTAGCCTTCAACCCTAAGACCCGGGGGACGCGCACGCCCAGGTGCGCGCGATACGCCTTGCCCAGACGCACCGATATTTCGAGCATCCTGATCATCGGCGCGGGTCCGATCGTCATCGGGCAGGCCTGTGAGTTCGACTATTCCGGGGTCCAGGCGATCAAGGCGCTGCGCGCGGACGGCTACAAGGTCATCCTGGTCAACTCCAACCCCGCCACCATCATGACCGACCCGGAGGTGGCCGACGTCACCTATGTCGAGCCGATCACGCTGGAGGCCCTGAGCCGGGTGATCGAGGCCGAGCGTCCCGACGCTCTGCTGCCGACCATGGGCGGGCAGACCGCCCTCAACGCCGCCCTGGAGCTGGAGCGGGCCGGCGTTCTGGAAACGTATGGCGTCGAGATGATCGGCGCCCGGGCCGAGGTAATCGACAAGGCCGAGGATCGACAGAAATTTCGCCTGGCGATGGACGCCATCGGCCTGGAGAGCCCCAGCTCGCACATCGCCCACACCCTGGAGGAAGCCCTGGAGGGCCAGGCCAAGGTCGGGCTCCCCGCGATTATCCGCCCGTCCTTCACCCTGGCCGGCACCGGCGGCGGCATCGCCTACAATCTCGCCGAGTTCCGCGAGATCGTCGAGCGCGGCCTCGACCTCTCGCCCACCCACGAGGTCCTGATCGAGGAGAGCGTGCTTGGCTGGAAGGAGTTCGAGATGGAGGTGGTCCGCGACAAGGCGGACAACTGCATCATCGTCTGCGCCATCGAGAATGTGGATCCCATGGGGGTGCATACCGGCGACTCGATCACCGTCGCCCCGGCCCTGACCCTGACCGACAAGGAATATCAGCGCATGCGCGCGGCCTCGATCGCCGTGCTCCGTGAGATCGGGGTGGAGACGGGCGGATCCAACGTCCAGTTCGCCATCAACCCGGCTGACGGGCGCATGGTGGTGATCGAGATGAACCCGCGCGTGTCGCGGTCCTCGGCCCTGGCCTCCAAGGCCACCGGATTTCCCATCGCCAAGGTCGCGGCGCGCCTCGCCGTGGGCTACACCCTCGATGAGTTGACGAACGACATCACCGGCGCGACGCCGGCGAGCTTCGAGCCCTCAATCGACTATGTGGTCACCAAGATCCCGCGCTTCGCCTTCGAGAAGTTTCCCGGGGCTGACGCGACCCTGACCACGCAGATGAAAAGCGTGGGCGAGGTCATGGCCATCGGTCGCAGCTTCGCCGAAAGCCTGCAAAAGGCCCTGCGGGGCCTGGAGACCGGGCTGGGCGGTCTCGACGAGATCGCCATCGCCGAAGCCAATGGCGACCTGGAGGCCGCCGTCATCCGTAAGCTGGGCGAGCCGACGCCCGACCGGCTGAGGGTGATCGCCCAGGCCTTCCGCCACGGCCTCAGCGTCGAGCAGATCCACGGCGCCTGCGCCTATGACCCCTGGTTCCTGCGCCAGATCGAGGCCCTTGTGGCCGAGGAATCCCGCATCGCCGCCGAAGGGCTTCCGACCGACGCCCAGGGCCTGCGCCGGATCAAGGCGCTGGGCTTTTCCGACTCGCGCCTGGCGAAGCTCACGGGCCAGACCGAAGAGGCGGTCCGCGCCACCCGTCACGCCCTGGGCGTGCGTCCGGTGTTCAAACGCATCGACAGCTGCGCCGCCGAGTTCGCCGCCATCACCCCCTACATGTATTCGACCTACGAGACCGGAGCGCTGGGCGCCCCGCCGGAGTGCGAGTCAGAGCCCACCGACGCGCGCAAGGCCGTGATCCTGGGCGGCGGCCCCAACCGCATCGGTCAGGGGATCGAGTTCGACTATTGCTGCTGCCATGCGGCCTTCGCCTGCGCCGAGGCGGGCGTCGAGTCGATCATGATCAACTGCAACCCTGAGACGGTCTCCACCGACTACGACACCTCCGACCGGCTCTATTTCGAACCTCTGACCACAGAGGATGTGCTCGAAGTCCTGCATGTGGAATCCTCCCGCGGGACGCTGCTGGGCTGCATCGTGCAGTTCGGCGGCCAGACGCCCCTGAAGCTGGCCCGGCCCCTGGAGGCCGCGGGCATGCCGATCCTGGGCACCACGCCGGACGCCATCGACCTCGCCGAGGACCGCGAGCGCTTTGCCGACCTCCTGCACCGCCTGGACATCCGCCAGCCGGCCAACGCCATCGCGCGCAATGTCGAGGAGGCCCAGGCGCGGGCCCAGGCGCTGGGCTATCCGGTGGTGGTGCGCCCCTCCTATGTCCTGGGCGGCCGGGGCATGGAGATCGTGCGTGACGAGGCCCAGATGCGCGCCTATCTCGACCGCTCGACCGCCAATCTGGGCGAGGATTTCGGAGGCCACCCGCTTCTGATCGACGCCTATCTCTCGCGCGCCACAGAAGTCGACGTCGACGCCCTGTGCGATACCCGGGAGGTGTTCATCGCCGGGGTGATGGAGCACATCGAGGAGGCCGGGGTGCACTCGGGCGACAGCGCCTGCTCTCTGCCGCCCTTTTCGCTCCAGGCCGCGACCGTCGCGAAGCTTGAGTCCCAGGCCCGCGACATGGCCCTGGCGCTGGGCGTACGCGGTCTGATGAACGTCCAGTTCGCCATCGAGAACCCGCAGTCGGACGATCCGACCATCTTCGTGCTTGAGGTCAATCCGCGCGCCAGCCGGACCGTTCCGTTCGTCGCCAAGACCATCGGTCAGCCCCTGGCCGCCATCGCCGCGCGCCTGATGCTGGGCGAGCCGCTCTCCGCCTTCGGCCTCAAGGCTCCGCTGTATGACCACGTGGCGGTGAAGGAGGCCGTCTTCCCCTTCGCCAAGTTCGGCGGCGTGGATACGGTGCTGGGTCCGGAGATGCGCTCCACCGGCGAGGTCATGGGCCTGGACTGGCGGCGGCCCGGCGAGGCGTTGATCGACGCCTATGCCCGCGCCTTCCTCAAGAGCCAGCTCGCCGGCGGCACGCGCCTGCCGCGCGAAGGCGGGGTGTTCGTCTCCGTGCGCGACGCCGACAAGCCCTGGATCCTGGAGCCGGTGCGCCTGCTGGCGGACCATGGCTTCAAGGTTCTCGCCACCGGCGGCACCCATGCCTTCCTTAAGGAGGCCGGGATCGAGGCCGAGCTGGTGAAGAAGGTGCTGGAGGGCCGGCCGCACATCGTCGACGCCATGCAGAATGGCGAGGTCCAGCTGGTGTTCAACACCACCGAGGGCCGCCAGAGCCTGCTGGACAGCTTCAGCCTGCGCCGCACCGCCCTGATGTTGCGCATCCCCTACTACACCACCGCCGCCGGGGCCCTGGCCGCCGCTCAGGCCGTCCTCGCCCAGTCCAAGGGCGGGCTCGAGGTGCGTCCCTTGCAGGCCTATGCGAGGGCCTGAGACCCTGACCGTCTAGGGTCGCCTGGGCTCGTCGCCCACCAGGCGTCCGTCGACCACCTTGCCGTAGAACGAATAGGGGTCGTCATGGAATCGGCGGCGGGTCTGGGCCACATCGCCGGTGAACCGAGGGTCCTGCGGTCGGGGCTGGCTGTCGATATAGGCGGCCACGTCCCAGGCCTGCTGATCGGTCAGGGAGCCGCCCCGGGCGAGGGGCATATTGGCCTTGATGAAGCCCGCGGCCGTGTTGATCTGCGCCATCCCCGCGCCCCAGTTGTAGGAGCCCGGTCCCCACACCGCCGGGAACACGTTCTGTCCGCGCACGCTCTGTCCCTGCCCGTTGGCTCCGTGACACATGGCGCAGTGGGTCTCAAACACCCGCGCGCCCCGACCCGGGTCTGGCGGGCTCGCCGGGGCGGCAAGCTTGGGATAGCCGGCGCCCGCCATGTGCGTTCCGGTGGGGGCGCCTCTGGCGAGGAAGAAGGCGTAGCTCTCGAGAGCCACAAGGACAGGATCGCCCAGGGGCGGCGCCTTGCCGTTCTCGCTGAATTCGAAGCAGCCCTGAAGCCGCTCGGCGAAGGTGTTCACATGACCGTTCTTGGCCCGGTACTGAGGATAGGCGACCCAGGCGGCCCAAAGGGGCGCGGAATGGGCCAGCCGCCCCTCGTCCAGATGACAGTTCGAGCAGGCGAGGCCATTGCCCACATAGGCGCCGGCGTGGGCGCGCGGGTCGTTGAAGATCGCGCGGCCGAGCGCCACCTGACGTCCAAAGGGCGAGTCGTCGATCGCGCTGACCGGCGGCGGCGAGAAGGCGGAGGTCTTGGACGGCGGCGGCGCCGCCGCCAGGGCCCAGCCGGCGAGCGTCGCGCCGGCCACCGCCAGACCGGCGGTGACGAGGCGAAGTCCGAAGGTCTGACGTCCGCGTCTCATGAGGGCCCTCCGTCCGTGTTCGCCCCCGCCGGACGCGAGGCGTAATAGGCGGCGACGGCGCGCATCTGAGCCGGTGTCAGCCGGCCGGCGACCGCCCTCATCAGGCCAAGCGGGTCCCCGGCCCGCTCGCCCGAGGCGAAGCGCCGCAGTTCGCCCAGGAGATAGGCCCGGCCCTGTCCGGCGAGGGCTGGGGTCACCGCGCCCACGCCCAGCCCGTCGGGGGCATGGCAAGCCGCGCAGGGCGGGACGCCCTTGGCCCAGTCGCCCCGTAACGCCAGGTCACGGCCCAGGGCCTCCTGTGTCGACGCGGCGGGGGAGACGGGCGGCGCGGCGGGCGGCGGCAGGCTGGCGTAATAGGCCGCAAGGGCCGCCGACTGGTCCGGGCTCAACCCGTGCGCAACCGCGTTCATCATCGCATATTTGCGTCGCCCGGACCGAAAGGCGTCGAGCTGGGCGCCAATATAGCCGGCATTCAGCCCGGCAAGCCTCGGGGCGCCCTGCGACTCCAGACCCTCGCCCTTCGCGCCATGGCAGGCGGCGCAGGGCGGGACCCCGGCCTCCGGCAGCCCCTGAGAAGCCAGCCGGGCCGGATCGGGGCCCGCGATCGCCATGGCGGCGGCCAAGGTCGCTCCCGCAAGCCCGGCCAGGAGCGCCGCCGCGCCAAGTCGTGTTCTGAAGCCCACCATCCCCTTCCCTTTAGCCCGGCGTCCCAGCCGCGTCCCGGGCCGCATCCGGGACGGCGACATAGGGCTTGAAGCCATAGCGGGCAAAGATCGCCAGGGCCTCGGGCGACCGGATGAACTGAAGCCATAGCCGCGCCGCCGCCGGATGGGTCGCGCCTCGGACCATGGCCCCGGCATAGACGCCCGTCGCGTTCTGATCGTCCGGGATCGGCACATGCGAGATCGGATGGCCGACCTGTTCCTGAAATATCGCTTCGGACAGCCAGGTCACCCCGGCCTGGTCCCGCCCCTGCATCAGAAAGAGCGGCGTCTGACGATGGTGGATCAGGGTCAGCTCCGTCGTGCCGTCGGCGACCTTGGCCTCGTAGACCTGACGCTCCAGCGCCTCGCCTCCGGCCTTGCGCAGGGCCGACTTGATCTGCCGGGCGACGCCCTCGAACTCAGGATTGGGCATGGCGAGCCGGATGTCCGCCCGACCCAGATCCGTCAGGCCCGTCACGTGGGCCGGATTGCCCGCTGGAACCATGATCGTCAGGGTATTGGAGACATAGGGCACGGCCGGACCGGTCAGGACGCCATCGGCGATCTGCCGCCGCACGGCCTCCAGGCCCGCCAGATAGACGTCGGCTCTGGCCGTCCAGGTCATGTTGCCGCTGGTGATGCGTCCGTGGGCCTTGATCTGCTCGATCAGAAGGCCGGGCGGGATCGTCTCCCAGTAGATGCGCCCCTTGAAGGTGGGGTGCTTCGCCTCGAAGGCCGCCACCAGAGGCGCCATGGCGAAGAAGTAGTTGCCGCCGACAAAGAGGACGAGCCTGGGGTGGCCCGGGTCCCCGTGGAAGTCGGCGAGGTCGTCCACCTGCGGCACGGTGAAGGCGAGCCCGCGATCCACGGCGTCATTGTTCGCGCCCTTTTGCCAAGGCGGATAGACTTGGTCCCCCGGGGCGCCCGGGATTAGTTGGGCCTGGGCCGCCGGTGTGCCGGCCAGGAGGCTGGCGAGGATCGCGGACACGCAGGCCAGGGACCGAGCGGTCCGCGAGCGGGGCGCCGCGCTCAGGTCGGTCTTGCAGGTTCGTTTCATGCCACGTCTCCTCGCCCCCTGACCAAGCGCGCCCGCGTGACGGGCGTCAAACGGGTTCATCTGCTTGAACCGATCGATCGCGGCGAACGGTCGATGCGCGGTCAGGCGTAGGGCCCGCACGTGAAGCTCGCATTTTGCAAGCTATCGACAGGGCGTCGTCTGACATGGCCACATCGCCGGCAAGCGAGCCAGACCCTCGGGCATCTTCCCACCCTTTGGGGCCAGCCGGAAAATAAGCGTCGCCTTATCAATTATATTGGCACGGCGCCTGCCGTGCCGGCCTCGGCGCCCTTGCCCATCCGGTCCACCGCGGGGCGGCGGTGACAGGGGCCATCCCTGTGCTAAGGTGCAACATCGCAATTTGCGCCGTGCAGAGGCGACGCCGATCCCTGAGGGGCAAGGCTCAGGGGCATTGGGGGGGTCGTCGATGAATGCCATCGTCCCCGGACGGAGCGGCGTCCAGGGCCCTGCACAGACCGGCGGGTGGCGCGCGGTCTCCTGGTCCTGGAGCGCACAGGAATGGGCATGGCTCCCTATCGCGGGCCCGCCGCTTGGCTCCGCCGGCCCCTCACGTCCGGTCAGTCTAAGGGTCGACACCCGCCATGCTCCGGCGGGCGACCGCTTTGATCTCTGGCGGGACGTCACGGCCGTCGCCCTCGACTACCTCCCCACCGAACACACCCCGGTCCGACAATTCCATGGCTCTGGCTTTGGCCTGTTCGCCGACGGGGGCAGACATTTCGTGCTGTCCACGACCGATCCCTATGAGGTGCGTCGCTCGCGGCGGCAGGCGGGTCAGACGGCGGATGAGATCTCGTTCGGCCTGCTGTTCGAGGGGGAACGCTGGGTGGAGCGCGACGGCGCGTCGCCGGAACGGACCCCCGCGGGCGAGTTCTTTGTCGACGATGGCGGCCGGTCATTCCGTCTCACCAATCCGACCGCCCAGAGGTCGGCGTGGCTGGCGCTCGCCCGTTCGGACCTGGCGGAAATCTTTCCAGGAGACATCCCCGACCTGACCATTCTGGCGGCGATGCTGAGAAAAAGCCGGCTCGCGCCGCTGATCCACGGCCAATTCAGCGCCGTCGCCCGTCACGGGGGCCTGTTCACGGATGTCGAAGGCGGGGCTGCGATCGCCGCCATGTCGCACCTGATCCTTGCGGCCGTGGCGGCGGGGCGCGAGGAGCCATCCCGCGCCTTTGACGACCGGCCCGCGACCCTCATCGCCGCCCGACGCTATATCGAGACTCACCTGGCCGATCCGGAGCTTGGGGTCGATTCTGTCGCCGAGGCGGTCGGCTGCTCCCGCGCCGCGCTTTACCGCGCCTTTGCCGCCGCAGGCGTTGGCATGGGGGTCGCGGAGACGATCCGGGAGCTGCGCCTGCAATGCCTGCGCGCGCTCCTCGAAGGCGATCCGGTCAGCGTCGGCGAGGCGGCGGCCCGGTGCGGCTTCAGCGACCCGCGCGCCCTGCAACGGCGCTTCAAGGAGCGCTTCGGCCTCTCGCCGCGAGACGTTCAGCGGCGCACCCGCACGCTCTGAGGGGCGCGATCCGCTTGGTCCTGAGACGCGGAGCCGCTTTCTGAGACGCGCGACCGCGCGCGGGCGCCTCAGGGTCGGTTAGCCAAGGCCCAACGCTCGAGTGGCGGGGGCGAGGCATGAACAGGCTGAACCAGCACCCTTTGACGCGGCGCCGCTGGCTGCTAGCGCTGACGACGATCCTCTCGGGAAGCGCGGTGCACGCCGCCGTCCTGCCCCGGGGCGCATCGGTTGTCGGCGGACTTGCCAGCATCGTCGCAAATGGGCCGGGTCTTACCGTCAACCAGACGAGCCAACGGGCCATCATCGACTGGAACAGCTTTTCGGTCGGTCCCGGCGCCTGGGTGCGTTTTGTCCAGCCCGGCGCCACGAGCGCCATCCTGAACCGCGTGACGGGCGGAAATCCGAGCCAGATCTACGGGGCCATCCAGGCGAATGGGCAGGTCTTCGTGATCAATCCCAACGGGGTCGTGGTGGGCCCCACCGGGGTGATCCAGGCGGGCGCCTTCGTGGCCTCGACCTTGAACGTCACCGATCCGGCCTTCATGTCCGGCGGGCCGATCGCCTTCGTCGGCGGTTCGGCGGCGGCGGTCCAGAACTTCGGCTTCATCACGGCGGCCGATGGCGACACCGTGCTGATCGGGCGCAAGGTCGATAATGCCGGCACGCTCCAGGCGAGCCAGGGCGCCGTGGCGCTGGCGGCGGGGTCGGAGATTCTCCTGCAGCCGTCGAGCGACCAGCGGCTGGTGGTCCAGGCCGGTCTTCCAACGGGAGGAACCGGGGCGGACAATTCCGGCGCCATCAAAGCCGCCCAGGCGGAACTCATCGCCGCCGGCGGCAACGCCTACGCCCTGGCGGTCAATGCGGCGGGAACCATCCAGGCCGTGGGAGTCGCCCATGTGAACGGGCGCGTGGTGCTCACGGCCGCCGGGGGCGATGTTCAGGTCTCCGGTTCCGTCAGCGCCCAGAACGCGGATGGCTCAGGCGGCCAGATCGAGGTGGGAGGCGGATCGCGAGGTCAGGACCCGGGGGTCGTCGACGCCGCCAACGCCACGATCACCGCGTCCGGGCGTCTGGACGCCAGCGCCTCGGGCCCCGTGGGCGATGGGGGCCAGATCACCGTCTGGTCCAACGGGAAGACGGTCTTCGCCGGCCAGATCGACGCCAAGGGCGGCGCTTCGGCGGGCCAGGGCGGGGCGGTCGAGGTCTCCGGCGGCTGGGAGTCGATTACCGGCAAGGTCGACACCCTAGCGCCGCACGGGGCCACCGGCTCGCTGCTGCTGGATCCGGACTCGGCGATCATCGACACGAATCCGACGACCCTGGCCGGGGGCGTCAGCGGCATCGTGTCGGGCGCCACCACCACCTATTCGGCGTCGGCGATCGAGGCGCTCCTCGCCGGAACTGACGTCACCATCCAGACCAATGCCGCGATCTCAGGCGGTACCGGCGACATCACCCTCGAAGACACCAGCGGCCGGAATACGGCGTTCGCCCTGAGCAACTTCACCGGCAATCTGCTGATCGAGGCGGCGAACAATCTGGATATCAAGGTTCCCGTCAGCGTCAGCGCAACCACGCCGGCCTCGACGCCCTACAATCAGACCACCGGCACGGTCACCTTCCAGGCCGGACAGACGATTACCGTCAGCGCCCCCCTCACGCTCAACGCCATCGCGGTGGGGGTGAACGGCGGAAGCAGCGCCGCCACGACCCTCGGCGCGGTCAGCTTCCTGGCGACCCAAGGGGCGATCAACTTTACCGCCACGGCCCCGATCACCCTGACCGCCGTCGCCCAAGGCGGCGCGGCGACCCTCACCGGCTCGGGCATCAGCGTCAACGCCAATGCCGGCGGGGACGCCAACGTCACGCTCAATGGCCTCACCCTTCAAGCCGGCGACGGCCTGATGATCGCGGCGCCCGTCCAGATGTCCCTTATCGCCCAGGGCGGCGGCTCGGCGTCCGGCTACCACACGAACGCCGTCAATGGCGGTGCGGCCTCGATTGCGCCGGGCCTGTTCAGCTTTGCCGCCGGGGCCGGCGCCCTCACCCTCACGGCGCCTGTGACGGTCAGCGAATCGGCCACCGGGGGCGCCGGGGCGGATGTCTCCAACGATGGGTACGCCAATGTGGGTCCCGGGGGCGCGGCGCGTATCGGTCCCTGGCCTGCGTCCGCTCCCTGGTCGAGCTCCAGCATCCCCTGGAGCCCCGGCCTCGCGTTCAGCGGCGCCAGCATCGATCTGGGGTCGGGCGTCGTCGGGCCGGCTGGGAGCGTCACCGCCTCGGCCATCGCGAACGGCGGAACGGGTGGGGCCTCCGGCTATGACGACACGCTGAGCACCGTCGCGGGCGGTCCGGGCGGCGCGGCGACCGTCTACGCGCCGGGCATCAACTTCGACAGCCTGGGGGCGTTCAGTCTGGGCGCGACGGACCTCCTCAAGAGCGGCGTCACCGCCAACTCAGGCGCGTATGGCAGCGCCTATAACGGAACACAGGCGCCCGGCGGCGGCGCCAGCGCGGTGGCCGGCGATATCGACATCACCGCCGCCTCGGCCGCTCTTGCGGGGACGGTCCGCCTGACGGCGGCGGCAAGCGACGCCGGCGGGGTCGACGCCACGGGGATCGTGAACGTTGGCGCGCTCAAACTCACCGCCAATGCCGGCGCTGTCACCCTGGATGGCTCCATCAGCAGCAGCGCCACGATGGACGGGGCCCTGATCGGCGACGTCCCCTCCCCGTTTGGCGACTTCATCTTCAGCGGCGGCGACCTCGTCATCACCGCCACGGGCGACATTCTCTCCAACATATCCCAGAGCCTCGCCGCCTTCGCGGGCGTCGCCCCCAGCACCGGCGCGGCAAGCCTGAGCGGATTGGCCGCCATCACCCTGGCCGCGGGGGACAGCGTTCTCATGCCAGGCGCCACCTTCGCGCTCCCTTTGCAGACGGACCCGGGCCGCACGGGCCTTGTGATCGCCGCCGACACGGCGGGCACGGCGGGGCAGGTCGGCGGCGTGACCGGGGCCCTCGACCTCTATGGCGCGACCTTGCCGCCCATCTTGAGCCTCACCACGCCGAACGGGCCGAACGTCTCGATCTGGGGCGTGGACGGCGCTCTGATGAATCTGGGCGAAGCTTACGCGGCGACGCCGGGCGCCGCCTATTTCGGGAACGCCCATTATCTCCCCGGCGACGTGGCGGCGGGGGTGCATTGTCAATCTGTGTCCTGCGGCGCCCCGGTCCTCACCATTACCGCCAACAGCGTCGAGACGACCTATGGCGCGGCGATCCCGGCCTTCACCGCCGCCTACAGCGGCCTGGCCTATGGCGACGGCGGCGCGGGAAGCGCCAACGACAACATCACGGCGCCGCAGTTCTCGACGCGCTACGTGCTGACCGGCTCCCAGATCACGCCCAATGTCGGAACCTACGCCATCACGCCTGTCCCTGGCGCGGCGCCCGGCTACTATAGCCGGGTGAACGCGGTCGCGGGCAGCCTCACCATCACGGCCGCCCCTCTGACCATCGCCGCCGATAACGCCGTCATGACCTATGGCGGCGCCGCGCCGGTGCTTGGCGACGCGATCACCGGCCTGGTGAACGGCGATACGGCCAGCGCGCTTGGGACCCTGGTCCTGGCCAACCTCCAGGCCGCCACCTCCAATGCCGGGACCTATACCGGCGCGATCACGGTCTCCGGCGCCGCCGATTCCAACTATGCGATCACCTATGCGCCGGGAAGTCTGACCATCAATCCCGCACCCCTGCTGATCACCGCCGCCAACGCCGTCATGACCTATGGCGGCGCCCTTCCCGCCTTCGCGACGACCTTTGGGACTGTCGTGAACGGAGTCATCGAGGACGGCCTCGTCAACGGCGACACCCCGGCGTCCATCGCCAGTCTCACGATCGCCACAACCGCCGGGACGCACCCGAACGCGGGAACCTATGTCCTGACCCCATCCGGTGGGCGCGATCCCAACTACACGATCAGCTATGCCCCCGGCGCCCTGACGGTGGATCCGGCGCCGCTGACCATCGGCGCCTCGGCGATTGAGGATTTCGGGCGGGGGTCGCCGACCTATACGGCGACCTATTCGGGCCTGGTCAACGGCGACGCCGCCAGCGTCCTTGGCCCGCTCACCTATAGCAGCTCCGTCCCCCTGACCTCACCCGTGGGGTCCTATCCCGGCGCCATTGTCGCCGCCGGAGCGCGGGATCCCAACTATGCGATCACCTATGTCGCCGGCCCGCTGACAATCAATCCGTTCGGCACGCTCACGGTCACCGCCAACAGCTTCACCATCGACTATGGCGCGGCCCTGCCGAACTTCACCGCCAGCTATGCCGGCCTCAAGCCCGGGGACACGAGCGCCGTGGTGACCGGGCTGAAATTCAGCACGACCGCCACCCTCGGCGCCAATGTCGGGACCTATCAGATCAGGCCCTATGGGGCCTCGGCGCCCAGCTATTACACCCTGGTCTATGCCGACGGGGTGCTCACCATCGCTCCGGCGCCGGTGACCGTCACGGCCGCGAACGCCTCCATCGTCTATGGCGCCGCCGCCATGCCCCTCCTCGGGGTGAGCGTCAGCGGGCTGGTCGGCAACGACGCCGCCGCCCAGGTCGTCTCGGCCGCCCCGACGACGACGGCCCGGCTTGGCTCCAATGCCGGGACCTACGCCATCGCGCCCAACGCCACCCTGCTCAATCCGAACTACACCCTGATTCAGGTCGACGGCGTCTTCACCATCACTCCGGCGCCCCTGACCATCACCGTGGCCGATGCGTCCATGACCTATGGCGGGGCCACGCCCATCTTCGGGGCCGCGTTCAGCGGCCTGGTCAATGGCGACACCCCGGCGGCCCTCCTGGGCCTGAGCTTCATCTCGCAGGGCGGCTCGTCGTCCAACGCCGGCCGCTACCCGATCCTGGTCTCGGGCGGGACCGATCCAAACTATGTCATCACCGACATTCCGGGCATCCTGGTGATCAATCCCGCGCCCCTGCTCGTGACGGCCCCCACCCTGGCAACGACCTTCGGCGCGGCCATACCCACCCTCACCGACCTGGTGAGCGGCCTCGTCAACGGGGACACGGCGGCGACCGTGCTCGCCCTGGCGCCAAGCACCAGCGCCACCTCCGTCAGTGACGTGGGAACCTATCCCACGGACCCGGGCGCGCGCCTGCTGAGCGCCAATTACAGCCTGACGACGAAGGGTGGGGCCCTGACGATCAACCCGGCCACCCTCACCCTGAGCCTGGTCGCGGCCGACGTGACGCGGGGGGACACGCCACAGGCCTGTCTGAGCGGATGCGACGGGGGCGAGGCGCCGGGCGCAACCCTCAACGGGACCAGCGTCTATGCCAGCCAGTATCAAGACCCCGCGACCCAGGACACCCTGGTCTGGACCGCGAGCGGGTTTACCGGCGGCGATGCGGCCTTTTCCGGCGCGCCGACCCTCAAGGGCGACGGCGTCACCGGCGCCTACAGCTTCACCCAGGGAAGCTTCACCGTTTCGAAGAACTATCTGGTCAAGCTGATCCAGCCGACCGGGACCGCGTGGCTGAACGTCGCGGCCCCTCCCCTGATCGTCAGCACAGGGACGATCTACGTCTACGCCCAGAACCCCTTGCAGCCGCCGCCCTACACCTTCACCGGCCTGCGCGGATCGGACGCCAGCCTGGATGGCCAGGACCTCTCGAACACCCAGTTCAGCTACACGACCGACGCCCAGCTCGGGAACACCTCGGGCGGAACCTATCAGGTCACCCCGTCGGGCCCGTCGCTCTACTATCCCGTCCCTGGCGACCCGTATGGCCCATACAGCGTCACCTACACGCCAGGCGACGTCGTCGTGCTTCCGACGGTCACCCCGGCGGTGACCACCCCCTCGACGACCCTGCCCACGTCCACCGGACCCAGGGTTCTGACCCGCAGCGTGACGCAAGGGTTCCTTGTCACAACCATCGGCTCTGTCCCCCAGGGGCTCGCCATCGTCGGGGTTTCAAACGCGTTCGGCATCCCGGTCGCCTTCGGTCTGCAGATCGACACCATCGTCGGCATGTATCTGGCCTCGCAGAACGCTCCGCATGACCAGCGCGCGATCAACAACTGGATCTCGGCCAATCAGGGCTCGGCGACAGCGACCGGCGATATCGAGCCGTTTCTGATCCAATACCTGCAGGATGTGGAATCCTACGCCACGGCGACCCCGAGCCAGCAGGCGACCATCGTCAGCGCCCTGGGCCACGTCCCCAGCCCAAGCGACTACAGGCTCGACACCGCGATCTGCACGGACCTGCAGGCCGCCCGGACCCAGGCGGCGCAGAAGGCCAATGCGGACTACCAGACCTGGCTCAACCAGCAGTCCTCCATGGCCGCCAGCAATCACACGATGAGCACCCTGTTTGGTCAGTTGGTCTCGCCGCCGCCTTCGATCCTCGCCGAGGCCCAGGCCGGCATCTCCGTTCCCGCCAACGCCAGCGCGTCGGCCGTGGCCTCTGTGGCGGCGGGCGCGGCCGCTGGGGGCATCACCGCCGGCGTGCTCTCCTCCGGGAGCAGCGCCGCAATCAGGGCCGTTTCGTTTGGCCTGGCGCGCGCCGTCGCGAACGGCGGCGATGTCGCCGCGGACGTCATCGCCGGCGCCTCCTCGGGCCCCCTGATCATCGCCACCGCCGCCGCGGCGATCGCGATCCAGGGCATCGTCGCGGTGGTCAACGCCGCGGAGTTCCCCGGCAAGCTCGCGGCCGCCACCGCGCAGGCCGAGTCCTATCAGAGCATTACCCAGCTCATGGCCGGCGCGACGGGTCAGGCCGGGCTCGCCACGGATCTGGCCGGCATCCTGACCGCCGGTCTTCCCGGCGGCGGCGACAGCGCAACGGGCGGATAAGATGAGAGGGGCACGGGTCATGAAAGCCGCCAAGGGAGGCGCGCAGGGGCGGCTCGCCGCTCTGCTGATCGCCGCCGTCACCACCGGCGCGGCCACGGCGCCGGTCTGCGGATGGGCCAAGACGGCGGCGCGGCCCGAGCCTTCCGCGATGGTCCCGTCCGCGAGCGCTCGGGGCCCTGGCCGGCTGCGCGGGATCATCGTGACGACGGATGTCGCAGCCCCCCGCGCCGGCGCCCTGGGCGAGGGCGTGAATCTTGCCCGGGCTCACCTCGACCGTCGCGCCCAGGCGGCGGTGCGCGACGCGCTCGCGCCCCTGATCGGCCAACCGCTCAATGACAAGATGCTGATCGAGGTCCGGACCGAGATCGAGGTGGCCCTGGCGCGCTCAGGCAGCCGGTTCGTGCGGGCCGTCATCCCGGTTCAGGACGTCACCGATGGCGCGATCCGGGTGGTTTTGCTCAAGGGCCGGCTGGGCAGGCTGACCGTCACCGGGGCCAAGGCGTTCAGCGCCGCCAGCTATCGCGATCAGATCCGGGTCAAGCCTGGCCAGGCCATCGATGCGGGGCGCCTGGACGCGGACATCGACTGGATCAATCGCAATCCCTTCCGTCACGCCCAGATCGTCGCCAAGGCCGGCGACCAGACCGGCGATGTCGACCTCGACCTTGAGGCCACGGATCAGCCCCCCCTTCGCGTGTTCTCGAGCTTCGACAACTCCGGCACGCGCACGACCGACTACAATCACTGGAACGCCGGGGTCACCTTTGGCGATCTCCTCAACCAGGGGATCCAGGCCACCTATCAGCACGCCGAAGCCACGGACTTCCGGAGCTTCAGCTCCAACTCGGGCAGCGTCACCCTCGATCTGCCATGGCGCAACCTTCTGACGGTCAGCGCCACCGAGGCCTCCCTGGTCAGCAACCTGCCGGCGCCCCTGAACCAGACCGGCTATTCGAGCCAGATCAGCGCACGCTACCAGATCCCGATCTCGAACCTCGGGCCCTTGAGCAATCAGATGCTGAGCTTGGGCTTCGACTACAAAAACACCAACAACAATCTGCTCTTTTCTCAAACCCCGATCTTCGGCGATGTCACCGAGATCGGCGAATGGTCGCTGAGCTATTCGGGGACTGAGGCGGATCGGATCGGCGCCACGACGTTCGGCGGCTCGGTCTTCTACAGCCCCGGCCACATGTTCGCCCGCGACACCAATTCGGCGTTTGGCGGCCAGAGAACCGGCGCGCAGGCGCGGTTCGCCTATGTGAACCTGCAAGTCACCCGGACGACGGAGCTGCCCTGGAAAATGTCCCTGGTGGACAGCCTCGTGGGACAGGCCTCGAGCGGGAACCTGCTCGGAACCGAGGAGCTAGCCATGGGCGGAGCCGGCGCGGTGCGCGGCTATGACCCCGACCAGGTTTTCGCGGACGAGGGCCTGATCTCCCGCAACGAGCTTCGCGCGCCGCCGATGCATCTGCTGACGCATTTGGGATCGCAGATCGCGGACCAGATTCAGCCCTTCATCTTCGGAGACCTGGGCGAGGGCTATATCCACTCGCCTCTGCCCGGCGAAAAGGCTCGGCTTCACCTCGCCAGCTCGGGGGTCGGGCTCTACTACACGCTGGGCAGGCGCTTCTCCCTGGCCTTCGACTACGGGTGGCAGCTCCACGACCCGGGTCTGGGTCCACGGGCGCGTACCGGCCGAACCGACATCACCGCCGGGCTCTCCTGGTAGGACGCTCACCGCGGAGGCGCCGACCCCCATCCTGGGGACTTGGGGCCGCCGCTCAGCCCGGCAGAAGCTCGCTCAGCAGGCGATTGGGAAACCGCCGCTTCTGCACGATGGCGTAGAACGTTTCCGTCACCTCGGCGATCCGGCAGTGCTCCACCAGGACGCCTGACTCGAGCTCGTCGCGGACGACGATGGGGGGTACCAGGGTCACGCCCTCCCGCTCGCGGGCCAGCAGGCGCAGCATCGCCATGTCGTCGACTTCGGCCAGGATGGTCGGCCGGATGCCGGCCCGCTCAAGGACCCGGTCGAACGCGACGCGGATATCGCTGTCCAGGCTGGGCAACAGGATCGGCTCCGAACGCAGATCGTCGGGAAATCTGAACCCGCGCCCTTCGGGACGCGGATGCCCCACAAGGCTCACCGGCTGTTCGTTGAGCAGGTGATTGCGCAGGGACGAGCGGGCGTCGCGGGGCGCGGCGCTGTTGGCCAGGACGACGTCGATGGCGTGCGCCTCGAGCTGGGCGAGCAGATCGCGGATATTGCCCGAACGGATGATCAATTCGACGTCCGGTCGGCCCACCAGGGGCCGGAGGAACTCGAGCTGAAAATTGCGGGACAGGGTCGTCAGGGCGCCGACACGGAGCACGTGGCGCGCGGCCCGGGGCTGCCCTCGCAAGGTGCTGATCAGCTCATCCCCGGCCTTGAACACCGTGTCCGCATAGTCGAGGGCGATCTGTCCGGCCTCGGTCAGCATCAGCTTTCGCCCGACCCGATCGAACAGCGGGTGGCCCATCTGATGTTCAAGCTTCTGAATCTGCACAGAAAGCGCCGACTGCGACAGGTTCATGCGCTCGGCCGCCCGGGTGAGGCTACCCTCGTGCGCGACCGCCCAGAAATAGCGCAGATGGTTGTAGTTCAGGTCTCTCATATCGTTTCATAAAAGCGAACTAATTCTCCATGACAATGAATTTTTGTCGGTTCTGACCATCCGTTAGGAACGCCCCCGGCTCGTTTCTGCCGTCAATGGGGGTTTTCGTGCAGCCATTCCTTGCGCCGCTGCTGGCGCCCGTTCCGCTGCTCCTGGCCGGGGCCGTCGGCTTCCTGGATCGGGGCGTGCGGCCCAGGCTCGCCCCCGTGCTGGCCGAGATCGCGGCCGCCCTTGGGATTCTGGCCGCGCTTGCGGCGATCGCCGGCCTGGTCCGCTTTGGTGGGGATGAGAGTCCGGTCATCGGGCTTGGGGGCGTGGGCCTTTGCGTGCGGCTCGACGCGGTCAGCGCGACCATGCTGCTGCTGGTGATGTTCGTCGGCTGGGTCGTGGCGCGCTATGCGCGGACCTATCTGGATGGAGAGGCCCGCCAAGGCGCCTTTACCGGCTGGTTCTGCCTGACCCTGGTCTCGGTGGCGCTTTTGGCGACGGCCGGCAATCTGTTCCAACTCGTGCTGGCCTGGATCGGGACCAGCCTGTTCCTGCATCGGCTACTGCTGTTCTATCCTCAGCGGATCGCCGCGCGGCGGGCCGGGCGCAAGAAGTTCATCACCGCGCGGCTTGGCGACGGCGCGCTCCTGGGCGCCGCGGCGCTGATGTTCGCCGCCTATGGGACCGCCGATATCGGGGCCATCCTTGCGGCGGCCCGCTCGGGCGCGGGCGGCGGGCTCGCCATCTCCGCCGCCGGCCTGCTCGCCGTCGCCGCCGTGCTCAAATCCGCGCAGTTCCCGGCCCATGGCTGGCTCACCGAGGTCATGGAGACGCCCACGCCGGTCTCGGCGCTGCTCCATGCCGGCGTGATCAATGCGGGCGGCTTTCTTCTGATCCGGTTCGCCGACGTCATGCTGCTGGCGCCTGGCGTCCTCGCCGCGCTCGTCATGCTAGGCGGCTTCACCGCGCTGTTTGGCAGCCTGGTCATGCTGACCCAGCCGGCGGTCAAGACCTCGCTCGCCTGGTCAACCGTCGCCCAGATGGGCTTCATGATCTTCGAGTGCGGCCTGGCGCTGTTCCCCCTGGCCCTGCTGCACATCGTCGCCCACTCGCTCTACAAGGCCCATTCCTTTCTCGCCTCCGGCGGCGCGGTCGAACGCGTGGCCTCGATCCGCAGGCCAGGCCCGGTGGCCATCCCGAGGGCCGGCGCCGTGGCGCGCGCCTTCCTGTCGGCCCTCGCCATCTATGTCGTGGTCGGCGCCGGCTTTGGCTTCGCGCATAAGTCCCCCCAGGCCATCGCCCTGGGCGCCATCCTGATCTTTGGCGTCGCCTACATGCTGGCCCAGGGATTTGCCGATGCGGCGCCCCGCGCCCTGACCCGGCGCACCGCCGTCTACGCCCTGGCCACCTCGGTCAGCTATTTCGCCCTCCAGCGCATCGTCACCTGGATCACCGCGGACGTCCTGCCGGCGGCGCCCAATCCGGGGCCGCTTCAATGGGCGCTGATCGCCATGGCCGTCGCCAGCTTCGGGTTCGTCGCCATCGTCCAGGCCACCTTCCCGCTCTGGGCCTTCCACCCGGCCGCCGCGGGTCTGCGGGTGCATCTCTCCAACGGGCTCTACGCCAACGCGATCTTCGACCGACTGATCGGCGGCTGGACCCTCCGCCGCGCCTCCCAATCCGCCAGGAGCTGAGCCCCATGGCCCCCTCGATCCCCTCGACCTGGCCCGCGCCGGCGGCCTTGAACGCCGCCATGGATCGCGCCGCCCGGGTGATCCCCCCCGCCTGGCCCTTGGCGTCGAGCGTCGCGGTCAATCCCTTTCTGGGGCAAGCCGACCAGTCCCTCGCCCAGGTGGGGGCGCGGCTGGCCCGGGTTGCGGGCGCGCCCATCACCATGCCCCGCAGCTGGTATGCCGGGAAAATCCGCGCCGGCGTCATCGATGACGCCGACCTGGAGGCGGCGCTGGCCAGCGCGCCGGTGGGGCCACGGCCGGCCAACATCGCGGAGCTGAAGGCCGCGGCCAGCGTCGAACCCCTTGCGCCCATCGCCCTGCCGACCATCGCCGATCTGGCGGCCCACGTGTCCGGCATCGATTGGCCGGGCCTCATCGCCGAGCGCTTCGGCGCGTGGGCCGCCGGACATTTCGACGAAGGACAGGCCCTGTGGGCCGCGCCGCGGGGGCGGGGAGCCTATTTCGCCTGGCGCGCGGTCGCGACCCACGACCTGACGCCCGAGATCGCCGGACTGGGCGGCTTTGCGCTCCACGTTTCGGAGGCGCCTGAGACGGCGACCGGGGTCGTCGAACGCGTCGTCACGCGCCTGGGCCTCGATGCGGACGCGGCCGACACCTACTTCCACCAGATGCTCCTCACCCTGGGGGGGTGGGCGCAGTACGCCCGGTACAGGCTCTGGCAGGCGGAGCTCGCCGGCGACGCCGACACCACGATCACGGACCTCCTGGCCATCCGCCTGATCTGGGAGGAGGCCCTCTTTCTGCGCTTCCAGGGCCAGATCGCCGAGGCCTGGGCGACAGTGCGCGCGGCGCATGCCGCGCCCGTGGTCCCGACCCGCGAGGGGGTGATCGACGCCCTTCTCCAGGAGGCCTCCGACAGGGCCGCCCAGCGCGCGCTCGCCCAGACGCTCGCCCGCCCCTCTCCCAGGCCACAGGACGCCCGGCCCGCGCTCCAGGCCGCGTTTTGCATCGATGTCCGCTCCGAGGTGTTCCGCCGCGCGCTCGAGAGCCTTGATCCCCGGATCCAGACCCTGGGCTTCGCGGGCTTTTTTGGGCTGGGCGCCTCGCACCGGCGGTTCGCCTCGGACGTCGAGGAGCGGCGCCTGCCGGTTCTCCTCAATCCCGCGCTCAGGTCCCGCTCAGGCGGCGACGACCTCCGCGCCAAGGATCAGGCCGCACGGTTCAAGGCGCGCGCCACACGGGCATGGGGCCGGTTCAAGCTGGCGGCGGTATCGTCCTTCGCCTTCGTCGAGGCGACCGGTCCGGTCTATGTGGGCAAGCTTCTGAGCGACGCCCTGGGCCTGCACGACGCCCACCCGGCTTCCGAGCCGCCCCCCAGGCTCGACCCCCCGCTCGATCCGGCGGAGCAGGTCAAGGCCGCCGCGACGGTCCTGCGGGCCATGTCCCTGACCGGAGCGTTCGCGCGGCTCGTCCTGCTGGTCGGCCATGGCGCCCATGTGGTCAACAATCCGCACGCCAGCGCCCTGAACTGCGGCGCCTGCGGCGGCTATTCGGGCGAGGTCAACGCCCGGCTGCTGGCCCAGCTCCTGAACGATGCCGCTGTAAAGACCGGCCTCCGCCGTCAGGGGATCGAAATCCCGGACGACACGCTGTTCGTCGCGGCCCTGCATGACACCACCACCGACGGTGTCACCCTCTATGACCAGGATCACCCATCGCTCGCCCATGGGGGCGATCTCGATCAGGCGAGAGCCTGGCTGGCGTCCGCGGGCCGGATCGCCCGGACCGAGCGCGCCCTGCGCCTTCCGCGGGCCTTCGGCGAGGCCGCCCTTCATCGCCGCGGCGGCGACTGGTCCGAGACGCGGCCCGAGTGGGCGCTGGCCGGGTGCCAGGCCTTCATCGCCGCCCCCCGCTCGCGCACCGTCGGAAAGAGCCTCGAAGGCCGCGCCTTCCTGCACGATTACGACTGGCGGCAGGACACAGGGTTCGGCGTCCTTGAGCTGATCCTGACCGCGCCGGTGGTCGTCGCGAGCTGGATCAGCCTGCAATATTACGGCTCGACCGTCGCGCCTGGGCTGTTCGGAGGCGGCAACAAGCTGCTGCACAACGTCACCGGCGGAATCGGGGTGGTCGAAGGCAATGGCGGCCCCTTGCGCGTCGGCCTGCCCTGGCAATCGGTCCATGACGGTGAGCGCTATGCCCACGATCCGTTGCGCCTGGCGGTCTGCATCGAGGCGCCGCGCGAGGCGATGTCGGACATCCTTGACCGTCACGTTCAGGTGCGCACCCTGTTCGACAAGGGCTGGCTGCATCTCTTCGCCCTCGACGAGGCCGGGCGCATGGCCTGGCGCTATGCGGGGGATCTCCAATGGGCGGCCATGGATGCGGGCGCCGCCGCGCCCTCGCCCGCCGTCCTCGACGCGGTGGTCTGAGCCATGCCCCCTCAGGTCCCGACCGCAAGACCAGATGGCGAGCCGAAGCCATGAGGGGCGAAGGCGTGGGGGGCGAACGCGCGGGGGGCGAAGGGGCGACGGGTGAAGGCGTGATGGGGGCCCGAAGCCACCTCGCGGCGCTCGAATCGGAGGCGATCCACATCATCCGCGAGGCGGTGGCGGAGGCGCGCAACCCGGTGATGCTGTTCTCGGCGGGCAAGGACTCGACGGTCATGGCGCACCTTGCCCTTCGCGCCTTCTTTCCGGGGACGCCGCCGTTCCCCCTGCTTCATGTCGACTCGACCTGGGAGTTCCGGTCCCTGATCGAATTCCGCGACGCCTTCGCCCGTGAGCACGGGTGGCGTCTGATCGCGCATGCCAATGAAGAGGGTCGCGCGGCGGGCATCAACCCGTTCGATCACGGCGAGCGCTACACATCGGTCATGCGCACCGAGCCGTTGAAGGCGGCGCTCGACGCGGGCGGATACGATGTCGTCTTCGGCGGGGCGCGCCGCGATGAGGAAAAGTCGCGCGCCAAGGAGCGGATCGTCTCGATCCGGGGCGAAGGCCACACCTGGGAGCCGCGTCAACAGCGCGCCGAGCTCTGGAAGCTGTACAATCTGGGCCTGGCCAAGGGGCAGACCGCGCGGGTCTTTCCCCTGTCGAATTGGACCGAGACGGACATCTGGGCCTATGCCCTTTTGCATCGGATCGCCCTGGCGCCGCTCTATTACGCCGCGCCCCGCCCGGTGGTCGAACGCGGCGGCGCCTTGATCGCGGTCGACGATGACAGCCGGATGCGGTTCCTCCCCGGCGAGCGCCCCTCGATCCGCAAGGTCCGCTTTCGCACGCTCGGCTGCTGGCCGGTCACCGGCGCGGTCGAGTCGGACGCCTCCGATCTGCGCGCCGTGGTCGCCGAAACCCTCAGGGCCGCCTCATCCGAGCGCCAGGGCCGCATCAGCG
>DAIDGR010000035.1 GCA_027452265.1 Caulobacteraceae bacterium
GGGAAAATGGCGCGCCCGGAACGATTCGAACGTCCGACCCTCAGATTCGTAGTCTGATGCTCTATCCAGCTGAGCTACGGGCGCGCACCGCCTTGGCGGAAGGCGGTGGTCCTAGTCTGAACGCGGCGGGAATTCAAGCCGCAGAGGCGGCTCCATCCGTTCGGCCCCGTGCTTTGCGCCTCAGCCTGGAGGCCCGGCGTCGGCCCCGACCCGGGCGCGAAGCGCCGCGCGGACGGCGCGGATCACCCCGTCCCAGTCGCCGCTGACGGTCTGGCGGAAGATGGTCAGGGCGCCTGGATACCAGTCGCTCTGGGGCCGATCTCGGCCCCAGCGCCAGCAGGGCGTGGCGCGATCCAGCATCCAGGTGGGTGTGTTGAGGGCCCCGGACAGGTGGATCAGGGCGGAATCCACGCCGATCACAAGGTCGAGGTCCTGGATGATCCAGGCGGTGTCCAAAAGGTCGCCCGGCGGCGCCGCCGCGTCGGACGCGAACGGGTCGCGCCAGCCCATGCGGCGGGCCAGGTCATCGAGATAGGGCGGCCGCCGGTCGCGTTGCAGGAGGGTCCAGGCGACCCGCCCGTCCAGCTCCGGCGCAAGCATCAGGGGCAGGACCTGGCCAAGGTCCAGCGAACGCTGATCGTCGGTCCGGCTGATCAGGCGGGGCAGGGTGTGGTGCCCTCCGGCCCAGAACAGCCCCACGCGAAGCGGCCCGTCGGGCGCCCGCGGCGTCGCGCCCGCCCCAGGCGAGGCGGGCAGGCGAAGATAGGGGAGACCGAGCGGCAGGAGCTCGCCCACGCGCTCAAGGGTGAGGCCATGCACCAGGGGCAGGCTCATCATCGGGATCCAGGCGCTGGCCTCCATGGGCAGGGCGTCCAGGGCCACCACCTCATCGACGCCATCGGCCAGGGCGAGGATGCGGGTCAGGGCGGGCTCGGCGGCGACCACCACCCGGCCGGCGCCTCGGCCGCGCACCCAAGAGGCATAGCGGACAAATTGCAGGCTATCGCCCAGGCCCTGCTCGCAGACGATGATCAGGGTTCCGCCGCCCAGGTCCTCGCCTTGCCAGCGCGGCGGGCGAAAGGATTCGGAGACCGTCACCTGGCTCAGGCGATGCTCGTAATAGGGCCAGGCCTCCGCCCAGCGCTCCTGGAACAGCAGGACATCGCCCAGATCGCGCAGGCTCTGGGGATGGTCGGGCGCCAGGGCCAGGGCCTCGCGGCAGACGGCCTCGCAGGCCTCCAGCTCACGCCGGTCGAGATGAACCCTGGAGAGGTTGTGATGGGCGTCCCGATGGCCGGGGTCCGCCGCCAGGGCCGCGCGATAATGCACCTCGGCCAGGTCGACCGCGCCGCGCGCGTGGGCGAAGGCGCCCAGATTGTTGAGGATGTCGGCGCGTTGCGGTTGCAGGGTCAGGAGCCTGGCGTTGACCACCTCCGCCTCGGCCAGACGGTCCTGGGCGGCGAGAAGGTCGAGGCGCTGGCTGAGGAGCTGGACATTCTCCGGCGCGAGTTCGAGGCCCTGGCGCAGCGCCGCCTCCGCCTCGGCGGTCTCGCCCTTCGCGCTGAGGATCTCGGCCAGATGTCCGAGGATATAGGGGTGGGCCAGGTAGGCGGCGGCCCGCCGGGCGAGGCTGGCGGCGCGCTCCAGGCGCCCCGCGTCCTTTTCGATCACCGCCAAAAGGTTGAGGGCGTCGGGGTTGTCCGGCTCGACCTCGAGCAGGCGTTCATAGAGGGCGGCGGCCTCGTCCACGCGGCCGGCATTGTGCGCGGCCATGGCCTCGGCGAGGCTGGGACAAGGGGCGTCGGCTTGCGTCACGGCGGCGCGATCATCGCCCGGCTCCGCCGACATTGCCAGGGCCTGGACGGGCGTATAGGCGAAGGGCGCACGACCCGCGGATCAGCAGGCGACGGACGAAAGGGCGAAGGGGGATCGATGATCCAGAAGCAGGAAGGCGCCGGCGGCGCGTACGGGCGGGCGCGGTCGGGTCTGGGGCGTGCCGCTCTGGGACGAGCGAATCTGGGGCTTGCGGCCGCCGGCCTCGCCCTGGCGCTGATGGGATCGCTCGCGCCCAGCCTCACCCTGGCCGCCGAGGCTCCAGCGAAGGCTGAACCGGCCAAGGCCGAGGCCGCCCCGGCCGCGGAAAGACCGGGCCTGCCGCCCTTTCCCGCCGACGCCTCGATCAAGCAGGTCACCCATGTGGCGGGAAAGGAGCTTTCCTACACCGCGACCGTCGGCTCGCTGCCGGTGCGCGATGCGGACG
>DAIDGR010000036.1 GCA_027452265.1 Caulobacteraceae bacterium
GGCAGCAGGTGGACCATGTCCTTGGATCGCGGCGGGACGGAGTCGGAAAGAACCAGCCTGGCCACTCGGTCGGGGTGGTCACAGGCATAGGCCATGGCGACCAGGCCGCCGAAGGAATCGCCGACCACCGCGATCCGGTCGAGCTTGAGCGCCGCGCGCAGGGCCTCCAGGTCGGCCACCTGCGCCGCCAGGGTCTGGGGCGCGCCGGGCTTGATGTGGCGAGAGGCGCCCAGGCCTCGCGGGTCATAGACGACCACCAGCCGATCCCGCGCGACCCGGGGCCAGAGGTCGTTCAGCATCATGTAGGCGTGGGTCAGGCCCGGCCCGCCATTGGCGACGATCACCGGCAGGCGGCCGGACGCGGCGCCGCCCGCGCCCGGGCCAAAGGTCTCATAGCCGATCGCCCCGTCGTCGGTGGTCACGGTGCCCGCGTGATGGGCCAGGCCCGCCGCCCATCCAGGGCGCGGGTCGGCGGCGCTCAGGGCTAGGGCGGCGATCAGGGCCAGGACGAAGCTGCGCATGGGGTTCGAGGCTCTCCAGACCGCCGCGGCGAGGCCGCCGCGCAGGACCAAGCATAGCCTGCCGCTGCGCGCACCGGGCAATCAGCCTCTTTGGGGGGGGCGATCCGCCCAAAGGTCCCGTTCAGTTCGCCCCCTTGGCGGCGTCAGGGGGCGCGGAGTCCTCGCCGATGTCCGGCTTGGCGTCCGGCTTGTTCGTCGGGGCGCCCAGGTCGAGCGCGCGGTAGTTGAACAGCGCGTTGTACAGCATCCGGAACTCGCCGAAGTTCTGCCAGCGATAGACCGGGTTGGTGGCGAACATGACGATGCGGCCCGCGCCCACCTTCTCATCGATCAGGGCGGGACGGCGCTTGATATCGTCGGCCCCCGACATCAGGCCCGAAAGCACGCCCTTGGCCCCGCCCGGGAACTCCATCAGCGCCTCGTTCCGCGCCCGGGCGGGCAGGGCGAACAGCGTCGAAGTGGCCCAGCGCACGGGGATGTCGGCGTCGGCATAGCCGTAGAAGATCGGGTTGTTCGGGGCGAGAATCTTCGCCTCGACGATCGGGCCCGGGGCGTAGAAGGCGGCCGGGGCGGCGGAGGTCTCCACATCCGGCGCCAGGTCGAATGCGGCGGGCATGGCGCTGGCGTCGCCAAGGGTGATCAGCACGCCGCCGGCCTCGACAAAGGCCTTGAGGGCCTCGACGCCGGTCAGACCCATCCCGCCCCGGATGTCGGGTGAGGCGCCATAATCGCCCAGCGACTTGAACTTCGCGGATTTCTCGTAAGGCAGCGGCTTCCACCGCATGGGGATGTCGAAGACCAGGTTCTTGGGCGATCCCTGCGAGGGCACGATGATGACGTCGTACTTCGCCTTCAGGCCGCCCTTTTTCACATCGTCCTTGAGGATCAGGTCATAGGGCGTGCCGAACTGGTCGAAGGCGTAGCGCACCCAACCGACATTCTGGGTCGCGCCCCAGGTGGAATAGACGGCCACGCGCGGCGCCTCGGCCGGATGGCTGGGGACGGTGACGGCGCCAGGAACGGCCAGGGCCGTGAGGCCAAGCGGGACCACGGCCGCCTTGAGGCGGTCATAGGCGGCGCCGGGAACCAGGAACGAGCCGGCGGGCGCCGTCCGCGCGCCGATCTTGAAGGCCTGTTCGGCGATGGCGACCTTCACGTCCTTGAGGGCGTAGCGCAGCTTCGCGAGGTTGATCGAGCCCTCGTCGAGAACGGCATAGGTCGCCGCGCCCGGAGCGTCGATCGCGCCCTGCGGGTCGAACCGGTCCACCGGCGTCACGGCCAGATCCAGCGCCTTGATATCGTCGAGCCCGGTGATCTTCACATGCGCCATCAGGCCCATGGTCCAGGCGGAGTCGTCATAGGTGTGGATCTTGGCGTCGGGATAGTCCTGCTTCTGCAACAGGGTCCGGGCCAGGCGGCCATAGGGCTGGTCGAGCTTGATCAGCAGCGAGCCGGCGGGGAAGGCCCCGTCCTTGAGGGTCGCGGGCGCGGTCAGGCGCCCGACCTCGATGCCTTGCTGGCGCAACAGGTTCACCACCAGGGCCGCGCGGGTCATGTCGGGCTGGTCGCCGGGAATGACATAGGCATAGGGCGCCTGGGTCCGGCCCGCGACCAGGGCGTCGGCGCTCTTCCGGTAGAAGTTCTCCAGCACCTGATCGGGGAAGGTCGAGGTGGTCTGAAGCGCGGTCAGAAGACCGGTCTCCATGAAATTGGTGTTGTCCCGCATCGACCATTCCACGGTCTTGTACGGCGGGTTGGGGCGGTACCATTCCCGCTTGGTCTGGTCGCGACCGTGCAGGTCCTCGCCGGGGCCATCCACCGGGGCGACATGACGCAGCTCGGTCGTCGCCCCGCCATTGCCGAAGGTCTCGTAGAACCGGATCAGGCCGTTGTGGTTCGACGACATGAAGGCGACATAGCCGGGCGACCAGGCGTCCACATAGCCAAAGTCCCACACCCCGGGCATGCCGTACTGGCCGAGCTTGGCCATCTCGAAGTTCGAGAACCACGGAAGCTCGGCATAGGTGATGGGGTCGAGATTGGGGTTCTGCGGCGGCTGACCGCTGTAGATATACAAAAACGGCACCGACTCGTGCAGATCATGAATGATCGGCGGATGCCATTGAAGATAAAACTTCAGGAGATTTCGCGCGCTATATCCGGTGTAGTTGATATCCCGGTTGTTGTCGTGAAAGATGTATTTTCCCCAGTACGGGGCGCCAGGGACGGGATCCAGATCGTTGGTGTCATCGATCTTGTTGGCGTTATACCAGTCGGTATAGCGGTCGCGCCCGTCCGGGTCGCTGGCCGGATTGATCGCCAGGATCACCTTGTCGCGGATCTGGCGGATCATCGGGCTGTCCTCGGTCACGATCCGATAGGCCAGCTCCATGAGCATTTCCGGCGGCCCGGTCTCGGCGCTGTGGAGGCCGCCGAGCGCCATATAGATCGGCCGCGTTTCGCCGATGATCTTGTGCGCCTCCGCTTCGCTGAGGCCTCGCGGGTCAGCCAGGCGCGCGAGATTGGCCCGCGTCTGGTCCAGATGGGCGATGTTGTCCTCCGAGGAGATGAACACCACGACCGTGGGCCGACCCTCCTCGGTGGCCCCGGTCTCGACGATCTTCACCCGGCCCGACTTGGCCGCCAGGGCCCGGTAATAGCCGAGGATGTCGGCGTAATGGTCCAGCACCTTGGGCGCGCCGATATCGTGGCCAAGCACGTCGCGTGGAGAGGGGACGGCCGTCGCCGCCGGAAGGTGGTCGACCAGGGGGCTGGAGAATTCCGGCTTGGTGGTCCAGGCCTTCTGATGCGCCGCGAAGACCGGATCCATGGCCTGACCGGCGGCCGTCGGGGGCGACGCTGTGGCCTCGGACGCTTCCACAGGGCCGGCGCCGAGCCCCAGGGCCAGGGTCAGCGTCAGGGCCGCGCCCGCCGCGAGAAGCGCCGCCCGGCGCGTATGCATGCTCATGCCATTCCCCCCTGAGGCGAAACCGTCGCGCGGCCGCCAACCGCCCCCGCCGCCCGGTTGCGCTCAGCTAGTCCTCCCGCGCCCGGAACGTCCAGGGGGAATAGGAGGGGGCAAGAGCGGGCGGGAGGCGCCGGGGGTGTCCGCGCCGGGCGCGCCTTGTCGCCCGTTCAGCGGGCGATGAGCGCCTTGAGCTCCGGCCATGACCGGGTGTTGAGGGTGTTCTGCGGCTCGATCCAGGCGCGCCGCGCCTGATCCACCCCAAGGCGCATGTGGCCAAGGCCGAGACTCGTGTGGGCGTCGGAGCCGATCGACAGCCGCGCCCCGGCGGACTTGGCCGCCCGCGCCTGTATGTCGTTGAGGTCGAGGCGGCTTGGATGAGCGTTGATCTCCAGGGCGCAGCCCCGGTTCCGGGCGTGGGCGATTACGGCGTCCATGTCCACGGCATAGCCCTCGCGCGCGCCCAGAAGACGCCCGGTGGGGTGGGCGATGATCGATACGCGCGGATGGTCCATGGCGCGGAGCAGGCGCCGGGTCTGTTCCCCACGGCTCAGGCCGAAGTCGGAGTGAATGGCGGCGACCACCAGATCGAGCCGCGCGAGCGCCTCATCGGGCAGGTCGAGCCGCCCATCCTTGAGGATGTCCACCTCGCTGGCCTTCAACGCCACAATCCCCTGCAGGCGTGCGTTCAGACGGTCGATGGCGTCGAGCTGGGCGCTCAAGCGCGTCACGTCGAGGCCATGCGCCACTCGGGCGTGCGCGCTGTGGTCGGTGATCGCCACATAGCCATAGCCGCGTGCGCGAGCGGCCAGGACCATGGCGTCCAGGCTCTCGCGGCCGTCCGAGGCGTCCGTATGGACGTGGAGATCGCCGCGGATGTCGGAGAGCGCGATCAGGCGGGGAAGGCGACCCTGGGCGCCGGCGGCGATCTCACCGCGATCCTCGCACAGTTCCGGAGGGATGAAGGCCAGGCCGAGCGCCTCATAGACGTCCTCCTCGGTGCGTCCCGCGATCCGCGTGTCGCCCCGGAATACGCCGTATTCATTGAGCTTGAGCCCCCGCGCCTTGGCCCGCTCGCGCAGGGCGATCGTGTGCGACCTGGAGCCGGTGAAATAGACCAGCGCCGCGCCGAAGCTGTCCGGCTGAACGACCCTGAGATCCACTTGCAGTCCGGATGCGAGGACGACGCTGGTCCGGGTCGGACCCTTGGCCATGACGGTCGCGACCTCCTCGAACGCCGCCAGGGCGTCGCCGACCGCCGTTCCGTTCGGCGCGGCGACAACGAGATCGAGGTCGCCCACCGTTTCCTGCCGTCTCCGGAAGCTTCCGGCCACCACGACCCTGGCGACCCCCGGCGCGCGCTCCAGCCGCGCCTGGAGGCTGTGGGCGTCATCTTCCGCCTCGGCGAGCCGCCGCCGCGCCGCCGCCGCCGCCCCGCCGCGCAGGGCGGTGAGAAGGCGGGTTTCGAACGCGCGCCCAAAATGGGGAATGCGTCTGACCCGGCCGTCGAGACAGGCCTGTTTGAGATCGGCGGCGGTGACCACGCCCAGGCGCTCGTGCAGAGCCCGGATGCGTCTTGGCCCGAGACCCGGGATCGTCCCGAGCTGAGCCAGGGCGGAGGGCGTGCGGGCCTCGACCGCCTCAAGCGCGGCCAGACGCCCTGTGCGGCTGATCTCGGCGATCTTCCCCGCCAGGTCCTCGCCCACGCCCGGCAGGTCGGACAGGTCCGCCCCTCGCGCCAGAAGGCGGGCCACCGGCTCGGCCAGATCGTCCAGGGTCTCGGCGGCGCGCCTGTAGGCGCGGACGCGGAACGGGTTGGCGTCCTCGATCTCCAGAAGATCGGCCATCCGCCGAAACGTCCTGGCGATATCGGCGTTCTGAGCGGCCATCTGGGCTCCGGCCCCACGGGCGATGAGGCCCTGCGGCGCGAGACTATCGCCCCCTCGCGCGGGCGGCGCGTTGAGCAAGGTCATGGCGTGCGGGGCCGTCCGGCCCGGCGGGGGCGATGGTGGAATGGCCGTTTCCTGAGGGCGTCACACGAATCGCAGCACACGGAAGATCGGGGCCGTCGATGGCGACTCACCAATCGAAGGCGGCGCGCGGCCAGAATGA
>DAIDGR010000037.1 GCA_027452265.1 Caulobacteraceae bacterium
GCGCCCGGGCGCTGGGCGTGTTGGCCAGTCCCTCGGCGTTGGCGATGATCCCGGCCAGGACGCCGGCCGCGCAGGAGGCGGCCAGAGCCGCCCCCATGGCGAAGCCCGCGGCCCCGCCCCGGAGGCCGGTCCAGGCCAGAAACCTGGCGAGTCCCGCCCCATCGCGCGCGCCATCGCGTGCCTTAGGGGCGAGGCTGAGGACCCGGTCGCGCAAGGCCGCCGAAGGCGCCTCGACGATCACGGCGTCCAGGGCCTGATCAAGGGACCGGGCGGCGGCCAGCAGGGCCTCCACCGCGGCCGGCTGGTCCGCGCACAGCGTCTCGGCCTCCTGGCGCAGGCTCTCTGGCCAGCGCGTCAGATCGGCTCCCCAGGCCAGGGTGGCCGCCTCGAACCGCTCCAGGGTCATCTTCGTCATCTCGTCCCCTTCACGCGATCCGCCAGACGTCCGCCAGAGCGCTGCGCAGGCTGCGCCGCCCCCGGGCCAGCAGGCTCTCCAACGCCTCGATGCTCACGCCCAACAGGGACGAGGCTTCGGCCGCCGACAGCTCCTGATAATGCACCAGAATGATCGCCTCGCGCTGACGCTCGGGCAGACCGGCCAGGGCTGCCTCCACCCTCCGCCCCACGTCCTGGGCGTGCAGGCCGCGATCGGGGCCCGGGCCTTCGTCCGGACGGTCCGGCGGATCCTGGGTCAGCCGCCGCCGCTTGCGCAACCGGTCGTAGCACAGGTTCAGCGCCACCCGGTGCAGCCAGGTGTCGAACTTGGCCTTGCCCGGCCGCCAGTTCGGCGCCGCCTTCCAGGCCCGCAAGAGGGTTTCCTGGGCGACGTCCTCGGCCTCGGCCGCGTCGCCCAGCATCCGCCGGGCCAGGGCGAGGATCCGCGGCAGCTTGCGCGCGACCAGGGTGGAGATGGCGCCCGCCTCGCCGCGACCGGCCCGCAGGACCAGATCGTCCTCGCCGTCCGTCTCGCCAGACCTCAAACCTCACCTCGCCCACCGGTCATGCTCCGTCCCCGCGGCAGGGGTGTTCCCCGCAGCGACCAACCCCCCCACGCCGCTTCAACGCCGACCATGCCCCGGCTCCGTCGCGGGGTCGAACAGGCGAAGGAAGGTCTGGCGCGTCCGTCGGGCGGCCGCGTTCAGCCGCCGCTCCAGCGCCGCGAAGCTCCGCACCCCGCCGGCCTCGCACAGCAGGGCCTGGAGGCCGCGCGGTTCGCCCTTGGGATCGACGCCATCGTCGAGCGCGATCTTCAGCACCTGCAGGAGGTCCGTCTCCAGCGTCCAGGCCTCGCTGAGCGCGGCGAGATCGCCGGCAAGGTCGGGCCGCGCCTCGGCGAGACAGGCGAGGGCCGCGCCGGTGCCGGGCTGCAGCGGGCCGCCCGAGGCCGCGCCGATCAGCTCCAGGCCCTGGGCGATGAAGTCGAGATCCACGAGGCCGCCCGGGCGCAGCTTCAGGTCCCAGTCGCCCCAGGCCGGACGCTCGGCCTCCATCAAGGCGCGCATCTCCCGCACGTCGCGGGCGACCTGTCCGGGATCGCGCGGACGGCGCAGGGCGGATTCAAGGGCGGCGGCGGCGCGAGCGGCGAAGGCGGGCGTGCTGGCCCAGACCACCCGGGCCCGACTGAGGGCCTGCAGCTCCCAGGTCTCGGCCTCGCCGGCATAGTAGGCCTCGAAGGCGCGGAGGCTCACGGCCACCGGCCCCGCCGTGCCCGAGGGACGAAGCTGCATGTCCACCTTGTAGAGGCCGCCGGCCGGGGTCAGGGCCGAAAGGGCGGCGATCAGGCGCTGGGTGAAGCGGGCGTGGAAGGTGGCCGCGTCGAGGCCCTCGCCCCGGCTCGTCGCGTCGGGGGCGGCCTCGTACAGGGTCATGAGATCAAGGTCGGAGGCGGCGTTCATCTCCCGGGCGCCCAGGGAGCCCAGCGCGATCACCGCGGAGGACGCCTCAAGCGGCCCCACGGCGCGGACGACTTCGGCGTGAGCGGCGCGGGCCAGGGCGCTCACCAGGGCCTCGGCGAGATCCGCGAAGGCCGCGCCGGCGGCGGCGGCTGTGGCCGTGCGGTTGAGGACCCGGGCGCCGATGCGGAAGACCCGTTCGGCATGCACGCGGCGGGCCGCATCCATGGCGGCTTCAAACGCGCCCGGTCCCTCGCCCACGGCCGCGATCTCCGCCGCCGCCTCCGCGCCCCCGGCGAGGTCCGCCGCCACCCGGGCGTCAAGCAGGCTGTCGAGCACGGCGGGCTGACGGGCCAGGGTTCGGGCGAAACGGGGCGCGAAGGCCATGACCCGCACCACCAGGACCAGGAGCTCGGGATGGGCCAGGAACAGGGACTGGACCTGCACGCTGGCCGCCAGGCCCTCGAAGAAGTCGGCGAAGCGGGCGAAGGCGGCATCCGGCGCCCCGGTGGCGGCGGCGGCCTCCAGAAGGCGTGGGGCCAGGCGGGTAAAGAGCTCGCGCTCCCGCGCCAGGCGCATGGCGCGGATGCGGCCGTGGTGCCAGCCGCGAATGGTCGCGGCGACCTGCGCGCCCTGGCGAAAGCCCAGACGGGCGAGCGTGGCCAGGGTCTCCGGGTCGTCCTCGACGCCGGTGAAGACGAGGCTGCCGGCGGCGGCGGACAGGGGCTCCTCGTCGGGGAACAGCTCGCCATAGCGCCGGTTGATCCGCGTCAGGAGCCGCCCGGTCGCGGCGTCGAAGGCGGCGACCGTCCGCGCGCCGCACAGGGCGGCCACCGGCCCCCGCGCCGCCTTGTCCTCGGGAATCCGGTGCGTCTGCTCGTCCTCGATCATCTGCAGGCGGTGCTCGATCCGGCGCAGGGCGACATAGCCGGAGGCGAGCTCCGAGGCGGCGGCGTCGCTCACCCGGCCGGCCTGGCGCAGGGCCTCCAGAGCCGAAAGCGTGGCGCGGGCGCGGAGGCCCGGATCGCGGCCGCCATGGATCAGTTGCAGGGTCTGGACGAAGAACTCCACCTCGCGGATGCCGCCCCGGCCGAGCTTGACGTTGGCGCCCGCGGCCTCGAGCCGCTCGTCCACCTTGTGCACATGGATCTGACGCTTGATGGCGTGGATGTCCGCCAGGGCGGAGAAATCGAGGTGACGGCGCCAGATGAAGGGCTGCAGCTCGCCCAGAAAGGCCTCCGCCGCCGCCAGATCGCCCGCCAGGGGCCTGGCCTTGATCAGGGCCATGCGCTCCCAGTTCTGGCCCACGGTCTGGTAGTAGTGGAGGGCCGCCGCCACCGGCCCCGCCGCCGGGGTCGAAAGCGGATCGGGACGAAGGCGCAGATCGACGCGGAAGACATAGCCCTCGGCGGTGCGCGCCTGCAGAGCCTCGCTCAGCCCCTCCACCAGCCGCGCCGCGAGGCGGGCGGGCTCGACCTCCGACGCCACGGGCAGGGCTTCGGGGGTGTAGAAGATCGAGATGTCGATATCGCTGGAATAGTTCAGCTCGCCCGCGCCGAGCTTGCCCATGGCGATGACGAAAAGCCCGGGCGCCGGGCCAAGCCTCGCATCGGGCGGGGCGATCATCAGCCCCGCTTCGCAGGCCTGCCGCGCGGCAAGGGCCAGCGCGCTCGCGACCGCCGCCTCGGCGAAGGCGCTCAGGGCGCCGGTGACCTGGCCCAGGTCCCAGAGCCCGCCCAGATCGGCCAGGGCGGTGAGGAGGTGCAGCTCGGCCTTGAGGGTGCGAAGACGCGCCTGACCAGCCGCGACGCTTCGCGCCTCGCCACAGGCGCCGGCCTCACGCGTCAGATCGTCCCGTCGGATGTCGGGGTCGGCCGCCAGCAGGCGCTCAAGGCCCTTGGGGTCACGGACCGCGAGGCGGGCGAGATAGGGCGAGGCGGCGAAGGCGGGCGCGAGCGCGTCCCAGGCCGCGGCCGTGGCGGGGGCGAGGACGCCGTCCTGAGCGAGGCGGGCGCGGATGCGCTGGGCGGCGGCCTTGTCGGATACCGGGCCGCACGGAACGAGCGCGGCGCCTAAGCGAGCTTTCGGGCCAGCTTTCGGGCCAGCTTTCGGGCCGGCGTTCGGGCCAGGGATATGCGAGGCCACCGCGTTCAAACCGGCGGGAAGACGAGGGCGGCGCGCAGGCCCGGGCCTGAGCCCTCGACGCTGCCCGGTCCCTCGTCGATCTCCAGCCCGCCCTTGTGCGCCCGGGCCACGGCGGCGACCAGGGAGAGGCCCAGCCCGGCGCCCGGCTGGTGGCGGCTATGCTCCAGGCGCACGAAGCGCTGCACCACCCGCTCGCGATCCGCGGGGTCGATGCCCGGCCCGGTGTCGGTCACGGAGATCTCCACATCGCCCGAGGCGCGTCGGCGGACCGCCAGACGGATCGCGCCCCCTGACGGCGTGTATTTGGCGGCGTTGTCGAGCAGGTTGGCCACGGCCTGGGCGATGAACTCGCGATTGCCGATCAGCTTGAGGCCGGGCGCCGCGTCGACCTGGAAGTCGAGGCCCTTGTCCTCAGCCACCGGCCCGTAGAGCTCCGCCACCGAAAGGGCCAGCTCAGCGGCGTCGAACACGGTCTGGCCCGGCGGATCGGCGGCCGACTCCAGCCGCGCGATGGACAGCACGGCGGCGAAGGTGCGCAGCACCCCGTCGGTGTCGTCGAGCGCCTGGTGCAGGGCCTCGCGCGGGTCGGTCCGCCCGGCGTCGGCCTCGATGATCGCCGCCTCGAGCCGCGCGCGCAGCCGGGTCAGGGGCGAGCGCAGGTCGTGGGCGATGGCGTCGCCGGCGTGGCGGATGCTGGCGATCGACCGCTCCAGCCGATCGAGCATGTCGTTGAGACCCACGGCCAGCTCGTCATATTCGTCCCCCGCGCCGCGCACCTGGGCGCGCGCGGCCAGGTCGCCGCCCCGGGCCTGGTCGATCACCCCGACGAGACTGGCCATGCTGCGGCTGGCGTTGCGGCTGATCAGCAGCCCGCCCAGGAGCCCCAGCAGAATGGTCAGGGCGCCGGCGCCCCAGAGGGCGTGCAGGATGCGGCCGACATAGGCCTCGGCCTCGCCCACATCGGCGCCGACGAACAGGCGCTGGCCGCCGGAAAGCTGGATCTCGAGGCCACGCGCCGCCTGAACCTCGCTCTGGCCCTGGGTGCCAGGTTCGGTGAGCTGGAACGTCGCCCAGGTGGGCTTGCCATCGAACTCCTTGATCGGCGAGGCCCCGATCGAGCCGCTGATCGGCGTCCCATCGCCATTCATCAGGAGGTAGAGCTGGTCGTTGGTCTGGGAGGCGCGCTCGATCACCGCCTGGTTGAGCGCCGTGAGCCCGCCCTGGGCGTAGATCCGCTGCAAGGCGTCGACATTGCGCTGCACCTGGGCGTCGGCGTGGTTGCGCACATCGCCGGCGGTGGCGAGATAGACATAGACGAGAAACGCGCTGGCCGCGCCGGCGAACACCGCCAGGGACAGAAGGGTCAGGCGAAACGAGGTGGTCCGCAACAGCCGGGGCAGGCGCATCGGCGTTTCTCGTGAAGGCGCGGGGACGGGCGGAGCCAGGCGCTCCTTAAGCCTCCAGACGATAGCCTGCGCCGCGCACGGTCTGAAGCATGGGCTTGTCGAAGCCCTTATCGATCTTGGCGCGCAGACGCGAAATATGCACGTCGATGACGTTGGTCTGCGGGTCGAAATGGTACTCCCAGACCTTTTCCAGCAGCATGGTGCGGGTGACCGACTGCCCGCCATTGCGCATCAGGAACTCCAGAAGCTGGAACTCGCGCGGCTGCAGGTCGATCTCGACGCCGGAGCGGTGCACGCGGCGCCCGATCAGGTCCATCTCCAGATCGCCGACCTTGAGCAGGGTCTGAACCGCCCCGGTTTCGCGGCGGCGCGCCAGAGCCTCGACCCGGGCCACCAGCTCGGCCAGGGCGTAGGGCTTGACGAGATAGTCATCGCCGCCCGCGTTCAGGCCGCTGACCCGGTCGTGGATCTCGCCGAGCGCCGAGAGGAAGAGGACCGGCGTGGCGTCACCCCGGCGGCGCAGCGTCTCGACCATGGAGAGGCCGTCGAGCTTTGGCATCATCCGGTCGACCACCATGACGTCGAACGCCTGGGAGTCGGCGGCGAGGAGGCCTGCCTCGCCGTCATGCGCCTGCTCGCAGACGTGCCCGCGCTCGGTGAGGCCCGTGGCCATAGCCTGGGCCGCCTCCTTGTCGTCCTCGACGATCAGCAGCCTCATGCGCGTCCGAGCCCCCTTCAGTGCGGCCGGTCAGCCGTCGATCTTGATCGGAATGAAGATCGAGGCGCCGTTGCGATTGATCTCCAGCGGAATGCTGGTGCGTCCCGCCTTCTTCCATTCGGCCAGGGCCGAGGCGATGTCGCCGGTCCCGGTGACCTCCCGATCGCCCGCGCGGACGATGACGTCTCCCCGGTGCACGCCCTTGTCGGCCGCATCGGAGTTGCTCTTCACCGACTGGATCAGCACACCCTTGGTGTCGGATGAGATGTTGAACGCCTGACGCGCGGCCGCGTCGAGCGGGGCCAGGGTCATGCCCAGCATCACGTGGTGCGGCGCTTCGGCCCCGGCCGAGTCGCCCTCGTCGCCGCCCGCCAGGCCGCCGTTCTGGGCGATCTCCTCCTCCGAAGGACGCAGGCCCGCGGTGATCGTGACCGAGGCCGGCTTGCCGTTGCGATAGAGGTCGAGCTGGATCTTGCCGCCGACCTGGGCCTTGGCTACTTCGCGCGTCACCGCCGTGGCGCTGTCGACGTCCTGGCCGTTCACCTTGACGATCACGTCGCCGACCTTCAGCCCGGCGCGAGACGAGGGCCCGCCAGGCACCAGGCCCGCGACCACCGCGCCCTTCTTGCCCTCCAGACCCCAGGAGGTGGCCAGCTCGTCGGTCAGGTCCTCGATCGTGGCGCCGATATAGCCGCGCTGGATCTTGTGCCCGGTCATCAACTGCTTGGTGACGCTCTCGGCCACGTCGGCCGGAATGTCGAAGCCGATGCCCACCGAGCCGCCGGAGGGCGAGAAGATCGCCGTATTGACCCCGATCACCCGGCCATAGACGTCGAAGGTCGGGCCGCCGGAATTGCCCCGATTGATCGGCGCGTCGATCTGGATGTAGTCGACGAAGCGTTCGCCAATGTCGCGGTTGAAGGCCGAGACGATGCCGGCCGTGGCCGTGCCGCCGAGATCATAGGGATTGCCCACGGCCAGGACCCAGTCGCCGACGCGCGGACGGGCCCGATTCTCGAAGTCGACATAGGGGTAGTTCGAGCCGGCGACGCGGATCACGGCCAGATCGGTGTCTTCGTCGCGGCCGACCACCGTGGCCTTCAGCTCCTTGCCGTCCTTGAGGATGACCTTGATGTCCTCGGCGTTCTCGACGACGTGGTTGTTGGTCACGATGTAGCCGTCGGGCGAGATGAAAAAGCCCGATCCGGAGGACATCTGCTTGGGCGCGCGCTTGGACGGAGCGCCGCCGTCGTCCTGATCATCGCCCCCCTCATCGCCGCGCGGGACGAGGTTGAAGGGAAGGCCGGGGATGCCGGGAATGCCGCGCAGCTGGGGCATCGCGCTGACGTCGACCTTGGAGGTCACGTGGATCGAGACCACGGCCGGCGAGACCTTGGCGAAGATGTCGGCGAAGGACATGGGCTGGCCGGGCGGCGCGCTTTCCATCACCGGCTCGGTCGCCGCCTTGATGAGATGGCCAAGCCCGCTCTGGGCGAACCCGCCCGGCGCCATATTGGCCCCGGCGAAGGCGGCCACGCCGAGGGCGGCGGCGGCCAGAGAGCCCAGGATCAGATGCGACGTCTTCACGGCCATGTGGTCAGGTGTCCTCTCGTGCGGACAGGTGGATCAAGCGTCCGCAGTTTAGCGACGCCGCCGTCCAAAGGGGAGGGGCGCGCAGACAAGTTATGTTTCGGTGAACGACAAGGCTTCAGCTTAGCCAAATTGCGGCGGACGCATGGCGGAGGGCTGCGTCAGTCCGCGCGCACCCGCGGTCCAGGCTCCGCATAGCTCGGCTGGGCCCCGCCGCCGCGCCACTCGCCCTGAGCCTTGAGGGCGTCGGCGACATTTTTGGGCATGTATTTCTCGTCGTGCTTGGCCAGGACCTGGCTGGCCTCGAACACGCCGGAGCGGTCGAAGGCGCCGGTGGCCACCACACCCTGGCCTTCGCGGAAGAGGTCGGGCAGGGCGCCGCGGAACACCACCGGATCAGCCGCGCGGCGATCGGCGATGACGAAGTTCACCGATCCGTCCGGACGCCGCCGCACCGAGCCGGTCTCCACCAGGCCGCCGAGCTGAATGGTCTGGCCGGCCGCCACGTGGGCGCTGGCCGCCTGGGCCGGGGTGTAGAAATACGAAATGGCGCCGCGCAGGCCATAGAGGGTCAGGCCGGCCGCGAGGGCCAGGACCGGAGCGGCGGCGGCGAGAACGAACAGGCGGCGGCGCGCGGTGCGCGAGCGCGGAAGAAGGCTCATGCCCGCCTGATACCCCAGGCGCGGGGCGTCAGGCGAGCCCGAGATGACGCTTAAGGGCTATCTCTCGGCCCGGGGCAGGCGCATCTCGACGCTGAGCCCTCCGAGCGGCGAGGCCCCCAGCTCAAGGGTTCCGCCATAGGCCCGCACCAGTTCATCGACGATGGACAGGCCAAGGCCCGATCCGGGCGTGCGCTCGTCGAGCCGCGCGCCCCGCCGCACCACCTCGCTTCGCTGCTCGGGCGCCAGGCCCGGGCCGTCGTCCTCGACGACGAGGCGCAGCTGGCGCGGGCCCTCGGCGGTCGCGGTGACGCGCACATAGGACCGGCACCACTTGCAGGCGTTCTCCATCACATTGCCGGCGAGCTCCAGGAGGTCCTGCCGCTCGCCCAGAAAGCTCAGGCCCGGATCACAGCGCCAGTCCACCTCGCTGACCGTATCGGAGAAGATCCGTTCGAGCGTGCGGGCCAGTTCGTCCAGGGCCGGGCCGACCTCCGTGCGCTCGCCAGGTCCCTGGGCCCGCGCCGCCGCCCGGGCGCGCCGCAGATGGTGATCCACCTGCTGGCCCATGGTCTCGCCCTGGCGCAGGACGACCTCGGCGAGGGGGCCTGGATGGGCGCGCGCCTCGGTGAGAATGACCGAAAGCGGGGTTTTCAGGGCGTGGGCGAGATTGCCCACATGGGTGCGCTGCCGCTCGACCGTTTCCTGGGTGTGGCGCATCAGGGCGTTGAGCTCCTCGGCCAGGGGCGCCAGTTCGCTGGGATAGTCGCCGGTGATCCGCTCGCTCTCCCCGACCCGAACCGCGGCCATCTCCCGTCGCAGGGCGAACAGCGGCGAGAGCCCCACCCGCACCTGGAGGAACACCGCCAGGCTCAGCCCTGCCCCGAGGACCGCGAGCGAGACGGCGATGGCCGCGGCGAAGGCGCGCACCGCCGCATCCACGGGCGTGCGATCCTCAGCCGCCATGAACAGCACGGGCTGGGGCAGTTCGGGCAGTCGCCCCTGCATGGCGGCCACGCGCAAGGGGCGGTTGAGCGGGCCGATGGCGTCATAGAAGGTCACGTCGCCGGGCGAGCGGGCGGTGCGCGCCAGGACGTCGGCCGGCGGACTTAAGGTGTGATCCCACAGCGAGCGGGAGCGCAATTCGGCCTGGATATGGCCGCCCACCACCGGCGCGATTTCCCAGTAGGAGCCGCTATAGGCGCGCAGGGAGCGCGGATCGACCACGGGCGGGGGCTGAACCTGACCGTTCTCCACCGCGACTTCGGCCACCAGGCTGTCGACGGCTTCGGACAGGCTGGCGTCGAAGCGCTGCAGGGCGGCATGGCGGAAATAGGCCGAGAGGGCGAAGCCGGCGAGCACGACCACGGCCAGGCTCCAGCCGGCGGCCAGAAGCACGAGGCGCCGGACCAGCGAGCGGCCGCCATAGCGGACCGTGCGATCCTTCGCCGGGCGGGCGCCGGCCGGCCCCGTCACGCCCGCGGCGCCTCGTCCGCGATCTCGACCAGCCGATAGCCCAGGCCGCGCACGGTCTCGACCCGATCTGAGCCGATCTTCTTGCGCAGACGGCCGACGAACACCTCGATGGTGTTGGAGTCGCGGTCGAAGTCCTGGTCGTAGAGGTGCTCCACCAGCTCGGTGCGGCTGATCACCCGGCCCTGGTGCATCATCAGATAGTGCAGCAACCTGTACTCCAGCGAGGTCAGGCGCAGGGGCTCTCCGCTCACCGTGGCGCGGGCCGCGCGCGGATCGAGCCTCAGGGCGCCGCAGACCAGGCTCGGGGCCGCATGGCCGGCCGAACGGCGCAAGAGGGCGCGCAGCCGCGCCAGCAGCTCCTCGGTATGGAACGGCTTGGTCAGATAGTCGTCCGCGCCGGCGTCGAAGCCCGCCACCTTCTCGCTCCAGGCGCCGCGCGCGGTGAGGATCAGGACGGGAGTCGCCACCTGGGCCCGGCGCCAGCCCTCCAGCACCGCCGCGCCGTCGATCTTGGGCAGGCCCAGATCGAGAATGATCGCGTCATAGGGCTCGGCCTCACCCAGATAGGCCGCCTCCTCGCCATCGGGGGCGTGGTCCACGGCGTAGCCGGAATCGGCCAGGGCCTGTCTGAGCTGGCGCGAAAGGTCCGGATCGTCCTCCACCAGAAGGATGCGCATGGTCTTGTCCCCGACTATCTCTCGCTCAGGATGGCGCCGCTGGCGGCGTCCACCAGAATGTCCATCCTGCGGCCTTGATGGGTGATCCACCGCACGCGATAGACCGGCCGCCCGCCGATCGACTCCAGGCCCGTGTCCAGCTGCCGGCCCGGGATCCGTTGGCGAATCCCGGCGATCACGGCGCCGAGCGGGGCCAGCTGGCCGGCCTGCACGCCGCTGCGCGCCCGCTCCTGCTGTCCGCCGAGGTCGCCGCGCGCGGCCAAGGCGTTGTAGGCCGGGGCGCTGTAGGGCTGGGCGCCATAGGCGGGAGCCCGGCCGGCCTCGCGCGGAACGCCAAAACCCATCGTCCCGCCCGGCGCTTCAAATCGTGGTGGGGGCGGCGCACCCTGCACGCTCCCTCCGGGCCCCCGACCTCCAGCCAGCCCCGCGGAGGCCGCCGACAGGACGGCCACAAGGCACAAAAGGGGGCGAGCGAACCTGACCACACGGTCAAGTTAGAGGGTCACGTCTGAACCTCAACTGAACAAAATGGGCGAAATCGCGTCGCGAGCGCGCCTTGATCAGGGCCGTGATCAGGGCCGTGATCAGGGCCTGGGCCGGGCTTCGAGCCAGCGCGTCAATCGCGCCACGCCGTCATCGAGGCCCGCGTCGGCGGCGGCGATACACCAGCGCAGCCAGCCCTCGCCCTCCGGGCCAAAGGCCACGCCCGGCGCCAGACCAAGACCCACCTCGGCGATCAGACGCTTGGCGAGGGCGACGGAGTCGTCGAAGCCGCGCACACGCAGCAGGATGTACATCCCCCCCTGCGGCCGGGTGACCTCAATGCCGGCGAGCGCGCGAAGGGACCTCGCCATGCGATCGCGCCGGGCGATCAGCCGCGCGTGCAGGTCCTGCACATGCGCCTCGCCCTCGCGCAGGGCGACGATAGCGCCGGCCTGGATGAAGTCGGGCGCGCAGGAGGTGTTGTATTCAAGAAGCTTGCCGATCTCCGGCTCCAGGGCGGCCGGGGCCACCAGCCAGCCGAGCCGCCAGCCGGTCATCCGCCAGGCCTTGGAGAAGCTGTTGGCGCTGATCACCCGGTCGCCCGGCTCGGCCAGGGCCAGGAGCGAGGCCGCCTCGCCATCGAAATCCAGGCGCTCATAGACATCGTCGGACAGCACCCACACGCCCAGGCGGCGGCAGTGGGCGAGGAGGGCCCGCGCGGCCTCGACCGGGAGGGTCCAGCCGGTCGGATTGTTGGGTGAGTTGACCAGGACCAGCCGCGTGGCCGGGGTGATGGCGTCGAGCAGTTCGTCCAGGTCCAGCCGCCAGGCGCCGTCGCCCGGCCGCAGGCCCACCCGACGCACGCGGGCGCCGAGAATGCGCGGAATCTGGGTCAGGTTCGGCCAGACCGGGGTCACTGCCACGACCTCGTCGCCGGGATCGACCAGGGCCTGCATGGCGATCATCAGGGCGTTGACGCCGCCGCTGGTGATCGAAAGCTGGTCGGGGTGGGGGTTGAGGCCGCGCACCTCGCGGAGATAGTCGCCCAGGGCGTCGCGCAGCTCCTGAACGCCGCGATTGTGGGTGTAGAAGGTCTGGCCCTCGGCCAGGGCCCGGGCGGCGGCGTCGCGGATGAAGGCCGGGGTGGGTTCATTGCCCTCGCCGACCCAGAACCGGGCCAGGCCCGGCACGCCGAAATTGGGATTGGCGATTTCGCGGATCCGAGAGGCCTCCAGGGCCCGGGCGGTCGCCCGCGCCTCCAGCGGAAACAGCTCCGCCTCGTGCTTCGGGGCCGCAAACGCGCCGTCCTGCGCCATCATCCTACCTTCACTCTGACCGGCTGGACTTCGGCCGCCTTCACAGGGCGGCGAAGATCGCCTTCTGGGCCTCGATATAGCCCAGACTCGTTACCGGTTCTTGCCGTCGCGAGAGAATTTCGGCGTGCAGGCGCGGCAGGGCGTGGAAGGGCACGCCGGGAAACGCATGGTGGGCGGCGTGGTAGCCCATGTTCCAGAAGAGCCAGTTGACCGGGGCGGGGCCCAGGAGGGTGCGGGTGCAGGCGAAGATATCGGGCGCGTGCGGCATGGCCGTATGCTCGCCGGTGTTCTGAAGCTGGTGGATGCCCTTGGTGACGAGGAGCGGCCCAGCCCAGAACAGCGCGGCGTCCCACGTCCCCAGCGCCGCCGAGCCCGTCGCCGCGATCGCCCAGAGGGCCAGATGCGCGCGCGCCTCCCAGATCACGATCCGCCTCTGACGCGCGTCGAGCCACCAGGCCTCCTCCAGGCCCCGCCCGGCGGCCGCGCCGAGGATCGCTTTCACCCGGCGGATCCAGAACCCGCCGCCGACCAGATCCCAGAGGTAGCTGGAGCGGTCATAGGGGGCCATGCCCATCAGCTCCGGGTCCCGAGCCGGATCCTGGGTCGCCCGGTGGTGGGCGAAGTGCATCCAGCGGTCGGTCAGGAAGGGATTGAGGGTCAGGGCGCCAAAGAGATGGCCGACAAGGTCGTTGAGCGGCTTGGCCTCGAACACCGTCCAGTGACTGAGCTCGTGCTGGCCGGCATAGAGGCAGTTGAGGAGCACGCCCTGACTCAGAAAGGCGCCGACAAGGGCGACGGCCCAAAGCGGCAGGGCGGCGCGCGGGGCCGCCAGGGCGAGGACCGCCGTGCTGATCGCCAGGGCGCCAAGGACGCTGAGGGTCTGCAGGGCGCCGCGAAGGTTCGAGCGGCGCGACAGTTCGCGCAGCCGCGCCCGGGGCACGAGGCCGACGGCGCTCCTGGCGATCCAGCCCTCCACGCCCCGCCTCGTCTCAGGGCCCGGCGAAGATCGCCTTGGGCATCAGCACGTGCGCGCCCTTGTTGCGGTCCACCAGTTCGGTGGCCTCCACATCGCCGGCCACGCTCGTCAGCATGTAGGCGTCTTCCCGGCTCATGTGCTTTTCGGCTGCCAGGAAGTCGAGCATGTGCTCCAGCGCCTTGCGCACGGCCACGGTCAGGTCGTCGTCAAAGCCCATGGCGATATAGGCGGTCGGCGTCTCGGCGTGCGGATAGATCTCGCCGGTGTGCTTGTGCACGATGAACTGGAAGGTTCCCACCAGGGACGTCTCCAGGGCGGTGATGTCCGCCTCGCCCTGGCCCTGACCGGCATGACCGTCGCCCACCTCGAACAGGGCCCCGGGGACATAGACCGGAAGATAGAGGGTGGTTCCCGCCACCAGGGAGGCGTCGTCCATATTGCCGCCGATGATGTTGGGCGGGGTGCTGTCATAGCGGCCGATGGAGGGGGGCGGGGCCACGCCCATGCTGCCGAAGAAGGGGTGCAGCGGGAGGGTGATGCCTGGGGCGAACCGCGCCGTCATGGTCTTGGCGTCGAGCGGAATGATCTTCATCCGTCCAAAGCGGAAGTCGTCGGGCAGGGCGCCGGAGCCAAAGCGGAAGGCGTTGTAGGCATAGGGGATGGCCAGATCGATCTTCAGGATACGGATCTCCAGCGTATCGCCTGGCTCAGCGCCCTGAACATAGATCGGCCCGGTCAGAATATGCCCGCCAGGCCCACGGTCCTTGACCTCGGCGAACACGGCCTTGAGCGCATCTTCGATCTGATCCTGCGGCACGCCGGCCTTGGTCAGTCCTTCGGGACTGTTGGTCAGCAGGGTGTGGACGACGACGGTGTCGCCAGACTGGACGGTCAGGGCCGGCCTGGCGTCGGAATCGTAATGGCCCCACTCGACCGTCTGAGGCGTGGCCTTGAGTTCGAACGTCTCGGCCCGGGCGCTGGCGACGGCCAGAAGGGTCAGGGAGGCGGCGGCGGCCACAAGAGGGCGGATCATCGGACGGGGTTCCCCTGGCAGGCGCATTGCGTCGCGCCAGGCCGAACCTTCGGCGGAGCGGGCCCGGCCGGTCAAGCGGCGCGGTTGGGGGGGCTGAAGCCTCGCCCCCTGCCCGGACCCAGGGTGAGCCGTCGCCTCTGGCTCGCCGTCCGTCAGGGGATCTTCAGCCACCGATCCAGCGAGACCGCCCCGGCGCCCCGGGCGATGAGGGGGAGCATCAGGGCCGCCCAGCTGAGGTGGGTGGGCCAGGCGTCGGGATAGACGAACACCTCGATCACCGTGGTCATGCCGAGCAGGGCCAGGGCCGAGGCCCGGGTGAAAAGGCCAAGCACCAGAAGGATGGGAAACACCGTCTCGGACGTGGCCGACAACTGGGCGGCGAGGTGCGGCGGGACCAGGGGCAGGCGATAGTCGGTCTCGAAGAGATAATAGGTGCTCTGGGTGATGGTCAGCAGGCCGGTGACCTTGGTGCGGCCGGACATGAAGAACACCCCGGCGATGCCGCAGCGGCCGACCAGCGGCAGAAGCCAGTCGGGCGTGCGCTGGGCCAGGGAGGCGAACAGGTCGTAGGGCGCGAACAGGCGCACCAGAGGGCCAGATCGGGTCCTGCGGAGTCTCCAGGAATGGCGTGAAGGGAGGCGACGGGGGCCGACGGCTCAGGCGGCGAGAAGGCCGCTAAAGGCGCCGGTCGCGGCGAGATCGAGGGTCAGGGTGATGGGGTCGAGGGCTGGGTCCCTTGCGCGCATGACGGCGTCAGCCTCGGCGAGGCTCGCGCCCGCGGCCACCGCATCCAGAAAGGCGAAGGCGCCGGCGCCGATGGGAACGGTCAGAACCTCGCCATAGGGCCGGGTGAAGAGCGCGCCTTCGGGGGTCCAGTCGAGCTGGAGGTCGGCGGACGGGACTTCGGGACCGCGATTGTGCCGCCAGATGGTCACGGCCGGAACGTCGAGCCAGACATGGCGTGTGCTGGGGGCGAGGACGAGGCGATGGGCGCTCCGGCCCGCGGGGGCGAGGGCGGCCAGAAGGTCGGGGGAGAGCGGCGCGGCGTCGGCGGCGATGTGGGCTTCGCGCCAGATCAGGTCCAGGCGCGCCACGGCGGCCAGGTAGGGCAGCTCCTCCGCGGGGGGGAAGGCCGCCAGAAAGTCCGGGAAGGTCTCGCCATAGGTGAGGAGAATCGGATCGCGCGGGGGGGCCTCGCGCCAATAGGTCCAGGCGCAGGCGCGCATCCATTCGGCGCCCACCAGGCGCTCGACCGTGGGATAGTTGTCGGCCAGAGCGTCGATCGCCGCCTTGGCCACGGTGTTGAGATGGACGCTCAGGCGCGGGTCGGCGAGGCGCGTCTCGCCGCGCAGGGCCTTGGCGACGGCGTCCTCGAACGCGGCAAGCTCAGACATGGGCCGGCTCTTGCGTCGGCTCCGGGGCCGGCTCTGGGGCCGGCTGTGGGGCGGAGCGCGTGGCGGGAGCGTCGGGGAGCCGCGCCAGCATGTCGGCGGCGCGCTGGCGTTCGGCCATGAGCGTGGCGAAGGGAGGCACCTCCTGGTCGCGCTCGATCAGGGTCGGGCGGGGGCCGATGCGGGCGATCAGGCGGCGGTAGAGCGACCAGACCGGTTCGGCCACCGGCGCGCCGTGGGTGTCGATGAGGAGGGCCTCGCCCAGCTCCGGGTCGGGCGCGTGGCCGGCCAGGTGGACCTCGCCGATGGCGTCGGCGGGCAGGGCGTCGAGATAGGCCCCGGCGTCGCGGCCCAGATTGTGCGCGCTGATGAAGGCATTGTTGACGTCCACCAGCAGACCGCAGCCGGTGCGGCGTACGAGCGCGCCCAGGAAGGCGGCCTCGTCCATGTCCTGGCCGTCGAGGTCCGCATAGAGGGACGGGTTCTCGATCAGGAGGCGCCGGCCGAGGGTGGTCTGGGCGATGTCGACATTGCGTACGATGCGCTCAAGGGCGGCGGCCGTGCGCGGAAAGGGCAGCAGATCGCCGTGATAGACGCCGCCCCAGGCCGACCAGGCCAGATGCTCGGACACCGCGAACGGCGCGAAGCGGTCGGCGAGGACCTTGAGGCGGGCCAGGTGGGCGGGATCGGGGTCGGCGTCCGCGGCCAGGGACAGCCCCACCCCGTGCAGGGAGAGGGGCCGCTCGTGGCGTAGGGCCTCGAGCATGGCCAGCCGCGGGCCGCCCGCGACCATGTAGTTCTCGGCGTGAACCTCGAACCAGAGGCCGGCCGCCGGGTCGGCCAGCGCCGCATCGAAATGCTGCGGCTTGAAGCTCAACCCGGCGGTCGGCGCTCTTTTCATGATCCGATCGCCTTAGCGCTGGATCGGCGTCAGCGAGCCGGCGCCCTTGGGGGTGTGGATCGAGGTGCAGGTCCCGGCGGGGGTCAGCTTCCAGGAATTGCCCTGATAGTCGCGCACCGAGGTGCCCGCGCAGGTCGTGCCGGCGCCGGCCTTGCAGTCGTTCTGCCCGGCGCGAGCGACGCCGTAGCACTTCTCCATGCCGGCTTCGGACTTGCCGTTCTTGGTCATGCCCTGGGCGCCGGCAGCGCCGGCCAGGCCCGCCACGAGGCTGGCGAGGGTGGCGGCGGTGAGCGCGGTCTTGAGGGTGGTCATGGGTCGTCTCCTGGGATTGATGATGGCGATGGCGTCCCCGCGAAGGCGGGAGCGGAGACCGTCAGGCGAGAGGCCGTTGACCGGTCACGTCAGGGCATTCGATGATGGAGGCGATCCGGTTACATCGGCCGCGAAAAAAAGATGCGCGCCTCGCCGCGCCCACGTAACCAGACGGGCGGCGTGGCCGTAGGGGTGAGAAGGAGACGAGCGTGCCGGCCTCCGAGGCGGTGCTCAAAGGCCTGATGCTGCGGGGCCTCGCCGGCGACGGCGCGGCCCAGCACGAGCTGCTGAGCGAACTGGCGCGTTTGTTCCCGCCCTTCTTCCGCCGCCGCCTTCGCGACGGCGCGGGGGATGTGGACGACCTGGTTCAGGAGGTTCTCATCGCCGTGCACACGCGCCGGGCCACCTATGATCCGACCCAGCCGTTCACGGCCTGGGTCTACGCCATCGCGCGCTACAAGATGATCGACCATGTCCGCCGCCATCGGGGTCGGGTGTTCATCGCCATCGACGACGCCGGCGAACTCGCGGCCGCGGAGACCGCCGATGGCGGGACCGCGATGAGCGATCTCGACCGTCTGATGCGGGAGCTGCCCGAGGGTCAGCGCGCGGCGATCCGCGAGACCAAGCTGGAAGGCCTCAGCGTGAGCGAGGCCTCGGCGCGCCTGGGCATGAGCGAATCGGCGGTGAAGGTGAACGTGCATCGCGGCCTCAAGGCCCTGGCGGCGCGGCTGGGCCGGCCGGCCGGGGATCCAGACCGCGAAGGAAGGGCGCGATGAACACCGACGATCTCATCGCCGCCCTGGCCCAGGACACCCGGCCCGTCTCGCCCCACGCCATCGAGCGCGGGGTCCTGGCGGCCCTGCCGGCGGGTCTGGCGGTCAGCGCCGCGGTCATGCTGGCCTGGCTGGGCCTGAGGGCGGATTTCGCCACGGCGATGTACACGCCGGAATTCTGGCTGAAGCTGGCCTATCCCCTGGCGGTGGGGGTCGGGGCTTTGGCTCTGGGGCTGAAGCTTGTCCGGCCCGGCGTGGCGCCCGGCGCGCGGACCTGGCTCGCCGCGGCGCCGTTCGTCGTCATGGCCCTTCTGGGGGCGGCCGCGTTTGGCGCGGCCCGTCCGGAGACGCGCGCCGCGGTCTGGCTGGGCGGGTCCTGGGACCTCTGCCCGCTGTTCGTGCTCGCCCTGTCGCTCCCGCCCTTCATCGCCCTGTTCGCCGCATTCCGCCGCGCCGCGCCCACGCGGCCAGCCTGGGCGGGCTTCGTCGCGGGTCTGGCCGCCGGAGGGTTCGGCGCCTTCGTCTATGCCCTGTCCTGCGATGAGACCGGCGTGCCGTTCCTGGCCACCTGGTACACCCTGGGCATGCTGCTTTCGGGCGCGATCGGGGGGCTCCTGGGCCGAAGGCTGCTGAAGTGGTGAGCCTCCCCCCATGACGCCGATGGGTTCGCTGGCCGCCTTCACGGCCGCGGCCACACTGGTGACCCTGACGCCGGGCCTGGACACGGCCCTGGTTCTGCGGACCACTGCGGCGCAGGGGCGGCGGGCCGGCGCCTGGGCGGCGGTGGGGATCGCCCTGGGATGCCTGACCTGGGGCGCGGCGGCGGCGCTGGGCCTTGGCGCCCTGTTGAGCGTCTCGCGGACCCTGTTCACCGTGATCCGACTGGCGGGCGCGTCCTATCTGGTCTGGCTGGGGGTTGGCCTTCTCCTACGCCCCCGCGCGCGCCTGATCGCCGGGGATGCGACCGAGCGGGCCTCATCCCCCTCGCCATTCCTCAGGGGCCTCGCCACCAATCTGCTGAACCCCAAGGTGGGGGTCTTCTATGTCAGCTTTCTGCCGGCCTTCGCCGTGCGCGAGGTCAGCTTCGCCCTCTGGGGCCTCCTCCTGGCCGCGATCCACGTCGGGCTCGGCCTGATCTGGTTCGCCATCCTGATCCAGGCCCTGGATCGCGCCCGAACCTGGCTGAGCCGCCCGGGCGTCGTCCGCGCCCTGGACCGCCTCACCGGCCTCGTCTTCCTGGGCTTCGGCGCCGAACTGGCCTTAAGCGGGCGGGGCTGAGGCGGAGGGCCTCAACCCCCGTAGATGATCGAGATGGTCTCGGCGACGCAGGCGGGGCGGTCCTCGCCCTCGATCTCGATGGTGCATTCGTTCTTGATCTGCAGGCCGCCGGCGCGGGGCTCCACGCCGATCAGCTTCTGGCGCAGGCGCACGCGCTTGCCGATACGCACCATGTTGGTGAAGCGCACCTTGTCCGAGCCGTAATTGATGCCGCGGGTGACGCCCTTCACCGGCATCAGGCCTTGGGACAGGAAGGGGATCAGGGACAGGGTCAGATAGCCGTGGGCGATGGGTCCGCCCATCTCGCGGGTGGCGCGCTCGACATCCACATGGATCCACTGGTGATCGCCGGTGGCGTCAGCGAACAGATTGACCCGGTCCTGGGTGATCTCGACCCAGTCCGACACCCCGACCTCCGTGCCCACCAGGCCCGCCAAGTCCTTCATCTCCACCGGTTGCATGCGTGTTTGGTCCTTGAGTTTGAGCGATCAGACGATCTTGGAGTCGGACTTGCCCCAGTAGGCGTCGCGAATGAGGCGCTTATAGAGCTTGCCCGTGGCGTGGCGCGGCAATTCGCGCATGAAGTCGATCCGCCGCGGGGCCTTGACGTGGGAGAGGTTGGCCCGGGCGAAGGCTGAAAGCTCGGCCGCCAGAGCGTCGCCCGCCTCGGCCCAATCGGCGGGCTGGATCACGGCCACCACCTCCTCGCCCATCTCCTCGTGCGGCGCGCCGACCACGGCCACGTCCGCGACCTTGGGATGGGTGATCAGCAGGTTCTCGATCTCCTGCGGATAGATGTTCACCCCGCCGGAGATGATCATGAAGCTCTTGCGGTCGGTGAGGAAGAGATAGCCCTCCTCGTCGATCCAGCCCACGTCGCCCAGCGTGGTCCAGCCCTTGGGGTGTCGGCTCTGGGCGGTCTTGTCCGGGTCGTTGTGATATTCGAACTCGCCCCCGCCGGCGAAATAGATGACGCCTTCGGCGCGGGGCGGCAATTCGTCGCCGGCCTCGTCACAGATCTTGATCTGGGCGGTGAGGCCCCGGCCGACCGACCCCTTCTTGCTCAGCCATTCGGCCGCGCTGATGAAGCAAAAGCCGTTGCCCTCGGTTCCGGCATAGTACTCGTGCACGATCGGCCCCCACCAGGCGATCATCGCCTCCTTGACCGGCACGGGGCAGGGCGCGGCGGCGTGGAACACCGAGGTGAGGGAGGAGACGTCGTAGCGGTCACGGGTCTCCTTCGGCAGCTTGAGCATGCGCACGAAATGGGTCGGCACCCATTGGGCCGAGGTGATCCTGTAGGTCTGGATCGCCGCCAGGGCCGCCTCGGGATCGAAGCGCTCCATCATCACCACCGTGCCGCCCAGATGCTGCACGGCCATGGACCAGCCCAGCGGCGCCGCGTGATAGAGCGGCGCGGGCGAGAGATAGATCATGTCCGGGCTGAAGCCGAGCAGGGCCTGGCCGATCTGGGCCAGGGGATTGGGCCCGTCGATGGGCTGGGGTCCGGCGGCGGCGTTCGCCCGCCTGACGCCTTTGGGCCGGCCGGTGGTGCCGGACGAATAGAGCATGACCGCGCCGGCGCATTCATCGGCGATGGGCGTGGTGGGGAAGGCCGCGCGGGCCGCCTCGAAGTTGGCGAACGGCGTGACCTCGCCCTCGGTCATCCAAAGGGTCAGGCCGGCAAGGCCCTGGGCGGTGGCCAGGGCGACCTCGGCCAGGGCGCGCGAGGCGATCAGCGCCTTGGCCTCGCTGTCGCGGACGATGTAGTCGACCTCGCCGGGCGTGAGCTTGGAGGAGATGCAGGTGACGCGGATGCCCGCGCGCTGGGTCGCCCACAGGATCTCGTAATAGCGCGGACTGTTCTCCATGAAGACGGCGATGGCGTCTCCCGGCCCGATGCCGGAGGCGCGGAACAGGTGGGCGCCCTGGTTCGAGCGGGCGTCCAGCTCGCCATAGGTCAGCACCTCGCCGGACCCGGACATGATGCAGGCGGGCTTGTCCGGGTTGGCGCGGGCGTGATGGCTGGGGTGGGTCATCAGGCGGCCATGGACGAGGCGGTTTTGCCGAGGATCAGGTCGCTGGCCTTCTCGCCGATCATGATGCTGGGCGCGTTGGTGTTGCCCGAGACCAGGCGCGGCATGATCGAGGCGTCGGCCACGCGCAGCCCCTCGACCCCGTGCACGCGAAGCTGCGGGTCGACCACGGCGCCGGGCCCCCGTCCCATCGCGCAGGCGCCCACCGGGTGATAGAGCGTCTGACCGGCCATCTTGGCGTAGGCCAGCAGCGCGGCCTTGGTCTTCACTGCCGGTCCGGGCAGGGTTTCGTGGTCGATCAGGTCGGCCAGGGCCGGCTGTTCGGCGATGGCGCGGCCCAGCTTCAGCCCGGCCAGGATCACCTCGCGATCCAGCGGGTCGGAGAGATAGTTGGCGACGATCGACGGATGAACCCTTGGGTCGGGCGACTTGATGCGCACATGACCCCGGCTTTCGGGCCGCACCTGGCACGGGGCAATGGTCAGGCCCGGCGCCCGCTCCAGCTCCATGGCGCCGCCCTCGCCGACATTGGAGACGTCGGTGGTGGCCGGCAGGATGTGGAACTGGATGTCGGGGGTCGCCAGGTCCGGCCGCGACTTGCAGAAGGCGGCGATATGCGCGGCCGACAGGGTCAGCAGCCCCTTGCGCTGGGTCAGATACTTCACCGTCTCGCCGACGAAGCGCAGGCCCCGGGTCAGCTCGTTGACCGACAGCACGTGCGGCTTCAGCCGATAGGTCAGGGCGACCAGATAGTGGTCCTGAAGGTTCTCGCCCACGCCGGGAAGGTCGTGCACCACCGGGACGCCATGCTCGGCCAGGAGCGCGCCGGGCCCCACGCCGGAGAGTTGCAGAAGCTGAGGCGAATTGACCGCGCCTCCGCTCAGGATGACCTCGCGCCGCGCCTGGATGGTCTTGGTGACGCCGTTCTGGATGAACTCCACACCCACCGCGCGCTTGCCTTCGAAGATCACCCGCGAGGCGAGGGCCTCGGTCACCACCTGAAGGTTCGACCGGCTCATGGCCGGGTGCAGATAGGCCACGGCCGTGGAGCAGCGCTGCCCGTTCTTCACGGTGAGCTGGTAATAGCCCACCCCCTCCTGCTCGCCGCCATTGATGTCGGTATTGCGCGGGATGCCGGCGCTGACGCAGGCCTCGATCACCGCGTCGGACACCGGATGGGTCTCGGTGACGTCGGAGACATTGAGCGGCCCGCCGATAGCGTGGAAATCGCTCGCCCCCCGCTCCTGGTGCTGGGCGCGCAGGAAATAGGGCTTCACATCGTCCCAGCCCCAGCCCTCGCAGCCGAGCTGGCGCCAGCCGTCATAATCGGCGTGCTGTCCCCGCACATAGAGCATGGCGTTGAGCGAGGAGGAGCCGCCGAGCACCTTGCCGCGCGGCCAGCTGAACACCCGACCGCCGCAGGAGGCGTCGGCCTCGGTCTCGTAGTTCCAGTTCACCTGAGGGTTCTTGAGGTTCCGCGCATAGCCCACGGGAACATGGATCATCAGGTTGGACATGAATTGAGAGAGGTTCCGGGTCGGCCGGTCGTCGCCGCCCGCCTCCAGGATCGCCACCTGCAGAGATCGCTCCGCCGAGAGCCGGTTGGCGATGACGCAGCCGGCCGAACCGGCGCCGACGATGACGTAGTCCGCAACCAGATCCCAGGCCATGCGACCTCCCACTCATCTTCTCTTTTCGTTGACGGCAGCCTATGCCGCCGGTCCATCTTCATAAGACCTAGGCGGGAGGCGCGCCAAGCCTTCCGCGAGGTCATCAAAAACCCCGCCGGAGGATGCTTCATGGCCGCGCCGCAGTTCGAGACGATCCTGTACGAGGTGGAGGACGGGATCGCGACGATCACGCTCAACCGGCCAGACAAGCTCAACGCCTTCACGGCGCGGATGATGGCGGACCTGATCGCCGCCTTCGACGCCACCGACGCGGACGATGCGGTGGGCGCGGTGATCGTCACCGGGGCGGGGCGGGCCTTTTGCGCCGGGGCCGACCTCTCCGGGGGCGGCGCGACCTTCGACTTCGCCGCCAGCCAGGACCCGCTGCGCCTGGAGGCGAGGATCAACGGCGTGCAGCGCGACGGCGGCGGCCGCGTCACCCTGCGCATCTTCGACAGCTTGAAGCCGGTGATCGCGGCGGTGAACGGCCCGGCGGTGGGCATCGGCGCCACCATGCAGCTGGCCATGGATATGCGCCTGGCCTCGACCACGGCGCGATATGGCTTCGTCTTCGCCCGGCGCGGCATCACGCCCGAGGCCGCCTCGTCCTGGTTCCTGCCCCGTCTGGTCGGCCTACAGACGGCGCTGGAGTGGTGCTACACCGGCCGCGTCTTCCCGGCGGAAGAGGCGAAGGATCGGGGTCTGGTGCGCTCGCTGCACGCGCCCGAGGATCTGCTGCCGGCGGCCCGGGCCCTGGCCCGCGAGATCATCGACAACGCCGCGCCGGTCTCGGTGGCCCTGACCCGGCAACTGCTCTGGCGCATGGCCGGCGCCGATCACCCCATGGCCGCTCATCGCGCCGACAGCCGGGCGATTCAGGCGCGGGGCGCCGCCGCCGACGCCCGCGAGGGGGTGCAGGCCTTTCTCGACAAACGCCCGGCGGCCTTCCCCAACCGGGTCTCCGCCGATCTGCCCGATGTGTGGCCCGACTGGGTCGAGCGCGAATTTCTCTAACCTGCCCGCGTTTCTCTGAAGTCAGGAAGTATTCGGCCGGATCCTCGCCAATATCCGGTTAACCGGTTGATCGCCGCCCCGACCCTGGCCCGGGCCTCGCCCCCCGGGACGTTCGGTCGCACCCCCGGAAGCGGGCGGTCTTGCTTGCGTCCTGAAACGAACGTCAATAAAACTCGAATATCATTTTAGATATGTGGGGCGCCCGGCGCCACCGAACGAGAAAAGCACCCCAGAATGGATATCAAGCCTGAAATAATTGAGATGACGACCGAGATCGTCGCCTCTTACGTCGAGAACAATTCGGTCAGCGCGGAAGAGCTTCCGGCGCTTATTCAGAGTGTGCACAAGGCGCTGCTCGGCGTCTCCACAGGCGCGCCGGTGGTCGACGCGGCGCCGAAAGAGCCGGCGGTGCCGATCCGCCGTTCGGTCCAGCCCGACTTCATCATTTGCCTGGAAGACGGGCGGAAGTTCAAATCGCTCAAGCGCCACCTGCGCACCCGCTATGGCCTTTCGCCCGAGGATTATCGGGCCAAGTGGGGCCTGCCCAAGGACTATCCGATGGTGGCGCCCAACTACGCCAAGGCGCGCTCGGACCTCGCCAAGCAGATGGGGCTGGGTCAGGTGGAGCGCGGGGTCCGCGCCAAGCGCTGAG
>DAIDGR010000038.1 GCA_027452265.1 Caulobacteraceae bacterium
TTTTGATGCTCAACTTGGATATCGTCTACGCCACATTCGCTCTTTTCAATCTTCATAAAATTTTAAGATAACAGCGCTGAAAAAGTCACTCGTTTCCTCTTCAATCCCCTTGGTATCACGTTTTTTGGACGTATAACGAATTTGGGCGAGGGCGGTAACAATCGGTAACGTTCTTCTGCTTCGTTCGTCTTTGTAGGTCGCCGTTCACCTTCGACGGGGACCTGCGCCGCAAAAGCGAGGACGCGAGGCTGGGCAGGGGCTGAGATGTCAGGGGCTGAACAGAGCGCAATGGCGAGCCAGAAGGCCCTGTTTCAGGGCCGCCTGTTCGTCGGCCATGGCTTCTGGCGCTTTGATCTCGCCACCCGGTCTCTGGTGTGGTGGGACTGTCAGACCTCTGACGGCCAAGGCTCGGTCTTCGACGCGCGCGATCAGTCCGCGATCGGCGAGGCCCTTCATCCGGAAGACCGGCCCCGCTTTGAAGCGCTGATCCGGCAGGCCGCCACAGCCGGCGGCGACTACACCCAGTCCTTCCGGATGCGCGGGCCGTCGGGCGAGTGGCGCGTGATCTCCAACCACGCCACGGCTCAGCGGGACACGTCGGGACGCATCAGCCATATCACCGGGCTGGTGGTCGACATCACCGAGATCGAGATCTGCCGCACGCTCTCGGAAAAGGGCCACGATATCATCACCCAGACCGAGCCGGATGGGACGATTACGTACATCTCGCCCTCGGTGGAGCGCGTCCTGGGCTATCGTCCCGAGGACGTGATCGGCCACAAGGCGGAAAAGTTCATCCCGCCCGATGCGCTTGAGGCCCTGCGCGCCGCGGCCCGCGAGGCCTCGCCCGGCGCCGCCGCGCCGCCGCGCCCGGTGCAATATCGCATGACCCATCGCGAGGGACGCGGGGTGTGGCTGGAGTCCCAGCTCATCCCGCTCTTCGACCCCACGACCGGGGTCTGGGTGGGCTGCACCGATGTCGCCCGGGACATCACGGCGGCCAAGGAAGCCGATCTGAGCGTCGTGCACGCCCACAGCGTCCTGCGCACGCTGATGGAGTCCTCGCCCAACGGGATCCTGATGCTCGATCAGGACCACAAGATCGCATCCTACAACGCCGCCTTCGCCCAGATGTGGGATGTGCCCCGGGCGGTTCTGGAGTCCGGCGATGCGGGTCGGGTGCTGCAGGCCGCGAGCGTCCAGTTCGAGGATCCGGACGCCCTGCGCCGCCGGGTCGACGAGGTTCTGGCGCGCAGGGACGAGGCCGCCTGGGACCAGATCGAGACCCGGGATGGGCGTTGGATCGAACGCTACAGCGCCCCGGTTCAGGGACCCGACACGGCCTATCTCGGCAGGGCCTGGTTCTTCCGCGATGTGACCGATCACAAGCTCTCTCTCGCCGCCGCCGTGCGCGCGGCGCATTTCGACGCCCTGACGGGCCTTGCCAATCGCCAGGTCCTGTTGGACGCCCTGGAACGCGCGGTGGCCACGGCCCGGCGGGGCGGTCCTTGCGCAGCCCTCCTGCACCTGGACGTCGACGGTCTCAAGGACATCAATGACACGCGCGGCCACGTCGCCGGCGACCAGCTGCTGATCGGCCTGTCCGAACGGCTTCGCGAGCTGGCGGCCCCGACCTGGACCCTGGCGCGCCTGGGGAGCGACGAATTCGCCATCCTGGTTCCGGAGCTGTCCGGGCCGGAGGCGGCCTCGGTCCTGGCGCACCAGGTGCTCGCCCATCTCGCCGCGCCCTACAGTCTCGACGAGAGTCAGGTCTATGCCAGCGCCTGCGTCGGGGTGGAGTTCATCGACGCCGACGCGACCGACGCCGCCTCCGTGCTCTCGCATGCCGACATGGCCCAGCATCAGGCCAAGCTGGCCGGGCCCGGCGCCTGTCGCTTCTTCACTCAGACCATGAAGACCGAGGTGCGCCAGAGGGTGTCCCTGGCCGCGGAACTGCGCGAAGCGATCGCCACGGGGCAGCTCTTTCTGCTCTACCAGCCGGCGGTGTCGATCACCGGCGATCGTATCGTCGGCATGGAGGCCCTGGTCCGCTGGCGCCACCCCAAGCGCGGCGTCATCAGCCCGGATGTGTTCATCCCGGTGGCCGAGAAGATGGGCCTGATCCGCGATCTGGGCCGCTGGGTCCTGGCCGAGGCCGCCCGCCAGATGCGCGCCTGGGAAGAGGCGGGGCTGCCCAAGATCCGCATGGGCGTCAATGTCTCGGCCCTGCAGTTCAAGTCACCGGAGATCCTTGAGACCGACATCTATGACGCCCTCGCCGCGGCCGATCTGCCGCCCTGGCGCCTGGAGCTGGAGCTGACCGAGTCGGCCATGATGACCGCATCCGAGGGCGAACTGCTGTCGCGCCTGCACCGCGCCGGGGTGCGGATCGCCATCGACGACTTCGGCACCGGCTATTCCTCGCTCGACTATCTTCGGCGCCTCCCGGCTCAGAGGGTCAAGATCGCCCAGACCTTCGTGCGACACATGGATACCAGCCCAGGCGACGCGGCCATCGTCAAGGCGACCATCGGCCTCGCCCGCGACCTCGGTTTGAGCGTGATCGCCGAGGGGGTGGAGACCGAGGGGCAGTTGCGGCGTCTCACCGAATGGGGCTGCGGCGAGTGCCAGGGCTATCTGTTCGACCGGCCCTTGAGCGCCGACGACGCGGCCCATCGTCTGCGCCTGGGGCGCTATGCCGTTCGGGGCGAGGCCCGCGCGGCCTGACCGGGCGGGGTCCTTAGGCGGCGTCGGCGACGACGATCCGGTCGCGACCCTCGTTCTTGGCGCGAAACAGGGCGGCGTCGGCCGCGGCCACCAACGCCTCCGCCGAGCCGGCGTCGTCTCCCCGGATCACGGCCAGACCGCCGCTGAGCGTCAGCACCGGGGCCCCGCCGGCCGGGCCGCCATAGTGCGGGATGCCCAGCCGCGCCACGGCCTCGCGCGCGGCCTCGGCAATGCGCCGGGCGCTGATCAGGTCGGTCTCGGGCAGGATCAGGGCGAACTCCTCGCCGCCATAGCGGGCGGCCATGTCGCCCGGGCGCCGCGCGCAGGTCTGCAGCACGGCGGCGATGCGGGCCAGACACTCGTCGCCCGCCTGGTGCCCATGCCGATCATTGAAGAGCTTGAAGTCGTCGAGGTCGCACAGGACCAGGGCGAGGTCGCGCCGGTTGCGTCGGCTGAGGGCAATCTGGCGCTCCAGATAGGCGTCGAAATAGCGCCGATTGGCGAGCCCGGTGAGGCTGTCGTGCAGGGACTGGTGCTCAAGCGCACGGTTCGAGGCGACCAGGGACGCCTGGACTTCCCGCAATTGGCGCACATGGTGGCCGCCCTCCAGAAGCAGCACCACCAGCAGGGCCGCCCCCGCCGCCGCGCCAAAGGCGCTGGCCCCGTACCAGCCCAGATCAAACGGGCCGGCGCTGAACAGCCCCAGCAGCGTGACCTCACAGAAAGCCCCCAACGTCGCCATGAACAGCCAGAGGTCGAAGCGCGAACGATCCCGACGCGCAATCAGCGACCCCAGAGCGATGAGATCGAGCAGCGCAGCCACCCGGGCGGTCTCGCGCAACCCCGCCGGGGATGTCAGGCCGGCCAGGGCCGGGGCCAGGGTCTTGAGCACCAGGATCAGCAGCGGGACGGCGCCCCAGAACAGGACAAGGCACACGGCCAGTCCCGTCACGAGATCCCCGGTCCCGAGACGGCGGCGCGCGCGTTCGAGCGTCTCGCGGTGTTCGCGCGCCCGGCCCAGGGCGACATAGACGAGGACGGCCGGCGACAGAACGAAGCTGCGGATCAGGCTGAGACCCGAAAGGCTGGGCCAGCTGAGGCCCGCCGCGCCAGCCCCCGGGCCGCCAAGGGCGCGGCCAAGGGCACGGGGCGCAACGGCGCCCGGCGCCGTCGCGAGCAGGAACTCCCCCCCGGCAAGGAGGGCGAGGACGAGATATCCGATGGCGACCGCGGCCACGCCCCGCCGCCGCGCCACCACGTCCTGCGACACCAGCAAAAGGGCTGTGACGACGGCGCTCAACACGGTCCAGGCGCAATCGGCCGCCGCCAGCAGGGGCTGGGCAGGCTCCGGGCGGGCGGCGAAGGGCGTCAGGGCGGCGAGCAGCAGAAAGGCAAGGGCTGTCGCGACCACGGCGCGGCGTTCATCCGCGGTCGTCGCAGGCCCCTCGATGAGGGAGTCGCCATCTGGCCCCGCAAGTGGATCGCTCATGCGCGCCGCGCAGGACATAGGGTAGGACGGATGGCGTGCGCGTGCGTGTCGCAGCCCAAGCGTCCGCCCCCGCCCATGCCAACCCCCAAGGCCGAAATCCGAGCCTGAAAGACCACCTCCGACGGCCCAGGGCAAACGGCTGAATGTAAACAATCGTTTCGTGCGAAATGGAGTCTCGCCGCGGGCCGGGCCTGCAACCGGCGCGGCGGTCAGAAATCAAAACGAATTTGAGACGAGTCGAAGGCGAAAGTCCGCCTCCGCATGGCCTCCTTTGTTATGCTCGTTCAACGGTTTGGGCCTGCACCTCCGAGGCGCGGGCCGCTCGAAGTCCGGACGTCGGGGCCCATCGGTTTGCAGGAGACCATGCGGACAGCCAAAGGACATCGCCTGGCGTGGTCAGAGCTCGCGCGGGCGCGCGAGGGCGTGGCCGCGCTTGAGCTGGCTCTCCTGGCGCCGACCCTGCTGCTGCTGCTCATGGGGATGTTCGACCTGGCGCAGCTTGCCTACACGACCATGGAGGTGAACGCGGCCGCCAATGCCGGCGTGCAGTATGTCTACGCCAATGGCTGTTCCAGCACCTCGGGGATCGCCTCGGCCATCACCGGCGCAACGTCGCTCACCGTTCAGGCGTCCCCGAGCCCTGTTTGCAGCGTCTCTCAATGCGTGGCGAGCGACTCCCTGACCGCGGCGCCGTCGTCGGGCAATTGCGCGTCGGGGGAGCCTCCCGGATCGTTCGCCACCGTCTCAGCCCAGGCCAGCTACACCCCGGTGGCGCCCTGGAGCTCCCTGCTGTTTCCCACCACGCTCACCGCCTCGAGCACGATCCGGTACAAGTGACGCCGCGATGACGCCCACCCGCCTCCGGAGTCGCCATCGCATGGGCCGCCGCCAGCATGATCGCCAAGAGCGCGTTGCGTTTGGACGGACCCGACCCGGCGCTTGGCGATGCGCTCAAGGACTTGAAGATAGAGCACGATTTAGCGTCTCCGCCGATTCTGCGAAAACGCATCGTGCTCCGGGCGCGCGCCCGCGGGGCCTCGCCCGTCTCGCCTCCAGCCGCCTGGGCACGACGGCGCTGGAGTTCGCGCTTCTGGCCCCGACCCTGTTCCTGCTCGTCATGGGGGGGATCGAGTTTGGGCGCTTCCTCTGGACCAAGTCGGCTCTCGATTATTCGGTTCAGGAGGCCGCCCGGTACGGGGTGTTCATCGCCTCGCCCGCATGTTCGGCGTCCGCGGTTCAGTCCTACGCCGCCGCCGCCACGCCGCAGCTCAACTTCCCTGCGTCGACCTTCACGGTGACCAGCGAGGATTGCGGATGCCAGGTGAGCGCATCCTACAACTTTCAATTCGTCGCCACCGGCCTGTTTCCCATGAGCCCGACCCTTTCGGCGCTCGCCTGTTTTCCGAGCTGAGGGCTATTCGATGGGCCGTCGCGTCGGAACGTTATGGAAGCATCTCCTTCGGGGCGGGCCGATTGGGCGGCTGTTCGCGCGCCTGGCCCAGGACGAGAGCGGCGTCAGCGCCGTGGTCGTGGGCCTGTGCCTGTCGGCGATGCTGGGGGCGGCCGGCCTCGCCGTCGATGTGGGCCTCTGGTACATGGATCGCCGCCATGCCCAGGGCGCGGTGGACAGCGCCGCCTACAGCGCCGCGGTGGACTACGCCGCCAACGGCTCGGCGACCAACGCCGAGAGCACGGCCATGGCGGTCGCCGCCCAATACGGGTTCGTCAATGGGCAGGGCGGCGTGACCGTCACAGTCAATTCACCCCCAACCAGCGGCAACTATACCTCGTCGACCTACGATGCGTTCGAGGTGATCATCACCAAACCTGAGTCCCTGTTCTTCTCGGGCCTGTACCTCAAGTCGGCGTCGATCAAGGCCCGGGCGGTGGCCGTGCCCTCATCGTCGGACGCCGGGACCTATTGCATGGAGATCCTGAACTCCACGCCGGGCGCCAAGAACGTGAACTTCAGCATCACCGGCGGCGCGACCGTGGATCTTTCGGCCTGCGGCATCGTGGACGACGGACCGGGCTCCTGCGCGATCTCGGCGTCAGGGGGCGCCAGCATCATCACCAAGACGCTCTCGGTGGTCGGCAATTACTGCACCAATGGCGGGTCGAGCGTCACGGTAAGCGGCACCAAGACGACCGGCGCCACGCCTTCCCCGGACCCCTATGGCAGCCTTTCGGTCGCCACGGTGGAGGGCTCGACGAACATGTCCTGTCCCAACAGCACCCAGACCAACTATTCCAATGGCGGAACCGTCGCGCTGAGCCCCGGCGTCTATTGCGGAGGGCTGTCGCTCTCGGGCGGCGTGACGGCCAACCTCTCTCCGGGCGTCTATTACATCGTCGGGGGGAGCCTCTCCTTGACCGGGGGCACCACCACCAACGCGCCGGGCGTGACCTTCGTGCTCACCGGCAGCGGCTCCAACTACGCCACCGCCAATATCGAGGGTGGGGCTGTGGTCAATCTGAGCGCGCCCACGAGCGGGCCGACGGCCGGGATCGCGATCTGGGCCGACAAGAATGGGCCGACGAACAACACCTCCAGCCTGACCGGGGGCACGTCGATGAATATCACCGGGGCCGCCTACTTCCCCACGCAGACGGTCCAGTATTCGGGCGGGTCGACCACATCCTCGCCGTGCACGCAGCTGGTCGCCTATAACGTCACCTTCTCCGGCGGCGCTCAGTTCGTGAACAACTGCAAGAATGACGGCATCATTCCGATCGGGGCGATCACGAAAACGCAGATCGTCGAGTAGCGGACGCGGCGCCGGACGTCGCGACCTTGCCCGGCTCAGCCGAAGCGGGGGTCCATGCCCAGGCGCGCGGGCTGGATCGTGCGGCTCCAGAACTGCTGCAGGGTGCGCAGGGTGTGGCGGCAGATGTCCAGGTCGTCCTCGCGGAAATTGGCCTTGGCCAGGGCCTCCAGATGCCGCGCGTTCATCTTTTTCAGGAGGTTGCAGAGCTCCAGGCCCTTCTCGGAATTGCGCACGATGACGACCCGGCGATCATGGGCCGAGCGCTCCTGCACCACATAGCCGGACTCGGTCAGTTTCTTGAGGTTGTAGGAGACGTTCGAGCCGAGATAGCAGCCGCGCCACAAAAGCTCGCTGGCGGTCATCTCCGCGTCACCGATATTGAGCAGGATCAGGGCGCGGACGTTGTTGATGTCGCGCACGCCCATCGTGTCCAGCTCGAGCTGGATCACTTCGAGGAATTGCCGGTGCAGCCGTTCGGCCAGGACCAGGACCTCGAGATAGTGCGCATTGTTGATCGCGCTCGGCGGGGCCTCGGACGGGAGGGCCTCGGTCGTACGCGCCGTATCCACTTCGTGACTCATAGGGCCACGCCTCCAACATTTCCTCGAGGACGGCCGGCCATCGGCCCTTCGTCCTCACCCCCAGTCATGCCCGCTCGCGATGCTCCGGCCTGGATCAGAGGGCGCAGAACGCCCCAGACCCTTGGCCGCAGGTTGAACCGCAGATCAGCCAGCTTAAGCGTAGGTCTCGCTTCAGTCGCTAAAGCTAGCTTAATTTACGCCATATCTCGCGAAATTTCGCTTCGAAAGCCCCCGACCGGAAATCGCCGGCGATCCGCGCGCCTCAGCGGCCCGGCCTATACAGGGGCGGGGAGCCCGTCTTAGATGGGCCGCGCGCGCGGCCCTCAGGCGAAGGACGCATCGCGCCAGGGAGGACAACAGACGGCATGAAGACGCGCATCACCGAGCTTTTCGGCATCGAGCACCCGATCATTCAGGGCGGGATGCACTTTGTCGGTCTCGCCGAATTGGCCGCGGCGGTGTCGAACGCCGGGGGGCTGGGGATCCTGACTGGCCTGACCCAGCGCACGCCGGCGGATCTTCTCAAGGAAATCGAGCGCTGCCGGCGGATGACCGACAAGCCGTTCGGGGTGAACCTGACCTTCCTGCCTTCGGTCACCCCGCCGGACTATCCCGGCTACGTCCAGGCGATCATCGACGGCGGCGTCAAGGCGGTGGAGACCGCCGGCAACAATCCCCAGCGCTGGATGCCCCTGCTGAAGGAGGCGGGGATCAAGGTGATTCACAAATGCACCTCGGTGCGACACGCCCTCAAGGCCCAGGCGATCGGATGCGATGCGATCAGCGTCGACGGGTTCGAGTGCGGCGGCCATCCCGGCGAGGACGATATCCCTAATTTCATCCTTCTGCCCCGCGCCGCCGAGGAGCTTGACGTGCCCTTCGTCGCCTCGGGCGGGATGGCCGACGGCCGCTCGCTGGTGGCGGCCCTGGCCCTGGGGGCGGAAGGCATGAACATGGGCACGCGCTTCATGGCCACGAAAGAGGCGCCGATCCACGACAACGTGAAGCAAGCCCTGGTGGCGGCCAGCGAACTCGACACCCGCCTGATCATGCGGTCGCTGCGCAACACCGAGCGCGTGCTCAACAATGTCGGCGTGGAGCGACTTCTGGAAAAGGAGCGGAGCCTCGGCGCCGCCCTCAAGTTCGAGGACATCATCGGCGAGGTCGCCGGCATCTATCCCAAGGTCATGCAGCAGGGCGAGATGGACGCCGGCGCCTGGTCGTGCGGCATGGTGGCGGGCCTGATCCACGATATCCCCACCTGCCAGGAGCTGATCGACCGGATCATGGGCGAAGCCCACGCGATCATTCGCAGCCGGCTTGAAGGCTTCCTGGAGCCCGCCCACGCCTGAGGCCTTTGGGCGCCGTAAGCCTCTGGGAGTCTGGGCGAAAGGGCCGAGGCCGGGGTCGCGCCGCCCGGGCGCCACAACTGCGCCGATTTCAGGGGTGAAACCTCATCCGCCTCGCCCTATCTAGGCGGCGACGGCGCGCCGACCCGCGGCTCGACCTTCCCGGAGCGCCTTTTGTCCATCCTGGCCGCCGCCCTCTTTGCGCTGTTCGCCGGTCTGACCGCCTGCGGCCTGATCTACACCCTGGCGGCGGCCTATCTGACGCCCCGGATGATCCGGGCCGGGCCGCCCGGAGAGGGCCCATTTCCGTCGATCAGCCTGCTCAAGCCCCTTCATGGCGCGCCGCCGGGGCTGGACGCGGCGCTGGAGAGCTTCTGTCGCCAGGACTATCCGGGACCGGTTCAGATCGTCTTTGGCGTCCATCGGGACGACGACCCGGCGGTCGCGGCGGTCGAGCGGCTGCGCGCCGCGCGCCCCGACCTCGACATCGCCCTGGTGGTGGACGGGGCCCGGCACGGAACCAACGCCAAGGTCAGCAATCTCATCAACATCGCCCGGGCCGCCACGCACGAGCTTTGGGTCATCTCCGACGCCGACATCGCCGTGCCGAAGGACTATCTGCGCCGGCTCGTCGACGCCCTGGCCGAGCCGCGGGCGGGCGCGGCGAGTTGCCTCTATGTCGGCCGGGTCCCCAGCGGCGGGGCGCGTGCGGCGCTTTGGCCGACCCTCGCAGCCATGGGCATCGACTACAGCTTCCTGCCCAGCGTGGCCGTGGGCCGGGCGCTGGGCCTGGCCGAACCCTGCTTCGGCTCGACCATCGCGCTCTCCCGCGAGGTGCTGGCGCGGATCGGAGGCTTCGAAGCGATCGCCGACCACCTGGCCGACGACTATGAGATCGGCCGCCGCGTCCGTGCGCTTGGCCTGCGTCTGGTGGTCCCGCACATGGTCGTGGACCATCTCTGCGCCGAGACGGATCTGGGCGACCTGGTCAGCCACGAGCTTCGCTGGGCGCGCACGATCCGCCAGATCGACCCCGGCGGTCACGCCGGAAGCCTGGTCACCCACGTGGTCCCCCTCAGCCTGATCACCGCGAGCCTGGGCCTGGTCGCCTTGCACGCTGCGCCTTTGCGCGGTTGGGCGCTCTGGCCGTGCGGGGCAATCATTGGTAGTATTGGCGCTCGCGTCGGTCTCAAACTTCGGATCGACGCGGCCACCACCGGGCGCGCGGGGCCCTTGAGGCTTCTGCTCCTGAGAGACCTGCTCTCCTTCGGAGTCTTCCTGGGCAGCTTCGCGATCAACACCGTGGGTTGGCAGGGACAACGCTTCAGAATCGACCCCGACGGCGTCCTTCACGAGAGTTAGCCGTCGGATTTCAGACTGGCGCCCTGCCCGCGCCACCCCACCTTAACGGTCCTCCGTGACCGATCAGCAAGAGTGCCGCCGATGCTTCGTACCCTGTTCCTGCAAGCCCCCTCCTTTGACGGGTTCGACGGCGGCGCGGGGTCGCGGTATCAGGCGCGGCGCGAGATCAAGTCCTTCTGGTACCCCACCTGGCTGGCCCAACCCGCCGCCCTGGTGGAGAACAGCAAGCTGATCGACGCACCGCCGCACCGCCAGTCCCTCGCCGACGTGCTGCCTCACGCCCGGCAGAGCGACCTCGTCGTCCTGCACACCTCCACGCCGTCCTTCGCCTCGGACGTGAAGACCATCGCCGCCCTCAAGGCGGAAAACCCCAATCTCAAGGCGGGTCTGATCGGCGCCAAGGTGGCCGTCGACGCGCATCAGAGCCTCGAGCGGGCGCCGCAGGTGGATTTCGTGGCCCGCAACGAGTTCGACTTCACCATCAAGGACGTGGCCGACGACAAGCCCTGGGGCGATATCCAGGGCCTCAGCTGGCGCAATTCTCAGGGCGTCATCGTGCACAACGAAGACCGTCCCATGATCGAGAACATGGACAGCCTGCCCTTCGTCAGCCCGATCTATCAACGCGATCTGACGATCGAGAACTACTTCATCGGCTATCTCAAGCACCCCTACATCTCGATCTATACCGGCCGGGGCTGCAAGAGCCGTTGCACCTTCTGCCTCTGGCCGCAGACCGTCGGCGGGCACCGCTATCGCACCCGCAGCGTCGGTCACGTGATCGAGGAGATCGCCTGGGCCAAGAAGGCCTTCCCGCAGGTCAAGGAGTTCTTCTTCGACGACGACACCTTCACCGACGACCTGCCGCGCGCCGAGGCCATCGCCAAGGAGCTGGGCAAGCTGGGCGTCACCTGGTCCTGCAACGCCAAGGCCAACGTGCCCTATGAGACCCTCAAGGTGCTCAAGAACAACGGCCTGCGCCTGCTCCTGGTGGGCTACGAGAGCGGCGACCAGCAGATCCTGCACAACATCAAGAAGGGCATGCGCGTCGAGGTGGCCGAGAAGTTCACCCGCGACTGCCATGAGCTGGGCATCGCCATCCATGGCACCTTCATCGTCGGCCTTCCCGGCGAGACCCGCGAGACCCTCGACAAGACCATGAAGTGGGCGGCGAAGATCAACCCGCACACCATCCAGGTGTCGCTGGCCGCGCCCTATCCGGGCACGTTCCTCTATGATCAGGCGGTGAAGAACGGGTGGCTGGACGCCGAGAACGCCGAGCTGGTGGATGACCACGGCATCCAGATCGCCCCGCTGCACTACCCCCATCTGAGCCACAGCGAGATCTTCAGCAGCGTCGAGGACTTCTACAAATCCTTCTACTTCCGCCCGAGCAAGATCGGCGCGATCGTCGCGGAAATGATCCGCAGCCCCGAGATGATGAAGCGGCGCCTGCGCGAGGGGGTGGAGTTCTTCGACTTCCTCAAGGAGCGGCGCAGCCTCGCCGCTTGAGGCAGGGCGCGCCGTGAGCGGCGCCGTGCGAGGTCTGATCGTCACGTCGGACGACTTCGGCGCCGACCTGGCGGTCAATGAGGCTGTGGAGATGGCCCACAGCCAGGGCGTGCTCACCGCCGCCAGCCTGATGGTGGCGGCCCCGGCGGCGGCAGACGCCGTCGCGCGCGCCCATCGCCTTCCCACCCTGCGCGTCGGCCTGCACCTCACCCTGACCGAGGCGCAAAGCGCCCTGCCGCCGGACCGCCTGGACCGCCTGGTGGGCCCGGACGGCCGCTTCTCCAAGAACATGGCCGCCGCCGGAGCGGTGATGTTCTTTTCGCCGCGCGCGCGGCGCCAGCTGGCCGACGAGATCACCGCCCAGTTCGAGGCCTTCCAGGCCACCGGCCTGACCCTCGACCACGTCAATGCGCACAAGCATTTTCACCTGCACCCGACCATCGCCGGCCTGATGATCCGGATCGGCGCGCGCTTTGGCCTGCGCGCGGTGCGGGTCCCGAACGAGCCGGCGGCGACCCTCCGCCGGGTCGAGCCGTCGCCGACCCGGACCTCGGACCGCCTGTTCGCCGCGATGGCCGCCTGGACGCGGCGCCGGTTTGCCGCCGCCGGCATCGCCACCCCCGATCAGGTGTTCGGCCTGCGCTGGAGCGGCGCCATGACGCCCCCCCGGCTGGAGGGGTTGATCGCCGCCCTGCCGCCTGGACTCTCCGAAATCTATCTGCATCCGGCCACGGCGGACCTGTTCCCCGGCGCGGCGAGCGGCTATCGCTACCGTGACGAGCTGGCCGCCCTGGTTGACCCGGGGGTCAAGGCCGCCGCGACACGATCGGATCTGCGACGTGGGGGCTTTGGCGATTTCCTCTGACGGGGCGGTCGCGGCGTTTGGAGACGACATGAGCGAAGTTGCGGCCGATCCTCTGGACCTGGCGAACGCCGGCGCCCCGACGCTCGACCTCTTGAGCCTGCCGCGCCCCCGCGTCCTGCGGACGGGCGTGGTCCTGGCGGTGCTGCTGGGCCTGGGGATCGCGACGGCGGTCCTGGCCACGGCGGGGTTTGGCGACATCCTCAAGGCCGTACGGGCCATCGGTCTGCCGGGCCTGGCCGTTCTCGTCCTCTGGACGCCGGGGCCCTTGCTGCTCCTGGGCGGCGCCTGGTTCCTGCTGGCCGACGGCGAAGACGCGGCGAACCGCGACGCCCTAGGGGCCGCGCGCCCGCGTCTGGGCGACTTCGTCTGGGCCCGGCTGGTGCGCGACGCGTCGGGCGAGCTTCTTCCCTTCTCGCACGTGGGCGGGTTCTTCATCGGGGCCCGGGCGGCGATTTTGCGCGGGGTGGCGCCGCGCGCCGCCTTCGCCACCTCGGTGGGCGATGTCTCGGCCGAGCTTCTGGCCCAGCTCGTCTTTACCGGCGTCGCCCTGGGCTGGCTCACCGTGAGGCTCGGCGCCGGAGCCCCGTCCTGGCTGGGCGGCGCGCTGCTGGGCCTGTTCGTCGGGGCCGCGGCCCTGGGCGGGTTCATGCTGCTTCAGGGACGCGGGGGTCGCCTGATCGATCGCCTGGCGGGCCAGCTCTTCCCCGCCCTGGCGCGGCGTTCGCCGGGCCTCGGCGCGGCCGTGCAGGACCTTTACGCCCGCCCCTGGCGGCTGCTCGGCGCGGCCGGCCTGCATCTGGGCGCCTGGGTGGCGAGCGCCCTCGGCTGCTGGGCGGCGCTCAATCTCACCGGGGCGCACGTCGCGGCGGCGGACATTCTGGCGCTGGAGGCCCTGGTGGCGGCCGTCCGCAGCGCCCTGGTCGTGGCGCCCATGGGCATCGGCGTGCAGGAGGCGGCCTATGCGTTCGCCGGCCCCCTGCTTGGCCTGGGGCCCGACCTCGCCCTTGCCCTGTCCCTGATCAAGCGGGCGCGGGATCTCGTGGTGGGGATTCCGGCCCTGGCGGCGTGGCAGGGGGTGGAGGGGGCGCGGGCTCTGCGGAGCCGGCCGGCTGAGGCGACGAAGCTTGGGTCCCCGGGCCTGGCTCCGGCGTCGACGGAGGCGCCCCCGCTTTAGGGGCGTCGGCGGCCACGCCCGCTTGCGGCGTCGGGGGCGCGGCGGCGGCGCCTGCATCCGCGCCCGGTTCGTCCATATCCGGCAGGGGCGGAAGGGAGATGCCGCCGCGAATCTGCGCGTCGCGCGCCTGGGTATAGGCCGAGCGCACCGTGGCGTAGGGGTCGGCGGCGGTCTGGAGCAGGGCCTGCAGCTTGGGGCCGTCCTGGGCGCGCTCGTCGAGGCCGAACACCGTTCCCAGGCTGACCTCCACCGGGGTGCGATAGGGATAGCGCACGAAATAGAGCGGCGTGGATATCTGATCGACCAGCGATCCGGCCAGGTCGCGCAGGTTTGAAGGCCCCATAAGCGGAATGAACAGATAGGGCCCGGGGCCGACGTGATACCGCCCGAGCGTGTCGCCGAACCCGTTCGGCTCATAGGGCAGGCCGGCCGCCCGCGCGACATCGACGGCGCCGCCCAGCCCGATCGTGCTATTGACCGCGAAGCGGGTCACGGCTTTGACCACGCCTTGCGGACGGCCCTGCAGGAGGCAGTTCAGCATGACCTGCGGCTCGGAAAGGTTGACGATGATGTTGAGGATCGCCCTCTGCAGCGGACGGGGGATCAGCCCCACCGAGACCCGGGCGAACGGGCCGACCAGGGCGGTGTCGAGCTTGATGCTGACATTGAAGCTCTTGCGGTTGAACGCCTCGAACGGGTCCAGCACCCCGTCTTGTGACCGAGCGCTCCGGGCGGGGGGCGCCGGAGCGGCCGCCTGGACCGGCGCCGGAGCTGCCGCCGAGGTCGGCCCCTGGACCGGGGCGGGGCTTGCCGCCCGGCTCGCGCCCGCCGCCGCCAGCGAGGCCAGGACAAGGCATGAGGTGAGGATGGTGCGTTGCAATGGGGTCTCCCGCCAGATCCTGCTTAGCGACATTTCAGCGGGGTGGGGAGCGTCATTGCGGCGCGCGCGGGCGATCGAGGTCGTCGCGCCCCTGATGGAGCCGGTGCGCTGAGCCCGCCGCCCTCCGACCGGTCGCCCCAAGGGTCGTCCCAGGGCGCGGCGCCCGCGCGCTTTCTTTTGGCGCGGCTGGTCGCGCTATGCGTGCGGCATGCGGCGCTGGTGACCCTGCTTGGCCTGGTTCTGGCCGGGGTCGGGGCGAGCTTCGCGGTCACGCATTTTTCCATGTCCAGCGACACCGAAGGCCTCATCTCGCCAAAGCTCCCCTGGCGGCAGCGCGAGACGGCGTTCAACAAGCTGTTTCAGGCCGAATCGGGGCGCATCGTCATCGTCATCGACGGCGCCACGCCCGAGCTGGCGGACGCCGCCGCGCGCGATCTCACCGATCGGCTCTCCGCCCATCCCGATCTCTTTCACAAGGTCGAACGCCCCGGCGACTTCTTCGCCCGCGAGGGCCTGCTCTATGAGCCCTATGACAAGGTCAGGAGCCAGCTCGACCAGCTGATCAACGCTCAGCCCTTTCTGGGCCCCCTGGCGGCCGACCCGACGCTTAGGGGCCTGGCGGGCGCGCTCGACACCTCCCTGACCGGCGTCGCCGCGGGACAGGCGAAGCTCGCCCAGCTCGATCCTCCGCTGAAGGCCCTGGCCGATACCCTGGACGCCCGGCGCGCCGGCAAGCCGGCCTTCTTCTCCTGGCGACGCCTGATCTCCGGCGCCGCGCCCGATGCGCCCGATGCGCGCGAGACGCGCCAGATCGTCCTGGCCGATCCCGTGCTCGACTATTCGCGCTTGATGTCGGGGGCCAAGGCCAGCGATTTCATCCGCCAGACGGCCCGGGATCTGGGCGAGACGGCGGCCCATGGCGTCACCGTGCGCCTGACCGGCGATGTCCCGCTGCAGGACGAGGAGTTCGCCAGTCTGGGCGAGGGGGCCGGGCTGATCGCGGGCCTCGCCGGCGGCGCGATCCTTCTGATGCTGTTCTTCGCCGTGCGCTCGCCGCGCATCATCCTGGCCATCGTCGTCACCACGCTTCTGGGCCTGATCTGCGCGGCCGCGGCGGGGCTTTTGGTGTTCCACACCTTCAATGTCATCTCGGTGGCCTTCATCCCGCTGTTCGTCGGGCTGGGGATCGATTTTGGCATCCAGTTCTCGGTCCGCTTCCGCACCGAGCATCGGCCGGGCGTGCCGCTGGACGCGGCCCTGACCGGCGCGGCCGAAGGGATTGGCCGCCAGCTCACCCTGGCGGCGGCGGCCATCGCCAGCGGCTTTCTCGCCTTCGCCCCCACCAACTATGTCGGCGTGTCGCAGCTGGGCGTGATCGCGGGCCTGGGCATGGTCATCGCCCTTCTGCTCAATCTCAGCGTCCTGCCGGCCCTGTTGCGGCTGCTGCGCCCGCCCGCGGCGCGGGTTGTCGAGGGGCCCGACCCGCTGGAGGCCGTCGACCGCTTCGTGCTTGGGCATCGCCGCCTGGTGGTGGGCGGGGCCCTGGTCGCGGCCCTGATCTGCGCCGCCGCCCTGCCCCTGCTGCGCTTCGACTTCAACGCCCTGCACCTGAAGAACGCGCACAGCGAGTCGGTGTCGACCCTTCTGTCGCTGATGTCCGACCCGGACCAGAACCCCAACACCATGGAGGTCGTGACCCCCAGCCTCGCGGCCGCCGACGCCCTGGCGCCGCGTCTGGCCCGCCTGCCGCAGGTGCGCGAGACCCGGACCCTGTCGAGCTTCATTCCCGACGATCAGCCGCGCAAGCTGGCGGCCATCGGCGACGCCGCGCAACTCCTCGACCTGACCCTCGATCCCCTGGTCCTGGCCCCGCCGCCCACGGACGCGGAGACCCGCGTCGCCCTGGCCGCCACCGCCGCCAGGCTGCGCGCCGCCGCCGCGAAGGATCCGGGCCACGGCGGGCCGGCCACGCGCCTGGCTGCCGACTTCGAGGCCCTGGCCGCCGGCCCCGCCGCCGAACGCACGGCGGTCGAGGGGCTGATCATGAAGCCGTTCCAGACCCTGCTCGCCCAGACCCAGCTGGCGCTCCAGGCACAGCCCGTCAGCTTGGCGTCCCTGCCGGCCAACCTCGTGGCCGACTGGCGCGCCCCCGACGGCCAGGCGCGCGTCTCGGTGATCCCCAAGGGCGATTCGAACGACAATCGCGTCCTTCTGAAGTTCATCGCCGCCGTCCGGGCCGTGGCGCCCGACGCCACCGGCGCGGCCCTGGATATCGAAGAGGCCGGGCGCACCGTGTCAGGCGCCTTCGCGGAGGCGGGCCTGCTCTCCTTCCTGGTGATCACGGCCCTGCTGTTCGCGGTCCTGCGCCGGGTGCGGGATGTGGCCATCACCATGGCCCCCATCGTGCTCACCGGCCTTCTGACGCTTGGCTCCTGCGTGGCCATCGGCCAGCCGCTCAACTTCGCCAACATCATCGCCCTGCCGCTTCTGTTCGGCATCGGCGTCGCCTTCCACATCTATTTCGTCATGGCCTGGCGGTCGGGCGGCGAGCACCTTCTGCAGTCCAGCCTCAGCCGCGCCGTGTTCTTCAGCGCCCTGGCCACGGCCACCGGCTTTGGCAGCCTGTGGGCCTCCAGCCACCCGGGCACCGCGAGCATGGGCAAGCTCCTTATGATCTCGCTGGTCTGGACCCTGGTGTCGGCCCTGCTGTTCCAGCCGGCCCTGATGGGCCCCCCGCCGAAGGATCGCCTCCGCCGCGGCTGACGGATCAGCGCCGCGCCACGAGCCCGGGCGGCGCCGTCAGGACACCCGAACCGGCACGGGCTTGGGTGTGGGGTGCGGCTCGGTGAGCGGCGCGGCGGCGATGCCGCCCTCGCTCATGGCGCAGGCGATGGCGAAGCCCAGGAAGATGAAGATCGAATAGGAGCCCACCAGGGGCACCCCGGCGAAGGCCAGGCCCCAGAAGGCGCCAAACGCCAGAAGCTGGGCCCGGGCCGAATGGGCCGTGACCAGGGCCGCCACGGCGCCGGGCAAAAGCAGGGTCATTTCGTAGTTCATGGCGTAGGGCGTCGCCAGCACGCTGGCGGCGAACAGGGCCGTGAGCCGGGGCCAGAGGGCGGTGGTGCCGCTGAACACCAGCACCGTGGCGCCCGCCCCGCCCAGGGCGAACAGGGCCCGCCACAGAAACAGAGGCTCGCCCGTGAGGCCGATCCGCGCGGCCAGGCCCGCCGGCGCGACGATCCCCTGCACATAGGCGTGGTTGGCGGTGATGGTGGCGAGGTATTTCGGCGCATAGGCGAACCAGGCGAGCCAGGGCTCGATCCCCCAGATCGCGGCCGAAAGGACCATCATGGCCAGCCCCGCCAGGCCCGCGGCGATCAGGGCGCGCCAGTGGCCGCCGGCGATCAGGGCGATGGGCGCCATCAGAAGCACGGTGGGCTTGATCGCCGCCGCCAGGCCTAGACACACCCCCGCCAGGACCGGCCGCCGCTGCAACAGGCGCACCCCGTTCAGGGCCAGGGCCCCGGTCAGGAACACGCACTGGCCCGAGATCGCCGCCCACACCGTCGCCGGCGCCAGCAGGATCAGGCCGGCGGCGAGCCAGCGGTCGCGCGGCACGATGGCGATGGCGGTTACGGCGAAGGCCACGAAGGCCGGGATCATCCACACCGCGCTGGCGACCCAGAAGGGCAGGGCCCCCAGGGGCGCGAAGATCAGCAGGGTGGACGGCGGATAGGGGAAGGGCCGGTCATGCACGCCGGGCCCCAGCAGCCAGGCCTGGGCCTGATTGAGCACGTCCATGTCGTAGATGTGGCGCAGGTCGGACCAGGACATCCGCCCGCCCGTCCACATGGTGAAGAAGTCGACGAACAGGGGCTGGCCGGCCAGCTTGATCAGCATGATCAGGAACGCGCCGGTGCCCAGGATCGCCAGGGACGATCCCGCCAGACGGTAGGTATCGAACAGCGGCGCCGAGCGAGGAAGCAGGGGCCGCACGGTTGACGAACTCAAGGAACCCCCGCGAACGCGCCCACCAGGGCAAGGCGAAGTGGGCCGACCCGACTGGACCTGACCCGGCTTGGGCGACGACACGGATCTGGGCGCGCGAAATGCCGCCGCCCGCCGCGTCGGTTGTCTGCGCCCCATTGGCCTAAGCCGGGGCGTCTGTCGAGAGGCGCCTTGGTATTCGGATCCCCCCACGCCCCCCTACGCTCAAGCTGGACGTCAAGGCGGACCGCCCCTTGGCGACCGGCGCCCGATCCGTGCGGCCCCCGCCGGCGGCCTCGCCGCATCGCCTGATTTTCAGGCGCCGATCCGGCCCCGCGCCTCGATCCCCGCCCATAGAAAGGGCCTATCGAATCCAGAGATTATTCCGATTTTGCAAATGGCCCGGGCCTCCCTATATGCGCCGCTCCCCATTCCGCTTCGGAGATCCGGATGTCCAAGATCAATACCAGCGTGCTGCCCTTCACCGCCCAGGCCTACAAGGACGGCAAGTTCATCACCGTCAGCAATGCCGACCTCAAGGGCAAGTGGTCGGTGGTCTTCTTCTATCCGGCCGATTTCACCTTCGTGTGCCCCACCGAGCTGGAGGATCTGGCCGACCACTACGACGCCTTCCAGAAGCTGGGCGTGGAGATCTACGCCGTGTCCACCGACACGCACTTCTCGCACAAGGCCTGGCACGACACCTCGCCGGCCATCGGCAAGATCAAGTTCGCCATGATCGGCGATCCGTCGGGCCTGGTGACCACCAATTTCGGCGTCATGCGCGAAGGCCAGGGCCTGGCCGATCGCGGCACCTTCCTGGTCGACCCGGACGGCGTGATCCAGTTCATGGAAGTCACCGCCGAGGGCATCGGCCGCAACGCCGCCGAGCTGCTGCGCAAGGCCAAGGCCGCGCAGTATGTGCGCAACCACCCCGGCGAAGTCTGCCCGGCCAAGTGGGAAGAGGGTGAAAAGACCCTGGCCCCGTCGCTGGACCTGGTCGGCAAGATCTAAGCCGCCGCGAGAACGGGCGCGGCCGCGCGCCGCGCCAAGCCTCCACGAGAACCGGCGCGGCGGCGCGCCGCGCCGGTCCTTATCCCTCACCTTCGAACCGTTTTTCCCGCCGCACGCTTCTGGGAGCGCCGCCATGCTGGACGCCACGCTGAAAGGTCAGCTCAAGACCTATCTGGAGAACATCCGGCAGCCGATCGAGCTTGCGGCCTCGCTCGACGACAGCCCCGCCTCGGCCGAGCTGATGGCCTTGCTGAACGAGATCGCTGAGCAGTCGGACAAGGTCAGCGTGGTGCGGGCGGACGACGATCCGCGCCGGCCCTCCTTCGCCATCACCCGTCCGGGAACCGACATCCGCGTCGCCTTCGCCGGCCTGCCCCTGGGCCACGAATTCACCTCCCTGGTTCTGGCCCTGCTGTGGGTCGGCGGCCACCCGCCCAAGGTGGATGACGCGGTCATCGCCCGGGTGAAGGCCCTGGAGGGCGATTTCGCCTTCGAGACCTATTTCTCGCTCTCCTGCCAGAACTGTCCCGACGTGGTTCAGGCCCTGACCCTGATGAGCGTCCTCAATCCGCGCATCCGCCACGTGGCCATCGACGGCGCCCTGTTCCAGGATGAGGTCGCCGCCCGCCAGATCATGGCCGTGCCCACCGTGCTGATGAACGGCGAGCCCTTCGCCCAGGGCCGCATGAGCCTTGAGCAGATCCTCGCCCGGCTCGACGCCGGCGCGTCGGCCCGCGCGGCCGAGGCCATCGCCGCCAAGGACCCTTTCGACGTGCTGGTGGTGGGCGGCGGCCCGGCCGGCGCCGCGGCGGCCGTCTATGCCGCGCGCAAGGGCATCCGCACCGGCCTGGCGGCCGAGCGCTTTGGCGGCCAGGTGCTCGACACCCTGGGCATCGAGAACTTCATCTCGGTGTCGCACACCGAAGGGCCCCGGCTGGTCGCGGGGCTGGAGCAGCACGTCAAGGACTATGCCGTCGACGTCATGGACCTTCAGACGGCGGTGCGCCTGATCCCGGCGGCGGCCCCGGGCGGCCTGATCACCGTGGAGCTGGAGAGCGGCGCCAGCCTCGCCTCGCGCACCGTCATCCTGGCCCCCGGCGCCCGCTGGCGGACGATGAACGTCCCGGGCGAGGCGGAGTATCGCAACCGGGGCGTGGCCTATTGCCCGCACTGCGACGGCCCGCTGTTCAAGGGCAAGCGCGTGGCCGTGATCGGCGGCGGCAACAGCGGCGTGGAGGCGGCCATCGACCTGGCCGGCCTGGTGGCGCACGTTACCCTGATCGAGTTCGACGCCCAGCTGCGCGCCGATGCGGTGCTCCAGCGCAAGCTGGCCAGCCTCGCCAATGTGCGCATCGTCACCTCGGCCCTGACCACCGAGGTCCTGGGCGATGGGCAGAAGGTCACCGGCCTCCTCTACAAGGACCGCAACCTGGACCAGGTTCACCAGCTCGACCTTGAGGGGGTGTTCGTGCAGATCGGTCTTGTGCCCAACACCGAGTGGCTGCGCGGCGCCCTGGCCCTGTCGCCGCGCGGCGAGATCGAGGTCGATGCGCGCGGCGCGACCAGCCTGCCCGGCGTCTTCGCCGCCGGCGACGCCACGACCACGCCCTACAAGCAGATCATCATCGCCATGGGCGAGGGCTCAAAAGCCGCCCTCTCGGCCTTCGACGACCTCATCCGCCAGCCTGGCCCGGCTGCGGCCCAGGCGGAGCGGGCGGAGGCGGCGTAGGGGGGGCGCGGAGCACTCGCGCGTGGCGAGCCGCTCAGGTCGGGGCGCAGCGCACGGCGTTCGGCGTCCTGCGCAGAATTGTCGCACGGTCTTCAACGTCCGCTGTTGTGATGAACTTTCGGCGCAAGCTGTACCTGGATCCGTTGAGCCTGAAGTCCACGGGCGTTGGCCACTTGAGATCCCTTACGACTGGTGATCAGGATTTAAGGGTGAAGTCCTAGCCCGCTGTCTCGCTCTCAATGCGGAGCGCGCTGCCGGCGAAACGGCGCACCGCCTAGAGGCTCTATCCAAAGATGTCCTAGGCTCCGGCGATCGCAGAGTCGAAGACAGAGGGGACGTTGATGGCCGCCAAGACGATCCGCACGGGCAGGCTCGGCAAGATAGACCTGCGTCTCGTCGACCTGAATGGCGTCCTTCACGGCGTCGCCGACGAGAATGGCAAACGCATCGTGCACGTTCAGGCGGAGTCGGGCGAGGACGGCGACCGAGTGTGGTCGAAGCTTCAGAGCGAGGTAGGTAGCAAGGGCGTGAGCTATTTCGGCTATGACGGCGCCCGCGCGCGGTTCCTGAAATATTTTCCTGACGGCTTCGCCTCCGACGCCTATGTCGGCGATGGAGATCGGAACGGTACGGGAGAACGCGCTTACAAGCTGAGGGCTAAGGCTATGCTCGAAGACGTCGCACCGCTCGAGGCGGCAGCGACCGGCTCGGACTTTGGTCCGGCAGTGCGGAGGGTTTTTCAGGCCACCAACCTGCTCTCACCGTTCGAAATGCCCAGGATAGGCGACGTATTGAAAGGGGTGAATGCTGACGCCTTCGTGCGGGGTGCAGCGCGCTTCGCGCTCGGCGACGTGAAGGCCGGTCTTGCGGAGATGGAAAAGGCCACCAAACAGGATGGCGCGGCCAAGTGGACGGTGGCGACGTACCTGCCGTTCCTCTGGAGGCCTGACCTGCACGTATTCCTTAAGCCTGAAGTAACGAAGGATTATGCGGCTCGGGTGGGGCACCGATTCGCCGACGCCTATGAGGCGGCCCTCCGACCAGAGGTCTACGAGAGCCTTCGCGACCTCTACGGGAAGACCGGCGCGGCCATCTCTGACCTGGGTCCGCGTGACAATATCGACCTGCAGAGCTTCATCTGGGTGGTGGGCGAGTACAAGGATGAGACGCCAGCTGAATGAAAATGCGTTGCCGAGGTGGTTGCACCTATCGCGCGCCGGTACGTCCGTCAGCCTCGCAGGTTTCCAAACACCAGCCCGCAAACTCCCAACCAGCGGAGCTTTGCCTCCCAATCAGCCGGTGCTGGAGGTGAAATCCGCCAGATACTCGGAGGTCGGCGTCACGCCCGTCAGCAACAGATGCTCGCGCGCGCGGGTGCAGGCGACGTAGAGCAGCCGGCGTTCGGTTTCGTAAATGTCGTCGAGTTCGGCCTCATCGGCGGCGTCGGCCACACGCTCGTCGAGCGGAAGGATTCCTTCGTCGCACGCCATCACGACAACGGCGCGAAATTCCAGGCCCTTGGCAAGGCTCATGGGCGCGGTCGTCATCTCGTCGTCGCCCGTGAGCCCGGCGATGGCGGCGCGGGCGCGCGTAATGTGTTCGCCCCCTCCCGGCTGACCTGACCCCCGGTTTCTCATCAGCTATAATGAGAATCCGAGCGTGGCCCGTACATCACCATCCAACATCGCATCCCCGTTTCGTGCCGGCCTCGCTTGGCCGCCATCCTGCTGGTCGACGAGCCACTGGTCGCGATCCGATCAACTCAATCGAGCTTGAACGACTCCGCAAGAGGGTAACGCATCGCACCCATCGGACACGCCTTCCCGCCCCCCAGAGCTAACACGGGTGTCCACCAAATCAGAGGAACATCACTTGGTGCGGGCGGCCGGGATCGAACCGGCACGGGCTTACGCCCAACGGATTTTAAGTCCGTTGCGTCTACCAGTTTCGCCACGCCCGCACGGCGCGCGTCAGGGATGGCGCGGGGCGGGGCCGGGTTCAAGCGTCTTTGTTGAGATGTCGCGCGGCGCGGGGCGGGGCGGGGCCCCGGGGCCCTGGGGGCATTGGGGGCGACGGCGTCTGGCGCGCCGCCCCCGGCCGGTCGCTGAAGACCATCGGCCCCTGGCCCGTCTCCCCTCAGGCGGGGATCAGAAGGTCGAGGAGAGGGTGACCGTCCAGTTGCGCGGCACGATCGTCCAGAAGAGCGGCGTGCCCGCATAGGCGGTATAGCCGGCCAGCTGGCTCAGGCCGTGCTTGTCGAACAGGTTGTCGATCAAAAGGCCGATCTTGACCTTCTTGAAGGTCTGGTCGTGGAACGGCAGGGTATAGTCCAGCGACAGGTCGGTGATCGTGTAACCGCCGATGTGCTGATATTCGTTCACGTCGCCATATTGCGGGCCGACATACTTGGCGAACAGCGAGCCATAGATCCCGTCCTTGTCATAGGCGACGCCGAAGGCGGCCGTGGACTTGGGCGTGTCGGGGATCTGATAGCCCTGCGTCTTGTCGTGGGCATAGTTGAGGCTGCCGTTGGCGTAGAGCGTGAACGGGCCCCAGATGCGATAGTCGCCCTCGGCCTCGATGCCCTTGTAGACGACCCCGCCGGCGTTGAAGAATTCCTTCACCCCGCCGACATTGCGGCTGAGGATCTGGTTGCCGAAGTTGATGTAATAGAGGTCGCCCGACAGGGTGAACCTGGGCCCGCGATAGGTTCCGCCCACCTGATAGTTCCAGGTGGTCTGGGGCTGCAGCGTCGTGCTGAGGGCCGGATTGGTGGTGTAGAAGGTGTTCAGGTTGGGGGCCAGAAAGCCCTGGGCGACCTGGGCATAGACGCTCCAGCTGTCATCCACCTGATAGTGCGCGGCCACCGAGGGCAGGGCCTTTTCGTAGGTCCGGCCATAGTTCAGCGGCAGGCCCGTGCCCTGGTTGACGGTCGCGTTGATCTGACGACGGAAGTAATCCCACTTGACCCCGGGCGTCAGGTCAAAGCCGTCGAACGGCTTGATGTCGGCCTCGAAGAAGGGCTGGAAGGTCTCCAGAATGTTGCGCTGCTCGCGGTCGACGCCGCCGGGCACATTCGGGGAATTGGGGTCGAACACCTCGATCCCGCGGGTCGCGTCGGTCTCGATCAGGGTGCGGTGATTGAGCTGGAAGTCGTACCAGAAGCCGGCCCGCAGATCGACATAGCGGGTGTCCTTCTCGATCCGGGTGATGTTCCCGACCGAGCGATAGTCGTTGCGCAGAAACTGGCCCGGCACGTCGGTGGGGCTGAAGCCCGTGCCGTTGGGCGTCTCGCCGTTGGGGTCCTCGCCGTTATAGCCGTGGTGGTAATAGGCGTAGGTATAGACCCGGCTGTCCACGCTCCAGCCGTCGCCCAGATTGCTGTGCACGGCGACATATTCAAAGTCGGTCGTGATGTGGTCGGCGTTGTAGCCGAAATAGGACTGGCTCGTGGGGTCGTTGTTCAGGCCGTAATTGTACCCGAACTGCTGAATCTGGGGGATGGTCGCCCCCAGGCCGATGTTCTGGTGCACGAAGTTGTAGTCGCTCACCGCCGTCACCGTGGTGTTCGCGGTCACCGGCAGGATGACCTTGGCGAAGACGTTGGTCCGGTTTTGGCCGAGATAGCTGAGGCGCCCGTCGCTCTGCAGGTGCTCGACATCCACCATGGCCCGCGCGCCGTTGAGCGCGGCGATCTCGCCGGTGTCGAGCTCGGCGCCGCCCAGATAGGTCCCATAGCTGCCGGCGCTGCCATACACCTCGCCGCCCTGGGTGGTGGTGGGGTCCTTGGTGACCAGGCTGACCGTCCCGCCGAAGGTGGCGTCGCCCAGGGTCGAGGCCGTGCCCGGGCCGCGGTCGACCAGAACCTGACCCAGGTCATGCGCCATCAGATAGCTGGTCGTGTGGTGGGTGAAGTCGTTGGAGTCGCCCCAGGCGATGCCGTCCAGGGTCAGGTTGAACTGACCGTCCTGGAACCCGCGGATGGAGGCGAACTGGGCTTCGGCCAGGCCCGGCCCGTTGGGCGCCACGGTGGCGACGCTCGGCGTCAGCTCGATGATCGTCTCGTAATTGGCGGTCGGCGGCAGGTTGTTGTCGAGATAGTGCCGGTTGACCTCGGAGGTCGGCTGGATCGCCTCCAGCGGCGCCACGGTGGGCGCCTCGAAGGTGGCGGTGTTGGGCGCGGCGGTGACCACCACCGGTCCCACCGTCGTCTGGGCGCGGGCC
>DAIDGR010000039.1 GCA_027452265.1 Caulobacteraceae bacterium
TCAGGGCGTCTCACAGAAGGCGCGGCGCGAGGCCATGGTCGCGGCGGACAGGTGCAGGTTGGGATCGCGGCGGCTGTCGACCCCGAGCTGCATCGCGCGAAGACCCATGAACGAGCGGTTGGCGCGATCTCCACCGTCCGCCGGCTCATTCTGGGAAAACTTGTCCGCGATCGCCTTGGCGTGGGCCAGGGTCGGCAGAAGCTGGGCCTGAAGCATCGGCGTGACCGGAGCGCCCAGATCGAGGGCGGACAAGGCGGCCCAGTCCGACCTTTCCTCGTCGATCCGCGCCCGCGTCCAGTCGAGCTCGGTATAGATGAGGCGATAGATATGGGCTTCCTCCGGGTCCATATGCATCAGCACGCCCGAGGCCCGGGCCGCCTCCCAGGCGTTGCTGGAGAAGTTGGGGAACTGGGGTTGCCCCATGGGCCGCCGCAGGGGCGGGGCGCCCGGAACGCCAAGCGCGCCGCCGACTTCCGCCAGACGCCGGGCGATGCAGGGCTCTTCGGCGATCACGAAGTCGAGGCTGTCGAGATTACGGCCGACCTCGGTGCGCAGAGCAATCCGGGCCTCGGCGACCTCGTGCCGCCAGTGAAGCCACTCCAGAACCTGCTCGCCCGACAACGCGATGGCGATGCCCACCACCACCACCAGAATCTCGGACAGGAACTCGCGCCAGCTATGCACCGGCTTTGGCTTGTGAATATCCATACGCGCTCCCCGGCGAGGCCCTGGAGACGAGGCCATATCCGTCAGGTCGGGACTTGAGAAGATGCGGGCGCCTTGGGCGGGGCCACTCACCCGGATCACCGCGACCGTCCTCGCCGCCGCTTACCCGTAGGCGCGCCAGAAGAGGCCCACGGTGAGCGCCACGCCCAGAACCACCACGAAGATGCGGATAGCGCGCTCGGGCGCCCGGCGCAGGAGCTGCGCCCCCAGCCAGCCGCCCAGAATGGCGCCCGCGCCCAGGATGACGATACGCGGCCAGGGGGCGTGGGGCGTGAAGACGAACACGGCCACGGCGGCGGCGTTCATCATGGCGGCGAGGACGTTCTTGGTCGCGCCGGCGGGCCGGACCGACAGGCCCGCGGCGGTGAGCGCGGCCAGCATCAAAAACCCGATCCCGCCGCCGAAATACCCGCCATAGATGGAAATGGCGAACTGCGCGGCCATGGCCCCGCGCCGGCCCAGGCGCGGCCCGGCGCCCGTCCGCTTGGGGCCAAAGCTTCCCCAGGCGAAGAGGGCCGTGGCGAAGAGGACGAGGAAAGGCACCATGCGGCCGAACACGTCCGAGGGGGTGAGCAGCAACACCCCCGCCCCGATCAGGCCGCCCACCAGACTGATGAGCGCGAGGCTGCGAAAGCTCAGCCCCTCGGCCCCGCTGACCAGGCCGCGACCGAACCAGCCCGTGGTGGCCTGGCCGGGGAACAGCGCCAGGGTCGAGGCGATATTGGCCGCCCGGGCGTCGAGCCCGCTCAGCATGAGCGACGGCAAGGTGACGAACGAACCGCCTCCGGCCAGGGCATTCTGCACCCCCGCCCAGAGGCCCGCGGCAAACAGCAGGCCCAGCATCCCGGGCGAGGGCGTCAGGGCGGCCAGATTCCCTGGGGCCAGACTCCCCATGGCGATGCTAGCGACGCCCAGGCTCACAGGGGAATGTTGTCATGCTTCTTGTAGGGGTTCTGGACGCTCTTGTTGCGGAGCGAGGCCAGGGCGCGCACCAGGCGCCGCCGGGTGCCGTGGGGCATGATCACGTCGTCGATATAGCCCCGCGAGGCGGCCACGAACGGGTTGGCGAAGTGGGCCTTGTACTCGGCCTCACGCGCCGCGATGCGTTCCGCGTCGCCGATATCGGCGCGGAAGATGATCTCCACCGCCTGCTTGGGGCCCATGACGGCGATTTCGGCCGTGGGCCAGGCATAGTTGAGATCGCCCCGGATGTTCTTTGAGCTCATCACGTCGAAGGCCCCGCCATAGGCCTTGCGCGTGATCACCGTCACCTTGGGCACGGTGGCCTCGGCATAGGCAAAGAGCAGCTTGGCGCCGTGCTTGATCAGGGCCCCCTGCTCCTGGCGCGTGCCCGGCATGAAGCCCGGAACGTCGACGAAGGTCACCAGGGGAATATTGAACGCGTCGCAGAAGCGCACGAAGCGCGCGGCCTTGCGCGAGGCGTCGATATCGAGGACCCCGGCAAGGACCTGAGGCTGGTTGGCCACCACGCCCACCGTGGCTCCGTCGAGACGGGCGAGGCCGATGATGATGTTCTTGGCGTAGTCCGGCGAAATCTCGAAGAAATCCGCCTCGTCCACGACCTTCAGGATCAGCTCCTTCATGTCATAGGGTTTGTTCGGGTTCAGCGGGACGAGGGTGTCGAGCGAGGCTTCCTGGCGCTCGGGATCGTCAAAACTGTCCCGAAGCGGCGGCTTTTCGCGACTGGAGAGCGGAAGGAAGTCCACAAGGCGACGCACCTGGGTCAGGGCTTCGAGGTCATTCTCGAAAGCGCCGTCGGCGACGCCCGATTTCAGGGCGTGGACGCGATAGCCGCCCAGCTCCTCATGGCTGACATCCTCATTGATGACCGTCTTCACCACGTCCGGGCCGGTCACGTACATGTAGGAGGTATCCTTCACCATGAAGATGAAGTCGGTGATCGCCGGCGAATAGACATCGCCCCCGGCGCAGGGGCCCATGATCACGCTGATCTGCGGCACGACGCCCGAGGCCAGGACGTTCTGCAGGAAGATGTCGGCATAGCCGGCCAGGGAATCCACGCCTTCCTGGATGCGCGCGCCGCCGGCGTCGAACAGCCCGATGACCGGCGCGCCATTGCGCATGGCCATCTCCTGAACCTTGACGATCTTTTCGGCGTGGGCCTTCGAGAGCGAGCCGCCGAACACCGTGAAATCCTTGGAGAAGACATAGACCAGGCGGCCGTTGATGGCGCCCTGGCCGGTGACCACGCCATCGCCGGGCACACGGTTGGCCTGCATGCCGAAGTCGTGGCTGCGGTGCTCCACGAACATGTCGAACTCCTCGAAGGAGTCCTCGTCGAGCAGGAGGCTGAGACGCTCGCGGGCGGTCAGCTTGCCCTTGGCGTGCTGAGCGGCGATGCGCTTCTCACCGCCTCCGGCGCGGGCCCCCGCGCGCCGGCGCTCCAGCTCCTCGAGAATGGTGTTCATGCCCTGGTTCCTGAATTCGCACGCGTGCGGCGCGCAAGCCGGCGCCGATCCGTCGGGGTAGCGGGGCGGGCCGCGCAAGACAAGCGCGAGGGCGCGTCAGGACCGGTCAGTCCAGGGCGCGGAAATAGGCCTCCAGCCGGTGGGCCTCGTCGGCGAGGCGCCGCGCCTTGGCGGCGGCTTCGTCATCCACGCCCCAGACCTCTTCCTGGAAGGCCTCATCGAGGCGGGCGGCGGCGAAGGCGGCGTCCGCGTCGAGCCGGCCCTCGGCGAGCGCCAGGGCCAGAAGCGTCGAACCGAACAGGGCCGCCCCAAACGCCAGTCCCGCCAGAGTAAAGGCGTCGCGCGCGGCGACCGCTTCGCCAAGGCGCGCCAGCATGGCCTCCGACTGCGGCTGGTGGATGATTCCCCTGGCGCGGCGAAAGGCCAAGCCATGGGTCTCGCGCGCCCAGTCGAGAAGCCCTCCCCAGACCTCCTCCTGGCGGCGCACCAGCGCCTCGGGCCCATCGGCGAAATAGCAGAGGAGATCCGCCCCGGCATATTCGAGAAGGCTCGCCACATTCCGGGCGCGGCCGGCCTCACCCTCATCGATCGCCGCCGCGGCCAGGCGCGTCAGGGGAAGGGCCGCCCAGTCGAGCCGGTCGCCCAGGCCCGACCATTCCTCGACCAGACGCTCGGCCAGGGCCCGACGCGGAACGACCAGAGCCCCGCCCGCGGGCGTGCGCGCCCGACGTCCATCCAGGGTCAGGCCAAACCCGGCGTCCGGGACCGAGACGGCCGCAATGGCCGTGAAGAGGCGTCGGGGCGGCGGCGCGGACGAGGAGGTCATGGCAGGCGGTCTTTGGCTCGCGGATGGCGCACGGCGCGACGGGCTATAGCGGAACGCGCGTATAATCGGTCAACGGGGCAAGGCGCGCGGGGGGGCAAGGCGCGCGGGGACAGGTCTGGAGGCTCGGGTGATGACCGCGGAAGTCTCGAAGAACAAGAGCCTTTACGCCGCCCTGGCGGTGACGCGCCTGGGTCTGGGCGCGCAGCCGGGCGAAATCGCCGCCGTCAGCGCCGACCCGCAAGCCTGGCTGATGAACCAGATCACCGCCCAGGGCGCGGCCCCCTATCGCCCGGACATGCCCACCAGCGCCGCGCGTTTCACACAGTTCGCCGCCCTGCGGGCAAGCCGGCGGATGCGGGCCGCCGAGGCCGCCAAGGCCGCCGGCGGCGTCAAATCCGCGCCCGACCCGGTGACCGAAATCGGCGCGTTGATCCGCCAGGACGCCGGCCTCGACTTCCTCAGCCGGATTGAATTCGCCGCCGCCACAAAGTCCGGGTTCGCCGAGCGCTGGGCCCTGTTCTGGTCCAACCACTTCACCGTCTCGGCCCTCAAGCCGCAGGCGGCGACCCTGATCGGACCGTTTGAGCAGGAAGCGATCCGGCCGCACGTATTCGGGCGGTTCGAGGATATGCTGGTGGCCTCGACCACCCATCCGGCGATGCTTCTCTATCTCGATCAGGCCCAGTCGATCGGGCCCAACAGCCGTGCAGCCACATTCTTCGCGCGGCGCGGCGGCGGAAGCGGCGTTCCCCGCGGGCTGAACGAAAACCTGGCCCGGGAGATTCTCGAGCTGCACACGGTGGGGGTCGAGGCGGGCTATAGTCAGGCCGACGTGACGGAATTCGCTCGCGCCCTGACCGGCTGGAGCCTGGCCGGGCCGAACATGCCCGACCGTGAGGGCCAGTTCCTGTTCCGCGCCAATGCACATGAGCCGGGCGTCCGAACCCTCCTCGGCCGGCGCTATGCGGAGAATGGCTTCTTCCAGGCGCGCGAGGTGCTTCACGACCTGGCGGCCAATCCGCACACGGCCCAACACCTGGCGACCAAGATCGCCCGACACTTCGTCTCGGACACGCCGCCCGAAAGCCTGGTGACCCAGCTCCGCGCGGCCTATCTCAGCACAGGCGGCAACCTGGGCGAGGTTGCCCGGACGCTGGTCCTGGCGCGCGAGACCTGGGACCCCGAGCCGGCCAAGTTCAAAACGCCCTATGAGTTTCTGGTCTCGAGCGCGAGGCTCGGCGGTGGCTTTGGCGTGCGACCGGGACGGCTGGGCCCCACCCTCGCGGCCCTGGGTCAGAGGCCCTTCGCGGCGCCGTCACCCAAGGGGTGGCCTGACGAGGCCTCCGCCTGGGCCGACGGGGACGCCCTGGTCAAGCGCATGTCCTGGTCGGAAGCCTTCGCGGCCCGGACCTATGGCGCGTTTGCGACCGACGCCCGCGATCCCCTGACCCTGGCCGACGCGGCGCTCGGTCCGCGGCTCAGCCCTGCCGCGGCCCAGGCGATCTCCCGCGCCGAGACCCGCACCGAGGGGCTCGCCATTCTCCTGATGAGTCCGGAGTTCCTACGCCGATGACACCCTGGCGCATCACCCGACGACACGCCCTCGCCTCAGCCCTGGCCTTCGGGGTTTCGGTGGAGTTTCTCGGCCGCCAGGCCCTGGCGGACCCATCCAGCCAGGCCAACAAGCTGGTGGTGATCGTTTGCCGCGGAGGCCAGGATGGCCTGTCCGTCTCCCCGCCCGTGGGCGATCCGGCCTATGCGGCCTTGCGCAAATCGATCGCCATTCCGGGCTTTGGCGCCCCCGGTGGGGCGCTCAAACTGGACGACACCTTCGGCCTTCATCCCGCCCTGACCCACGTCCACGACCTGGCGATGCAGGGCCAGGCGCGCATCGCTCCGGCCATCGCCACCCCCGACCGCGAACGCTCGCACTTCGAGGCGCAGGACGTGCTGGAGAACGGCGCGGCCACGCCCTACGCCAGCGCCACCGGCTGGCTCAACCGGGCCCTGACCGCGCTCGGGCCACAATCGGGCGTCAAGGCCATCGCCGTCGCCGCCACCGCCCCCCTGATCCTGAAAGGTCCGACCCCGGTCGAATCCTGGACGCCGGGCGGCGGACCCGAGCCCGACCACCGCCTGCCTGGCATCCTGCAGGACCTCTACGCGAAGGATCCCTTGCTCGGCCCAGCCCTGGCCGAGGGTTTGACGACCGACGCCATGGCCCGCTCGGCGAGCGCTTCGGTCGCCCGGGAGATGGCCGCCTCGGAGACAACAGACTCGATGGCCCTGGGGTCGGCGTCGGACGCCGGGGACATGACGGGCGCGAATGCCGCGGCCGCCTTTGCGCGGCGCGGCGCCCCCGAGGCGCGTAAGATCGGTCTCACCCTCGCCGCCCTGATGAGCGCCAGGGGCGGGCCTCAGGTGGCGGCCGTATCGGTGGAGAACTTCGACACCCACGCCAATCAGGGCGCGGCCACCGGCCAGCTCGCCACGCGCCTCACCTATCTCGACGCCCTGATCGAGGGCTTGCATGAGGGGCTGGGGCAGGACTGGGCCCGGACCTTGGTGGTCTCAGCCACCGAGTTTGGCCGCACGGCGCGGGTCAATGGCACGGGCGGCACCGACCACGGCACGGCCTCCACGGCCCTGGTTCTGGGCGGGGCGCTGAGGCGCGGCGGCCTGATCGGCGACTGGCCGACGCTTCAGGCCTCGGCCCTGTTCGAGAACCGCGACACCCGCCCGACGCTGGACATGCGCAGCCTGTTCAAGGGCGTCCTGCGCGACCACCTGGGCGTGGATCGCCGGGCTTTGGATACGGTGGTCTTTCCCGAAAGCGCCAGCGCGCCGCCATTGAACGGGATCGTCGCGTAGGGCGCCTGGCGCCCGAACCGGTCGGCTCCGTTCGAATTCGGCGCATTCGAACCCTCAGAAGTTGACCCGCCGGCTGGTGGCGCCGTCGACCACGAGGTTGACGCCTGTGGTGTAGGACGAGGCCGGGCTGGCCAGGAAGACCGCCGCATTGGCGATCTCCTGCGGCGCGCCAAAGCGGCCCAGCGGAATGCGCTCCAGCATGCCCTTGAACATGGCCGGCATGTTGGTCTCGATCATGTTCCAGACCCCACCCTGAAAATAGATCGCGCCCGGCGAGACCACATTGGCCCTCAGGCCGCGCCCGGCATATTGCCGCGCCACGCCCTTGGCCCAGTGGATCAGGGCCGCCTTGATCGGGCCATAGCTGCTGGCCGAGTCCGACTCCGCCGCCGAAACCGAGGAGATCAGGACCAGGGCGGCGTCACCCCTGGCGGCCGCCGATTGCAACAGGTGCGGCTTGGCGGCGTCGAAGGCGTTGACCGCGGCCAGAACATCGAGCCGGAAGTTCTGCTCCCAGGAAGCTGGATCGCCGCCCTGGGCCATGGCGCCGGCGTTAGAGACCAGGATGTCGATGCCGCCGAGTTCACCGGCGACCTGGTCGATCCAGGCCCGCACCGCCTCGCCATCGGTGACATCGACCGCCGCGCCCGTGGCTGTCACGCCCCGCGAGGCGAGCGCCGCGACAGCCTCGGCCACCTGCTCAGCGTTCCGCGCACAGACGGCCACATGGGCGCCCTCGGCGGCGAAGGTGTCGGCGATGGCGCGGCCAATGCCCCGCGTGCCGCCGAGGATCACGGCCTTGCGGCCGGAGAGGTTCAAGTCCATGCGCGCGCTCCCTCGCTCTTGTCTCTGGAGAAATCGTCCCAGGCGAAACCGTCCTTGGCGAAATCTTCCCTGGCCTCTAGCCCAGCTCCGCGCGCCGGCCCAGAGGCTCAGGCCTTGGCCGCTGGCTTCGCCTCGTGCGCGCGCCAGGCGGCGAGCAGGGCCGCTTCCCGCTCTGGAGCGAGGCCGGCTCGCAGCTTGGCTTGGCGCGTCGCGGGCAGAGTTCTGAACCAGGCCAGGGTGTCGCGCGCCGTAACGGGAAGCGGCCGAAACGTCAGGCCGGCGGCGAGGGCCGCCCGAATGTCGCGGCGGGCGAACCCGGCCGTCTCGCCCTGGCCGGGAATCCAGACCGGCATGTCGCTCCAGGCCTCGACCTTCTGCCCCTTGAGAAAGTCCGTCGGGATCCAGGCGAGCCGGGGCCGTAGGCCAATCCCCTTCGCGACTTCGCCCAAAAGGCCCTTCATGGTCAGGGGTCGGGACGGGCCGGTGGCGTTGAAGGTTCCCAGGGTCCCGTTTTCAGCCAGGCGGACGATCCAGGCGCCCAGGTCGCGGGCGTCGATCACCTGTACGGGATCGGTCCCATCGCCCGGAGCGGCGATCGTCCCGCCACGGCTCAGACGCACGGGCCAATAGGTGAAGCGGTCTGTGGGATCCTCCGGCCCGACGATCAGGCCTGGCCGCACAATGGTGGTCCGACCGGGGAACTGGATCTCGGCCTGGGCCTCGCTGAGCGCCTTGAGCGGCCCGTAAAGCTCCGCATGCCCCTTGGCCTGGGTCGCGGGCGTCTCGCCCATGGGATCATCGCCCGAATAGGTCGCCAGCGGCGCCGTCTCGTCGGCGTCAGGCCGGTCATTCTCGCGATAGACCGAGAGCGTCGAGACGAAGATGTAGTGCTTCACCCTGCCCGCCAGGACGCGGCCGGCGTCGCGGACCCAGAACGGGAAGGTGGTGGGGTTGTCGATGCAGACGTCCCAGTCCTGCCCCTCGAGAGACTTGAGGTCGCCGATGCTGCGGTCGCCAAGCAGCTCCTGCACGTGACCCGGCCAGGCGCGGGGCGAGCGGCCGCGATTGAACAGGGTGAGGCTGTGGCCCCGGGCCAGGGCGTATTCCACCTCGCAGGGCCCGATGAACCCGGTGCCGCCGAGAATCAGAATCCTCAAGGGGCGCCGCGCCTTTCCGATCGGCGCCGCCGCCGAGGCTTGGGTCGCGCCCAGGGCGCTCAGAGACGCCAGCCCCGCCGCCAGCCCAGCCGTCACCTCGCGTCTGTTCACCGCGTCACTCCCCCCAAAGGTCCGGGCGCAAGCATGGCACGGCAGGCCGGGCGAGGCGAACCCGCCCGATGGGGGGCTGTCTGGGAGGGTGGTGGCCGCACGGCGCTTCCTCTTGCCCCCCCGTCGCGGCTAGATGAGGCGGGGGCGCCGGTCGTGACGCCCGCCGCAGGGGAAGAGGCCGCCGCCGCGCGCATGCCACTCGCCGAATCTCAGAATGAGCCCGCCGCCGAGGGGCGTGCGCCCCAGATTCTGGCGTCGCAGACCTTGGCGGACGAAGCGCGTGCGCAGGAGGCGCAGGGCCGGCCCGATCTCGCGGCGCGGACCTGGCTTCAGGCGCTCGACGCCGCCCCGGACGACGACTCCCTGCTGGCCGAGGCGGTCGCCGCCCTCAGACGCCAGTCGCGCTTCGTCGAGGCGTTCGAGGCCTGCGCCCGGGCGATGGCCGCCGATCCCCCCTCGTCCCTCGCCTATCAGCTTGGCGCCGAGATCGCCTTCAACCATCTGAACGATCCGGATGCCGCCGCCGAGGCGCTGGCCCGCGGCGTGGCCCGCTTTCCGCGCGATCCTGGCCTCGTCTCCATGGCGGCCCAGGCCGCCTTTTTCCGCGAGGATTTCGCCCTCGCCCGCGATCTCGCCCGCCAGGCCCTTGAGACAGCCTCGACGCCCCTGGCGGCGCGGATCCTTCAGACCCTCCTGGCCGATCACGAGGGCGCCCTGACCCTGGCCCTTGAGGCGCTGGAGCGATCCCCGGACGATGGCGACATGTGGCTCACCGCCGGGCTTGCGGCGCACCAGCTGGGCCGGCTTTCGGAGGCCGGCGCCTGCTATGATCGGGCCGAAGCCCTGTCCCCAGGCCGCGCTGACCTGACCTATCCCCGGGCCGATGCCGCCATGCTTTTGGGCGACCACGCGCGCGCCTGGCGGGTGTTCGAGGCCCTGGCCTCCGAGGCGGTGATCGCGGACGCCGCGCAGCGCTTACCGCACTTTGGCGCCTATTGGCGCGGCGAGCCCCTGGACGGAAAGAAGATCCTGGTTCTCAGCCATGTGGGGCTGGGCGACAGCCTGATGTACGCGCGCTATGCCCAGGCCCTGAAGGCCCACGGCGCGGCCAAGGTGACCTGGTGCCCGGCGCCGGCCCTGACGCGCCTCTTCGCCGGAGTCGCGGGGGTGGATGAGGTTCTGGCGGCTCAGCCCATGTCGCCCGACGACACGCCCTCGGCGCCGTTCGACCACTGGATCTTCGAGATCGGCCTGCCGCCGCGATTTGGCGCCGCCGAGGGTCTGATCCTCGACCCCGGCGAGGGCTATCTCCGCCTGCCGGATGATCTGACCCCGCCTGGACTTGGATCGCCGGGCCAGGCGCCTCGGGACCTGACCCTGCCGCCGCTCGACGACGCCCGGCTTCAGGTGGGGATCTGCTGGTCCTGCGCCCCGACGCACTATTCGCGCGACGCCCGGCTTCTGCAGCCCGAAGACCTGCGCCCCCTGGCGGCCCTTGGCGATGTGACCTGGCATGTCTTGCAACGGCGTCCGCGCCCGGCGGATTTCGAGGCGCGCAGCGGGCTGATTCTGACCGACAGCTCCGGCCAATGGGCCGATATGGCCGACACCGCGCGCTTCGCCGCGCGGCTGGATCTCTGCCTCTCGATCGACTCCGCCCCGGCCCACCTGGCGGGCGCGCTTGGCCTGCCCACGTGGGTCATGATTCCCGAGCCGCCGGAATGGCGTTGGGGACGCGCGGGCGAGGCCTCGCCCTGGTACCCCCGCACGCGGATCTTCCGGCAGAGCCGGTCGCGCGACTGGCTTGGCGTGGCCACCAAGGTCGCGCGGGCGCTCGATGCGGCGCGAGGGTCCCTGCGGGCCGCGCGCCTGGCGCGGGTCCCGGCCCGAGCCGACTGAGCCGTGGCGGACGTGGTGAGCGGGGCGGAGGGGGCGCAGGACGACGAGGACGCCCTGGGCGCGCGGGTGGCGAGCCTGCGTGGCGCCGGTCAGGCGCGGGCGGCATGGGAGGCCTGCATGACCGTGATCGCGACGGGCGCAGGTTCATCCTTTCCCTATCGCCTCGCCGCGGAGATCGCCTTCAACGACCTGAACGACGCGCAGGGCGCGGCCGACATTCTCAATCAGGCCGTGGCGCGGTTTCCCGACGACGCCGAGGCCGGCTGGATGGCGGGGCTGGTCGCGTTCCAGCGCCTGGACCTCGACGCCGCGCGCCGCTTTGGCGAACAGGCCCTGGCGACAGCGGCGCCGCGTCTGGCCCTGCGCATCCGCCAAAGCGTTCTGGGCGACTATGCCGGGGCCCTGGCCCTGGCCGAGCCCCTGCTCGCGGCCAACCCCGAGGACATTGATCTTCTGATCCAGGCAGGCCTTTGCGCCCATCTGAGCGGCGATCTGGCGAGCGCCGAGGCCTTTTACGAGCGGGCGCGGCGGGTCGACCCGGACCGCGGAGACATCATCTACCCCCTGGCCGACGTCATGATGCTGCAGGGCCGCCCCGGCCCTGCCTGGACCCTTCTGCAATCGCTCACCACGCCGGGCCTTGTCGCCAGCCACGAGGCGCACTGGCCGCATCTGGGCCGCTATTGGCGGGGCGAGCCGCTGGCGGGGCGGCGGATCCTGGTTCTGAGCCGCCTGGGCCTGGGCGACGCGCTGATGTACGGCCGCTATGCCGCACGCCTGAAGGCAGCGGGCGCCTTTGTCGCCTGGGCCCCGCCCGCCCCCCTCGCCCGCCTGTTCAAGGGCCTGACCGGCCTCGACGCGGTGGTGGAGGACATCGGCGCGCCCCAGGATGCGCCCTTCGATCACTGGGTGCACGACCTCGACCTGCCGGCCCGGTTCGGCGCGTCTGACGGTCGCATCGAGGATCCAGGGAGCGGCTATCTCACCCTGCCGAGGGACGCGCAGCGCCCGGGCCTCACCCTCCCCGACCCCGACACGGACCGGTTGCAGGTCGGCCTGTGTTGGACGACCACCCCCTCACACTTCAGCCGCGACACGCGCCTTCTGGCGCCCGAGGATCTCGCGCCCCTGGCCGCTTTGGAAGGGGTCGACTGGCATGTGCTGCAGCAGCGCCCGATCCCGACGGACTTTACCGCCCGCAGCGGTCTTGAGCCCAAGGACACCTCGCACGAGTGGAGGGATCTCGCCGACACCGCGGCTTTCGTGATGAACCTCGACTTGGTCATCTCGATCTGCTCGGCTCCGGTGCACCTCGCCGGCGCCCTGGGACGGCCGGTCTGGGCCCTGATCGCCTCGCCCCCGGAATGGCGCTGGGGCCGCCAGGGCGAGACCTCGCCCTGGTACCCTGCGACCCGGATCTTCCGTCAGCCGCGCCCGCGCGACTGGCGCGCGGTCACCCGCGCCGTCGCGGACGCGATCCGCGCCCAGCACGGGGCCCTGAAGTCAGGGAGAAGGGCCTAAAGGGCCTCCGAAAGCTCGAAGCCGAAGCGGGCGAATCCGGCCTTCATTTCCGGGCTCAGAGGCGCCTCGATATCGATCATGCCGCCCGAGGGGTGAGGCGTGCGCAAACGCCGCGCATGGAGTTGTAGCTTCAGGTCCGCCGCCGCCGCGACCGCCGCCTCGGTGCGATATTTCGGATCGCCCAGAATGGGATGGCCGATCGCCAGGAGGTGGGCGCGAAGCTGGTGGGTGCGTCCCGTGAGCGGTTGAAGCTCCAGCCAGGCGGCGCGAGGCCCGGCCCGCGAGAGGGTGCGATAGAGCGTCGTCGCCGGCCGGCCATGGGGATCCTTCGGCGTGGTCGGAACCATGCGCTCGCGGTCGTCGACCCCGACCTTCGCCAAGGCCAGCTCGATGCGGCCCTCGGCGGGCTTGGGGTTGCCCTCCACCAGGGCCCAGTAGGTCTTTTCCGCGCGCCGCCGCGCAAACCCTCCCGCAAGGAAGGCGGCCGCATCCGGCGTCTTGGCCAGGAGCAGCACGCCCGAGGTGTCGCGATCCAGCCGATGGGTCAAACGCGGCCGTCGCTCATCCTCGCCCCAGGCGCTGAGCAGCCGATCGATATGGCGCGTGGTCTTGGTGCCGCCCTGAACCGCCAGGCCGGCGGGCTTGTTGAGGATCAGGACCTCGTCGTCCTCATAGATCACCAGGCTATAGGCCAAGGCGCGGTCGGCGCTGGAAAGGGTCTGGCGGGCCGCAGGGGGCGGCCCCTCGGGAAGGGGCGGTACGCGGATCATGGACCCGGCGGAGAGGCGCGTATCGGCTTTCACCCGCGCCCCGTCCTGGCGGAGCTGGCCGCTGCGGGCGAGTTTCTGGATCTGGACCTGGTTGAGGTGTGGCCAGCGACGGCGCAGCCAGCGGTCGAGCCGCATACCGTCCTCCGCCGGGGCCACGGGCAGGGTGCGAACCTCGGCCATCACACCGACTCCAGGTCGAGCGGCGCCGCGAGGCCCAGACGTGTGGCCAGGGCGCGGAAATCGATCGGCGGAGGCGCCTCGATCCGCGTCGGCGCCCCGCCCTCAGGATGCGGAAACACCAGGGCGCGGGCATGGAGCATCAGGCGCGCCACCGCCTCGCCCTCGATCGCCAGGGCCCCGCCGTAGCGCGCGTCGCCCAGGATCGGCCGACCGATATGGGCCAGGTGGACACGGATCTGGTGCATCCGGCCCGTCCGGGGTTCAAGCTCCAGAAGCGCCGCCGCCTCGCCGGCGGCCAGGGTGCGATAGGTCGTCTCCGCCGCCTTCGCCTCAGGGTGATCGTCCGGAGCGACGAGGACGCGAGAGTCCCGGCCGATATCCTCGCGCCGCAGGGCCGCCCGCACGATCCCTTGCCGGGGATCGGGCGCCCCGCCGCCCACGATGGCGAGATAGGTCTTACGGACCCGCCGGGCCATCATCGCCTTTCCCAGATAGGCCGCCGCAGGCTGTGAGCGCGCCGCCAAGAGGACGCCGGAGGTATCCCGATCCAGCCGATGCACGAGGCGCGGGCGGGAGCCGCTGGGCTTGGCGAAGGCGGCGAGCAACTCGTCCAGGGTGTTCACGTCGATCCGTCCACCCTGACTGGAAATGCCCGAGGGCTTGTTGAGCGCCAGGAGTTGGGCGTCCTTATGGATGACGAGGCCGGTGACGAAGGCGACCTCCTCGGGGCTGAGAGACTGCGGTTTGGTGCGGGGCATCAGGCCTCGGCCCCTTCCCTGTCGCCCGTCATTCCGGCCGGGCGGCCGCGCAGCGCCGCCCAACGATCCAGCCGCACGCGCACCTCGCCCTCGGCCCCCTCGCCGCGAGGGGCGTAAAGCCGGCGCCGCGCCATGCCGTCGGGAAAATAGGACTGGCCAGAGAACCCCTCGGGCGTGTCGGGGTCGTAGACATAGTCGCGGCCATAGCCCAGTTCCTTCATCAGCCGGGTCGGGGCGTTGAGGATGTGGGCCGGCGGGTTGAGCGAGCCGGTCTCCCGCGCCAGGGCCATGGCCGCGCCAAAGGCCTTGTACACGGCGACGGATTTGGGCGCGCAGGCCAGATGCACGCAGGCCTGGGCCAGGGCCAGCTCGCCCTCCGGACTGCCGAGAGCCTCATAGGCGTCGCGGGCCGCCAGGGTCAGGGGCAAGGCCGTGGGATCGGCGCCGCCGATATCCTCGCTGGCCATGCGGATCAGGCGCCGGGCGATGAACAGCGGGTCCTCGCCCCCGGCGAGCATGCGCGCCAGCCAGTAGAGGGCCGCGTCGGGATCGGAGCCGCGCACCGATTTGTGCAGGGCGGAAATGAGGTTGTAGTGCCCCTCGCGACCCTTGTCGTAGGCGGGGCTGCGCGTCTGCATCACCTGGGTAAGACCCGCCACCGAGAGCGGCGCGGCCGGCGCCAGGGTGTAGAGCGCCTCAACCAGGGTCAGCAGATAGCGTCCGTCGCCGTCGGCCATGGCGATCAGAGCCTCCCGCGCCGCCGCCTCCAGGGGCAGGGCCCGGCCCTCGCCGGCTTCCGCCCGCTCCAGAAGCCCGCCCAGGGCCTCCGCGTCGAGGCGGCGCAGGACGAAAACCTGGCAGCGCGAGAGCAGCGCACCGTTCAGCTCGAAGGACGGATTCTCGGTGGTCGCCCCGATCAGGGTGACGTCGCCGGATTCGACATAGGGCAGAAAGCCGTCCTGCTGAGCGCGATTGAAGCGATGGATCTCGTCGACGAACAGCAGGGTCGCGCGGCCCTGAGCGCGGCGCGCGCGGGCCGCATCGAAGGCCTTGCGCAGATCCGCCACGCCGGAAAACACGGCCGAAAGCTGGGCGAAGTCATAGCCCGCCTGGTCCGCCAGGAGCCGCGCGATGGTCGTCTTGCCGGTCCCCGGCGGTCCCCAGAGAACCATGGAGGTCAGCCGTCCGGCGGCGGCCATGCGTGCAATGGGCCCGTCCGGGCCCAGAAGATGATCCTGGCCCACCACCTCCGATAGCGCGCGCGGACGCAGGCGCTCGGCCAAGGGGCGTGGCTGGGCCGGACCAAGGCCGGCAGACTCAAAGAGGTCGTTCATACGCCCTTGAGCTTATCAGAGCCGCCTTGCCCGGTGGGGCGCGATTTTTGCCGCTTGACCTGGACCCAGGGGCCGGCCCGATCACCGTGCGGTCGCAAGTTGAGGATGGCGATGAGCGAGACTTGGCATCTGGCGGGAGAGATGGCGCGGCGCCTGGGCGTCAGCGTCAAGGCGCTGCGGGTCTACGAACGCCAGGGCCTGGTGACGCCGCTTCGCACGGCGAACGGCTGGCGGGCCTATGGCCCCGACCAGGCCGCGCGCCTGCATCAGGTCCTCGCGCTCAAGGCCCTGGGCTTTTCCCTGTCACAGGTCGCCGCCTTGCTGAGGGGCGATCTCGCCCGTCTCGATGCGGTGCTTGCCCTGCAGGAGGAGGCCCTGAAGCTCAGGCGGGTGGAGGTGGGGCGCAGCCTCGCCCTTCTCGCCTCGGCCCGGGCCACCCTGGCGCGGCACGGCGTCCTCACCCTCGACGTCCTGACCACCCTGACCAAGGAGACCGCCGTGAACGACAAGCTGAAGATGACCGATCCGGCGACGGGCGCCGTATTCAAGCCCCTGATCGACCAGCACTTCTCGAAGGCCGACCAGGACAAAGCCGCCGCCCGGCAGGCTGAGGTCGTCGATCCCGCGGGCTATGACATGGCGGCTATCGGCGCGGAGTGGGAGGCCCTCTTCGTCGAGGCCAAGACCCTCTACGCGCGCGGCGACGAGACCTCGCCCCGCGCCCAGGAGCTGGCCCGGCGCTGGGGTCATCTCGTGGCGCTGTTCAGCGGCGGCGATGCGGCGATGGCGGGCAAGGCCCGCGCGGTCTGGAGCGACGCCATGGCCGATCCCGACCTTGCCCCGCGCCTCCCTGTCGGCCCGGAGATCTTCGCCTTTGTCGGCCGGATCACGGCGCGAATGGGCGCGGCGGCGGGCTGAGCCTCCCGCGCACCGGTGCGGAGAGACGCGCACAGCCCGACGCTTGATCTTTCCGCCCCATCGGGTCGATGCTCTTGTCCTGACCACAGGGAGAGCGCCGCATGGTCGCCGCCGCCGCGAGCCGGGCCGAAGAGCGTCGCGAACTCTGGCGGCGCCGCGCCTATGAAACGCCGCTGGAGGTGCTGAACCCCGCCTGGGCCTCGGCCTTTCGCGACGACGCCCATTGGCCCTTCTTCGCCCGCCTCCGGGCGGAGGACCCGGTCCACTGGACCCCGGACAGCAATTACGGCGCCTTCTGGTCGATCACCCGCTATGACGACATCATGGCCGTGGACACGGACCACGCGAGCTTTTCCTCAGCCAAGGGCATCGGTCTGCCGCCCAAGGCGAGCGTCCTGCCGCCGGACGCCTTTCTCGAGGAGGCGGCGGAGACCCCCGCCCCGAGCTTCATCGGCATGGACCCGCCGTTGCACGATGTTCAGCGCAAGACGGTCAGCCCGGTGGTGGCCCCGGCCAATCTCGCCCTGATGGCCCCGCAGATCCGCGCGCGCGCCGGGGCGATCCTCGACTCGCTGCCGATCGGCGAGCCCTTCGACTGGGTTGACCGGGTGTCCAAGGAACTGACCACCATGACCCTGGCGACCCTGTTCGACTTTCCCTTCGAGGAGCGCCGCAAGCTGACCTTCTGGTCCGACGCGATGACCACCGCGCCGGGTGTGGGCCCGGTGGCCAGCTATGCCGAACGGCGCGCCGCTCTGGCCGACTGTAAGGCCTATTTCGTCCGGCTGTGGAACGAGCGGGTCAATGCCGAGCCAAAGGGCGATCTCATCTCCATGCTGGCCCATGGCCCGGAGACGCGCGGCTGCACCATGGAGGAATTCTTCGCCAACGTGACCCTGCTGATCATCGGCGGCAACGACACGACGCGAAACACGCTGTCGGGCAGCGTCTACGCCCTCAACGCCTTTCCCGACCAGGAGGCGAAGCTGCGGGCCGACCCTGGCCTAATCCCGTCCATGGTGTCCGAGACGATCCGCTGGCAGACGCCTCTGGCGCATATGACGCGCTGCGCCACGCGCGATATCGCGTTTCGGGGCAAACGCATCCGAGAGGGCGACCGGGTGGTCATGTGGTACGTCTCGGGCAACCGCGACGAGACCTCTATCGCCGAGCCTGACGCCTATCAGATCGATCGCCCACGGCCGCGTCAGCATCTGTCCTTTGGCTATGGCATCCACCGCTGTGTCGGCAACCGCCTGGCGGAGCTGCAGCTGGCCATCGCCTGGGAGGAGATCCTCAAGCGGTTCCCCGCCATTCGTCTCCTGGAAGAGCCCAAGCGGAGCTATTCGATCTTCATCAAGGGCTATGAAGAGATGAAGGTGCTGATCCCGCGCGCCTAGGCCGCGGTCTCCTTGTGCGGCGCCGCGTGACAGATCTCTCCAGGGGCGTATCAATTCGCTTCAAGAGCGCCCTCCACGTCGGGAGCGCCGCCGAAGGGAGCGAACATGGCCAGTCTTCGCGACATCTACACCATCGACCCGGACGGCTCGACCTATGCCGTGCCGCAGGGCTTCGATGTCCAGTTCAACTGGGATTATGACGACGGCCGCGCGGCCATGATGGGTCTCTATCGCAAGGGCGTGGAGATGCAGTGGAACGCCGACACCCGGATCGACTGGAGCCAGGAGCTCGACGAGGACAATCCCGAGGAGCTGCCCGAGGCGATGCTACCGATCTCGGGCATGGCGCAGTATGAGGCCATGTCACGCGCCGAGAAGGCCACGGTGCGCCGCCACTTCCAGGGATGGCAGATCTCGCAGTTCATGCAGGGCGAGCAAGGCGCCCTGATCTGCGCCGCCAAGATCGTTACCCAGGTTCCCGATATGGACTCCAAGTTCTACGCCTCGACCCAGGTGATCGACGAGGCGCGGCACGTGGAGAGCTATAAGCGCCTGCTCGAGAAGTTTCGCGTCGCCTATCCGATGACCGCGCCCCTGCAGGAGCTGATCGACCAGGTGCTGCGCGACAGCCGCTGGGACATGACCTATCTGGGCATGCAGGTGGTGATCGAGGGCCTGGCCCTGGCGGCCTTCCAGCAGATCCGCGATCACGCCCAGAACCCCCTGGCGGCGGCGGTCAACGCCTATGTCATGCAGGACGAGAGCCGCCACGTCGCCTTCGGCCGTCTGGCCCTGCGCGACTACTACCCGCACCTGACCCAGGCTGAACGGGACGAGCGCGAAGCCTTCCTCCTGGAGGCCTGCTACCTGATGCGCGACCGGTTCGATGCGGTGGAGGTCTGGCGGCGGCTGGGCCTCGACCCGGCCAAGTGCGCCGAGCACATGTACGATTCCGGCTTCATGCATCAGTTCCGTTCGAGCCTGTTCACCCGCATCGTCCCGATCGTGAAGGACGTGGGCCTGTGGGGCCCGACCATCCGCAAGGGCTACGAGGAGATGGGCATCATCGGTTATGCCGACGCCGACGTCGCGGCCCTGCAGGAGGCCGACAACGACATCGCCAAGGAGTTCGACGCCCGGCGGGCCTACGTCGCCAGCGTCGCCGAGCGCGCCCGGGCCCTGGAAAGCGCCTGACGCCCCGCCCCCAGGCTTCGCCCGACCCCAGGTCATACCCGGCGCCATGTCCATCAGCCCGGACGAGATCGTCCTGCACCACTATGACGCCTCGCCCTTCTCGGAGAAGGTGCGGGCCTTCCTTGGCCTGAAGGGCGCCGCCTGGCGCTCAGTGGTCACGCCCAACATGGCGCCCAAGCCGGACCTGACGCCGCTCACCGGCGGCTATCGCCGCGCCCCGGTCATGCAGATTGGCGCGGACATCTATATCGACAGCCAGACAGCCCTCGCCGAGATCGCCCGCCGCTGGCCGGGCGAAGAGGATGCCATCGGGCCGCCCTTCGCCGTCAATCTGTGGGCCGACCGGCTATGGTTCGGGGTCACCGTGGCCGTGGTCTTTGGTCTGATCGGCGACCGGATTGACCCGGCCTTCGTCGCCGACCGCGAAAAGCTGTCGGGCCGACCGTTCGACGTCGCGGCGATGAAGGCGGCCTCGACGCCCATGCGCGCCCAATGGCGCGGCCACGCCGCCTGGATCGATCAGGCGCTGAAGGAGGGCGGGACGCCGTTCCTCGCCGGCGCGCGACCGGGGCTCGTGGACATTTCCGCGTACATGAACATCTGGTGGCTGGGCGGCGCCTTTCCCAAGGTCGCCGACGCCTTGTTGTCAGGGTTCAACCAACTTGGCCCCTGGCGTGAACAGATCGCCGCGATTGGCCACGGCCGGCGTATCGAGGCCACTGGCGCGGAGGCCCTGGACCTGGCGCGGCGGACCGAACCGGGACCGGCCCCGATGCACGACGCGCACGATCCCCTTGGCCTTGAGCCCGGCGCGGCGGTGCGCATCGCCGCCGACGACTATGGTCGCGACCCCATGGCCGGGACCCTGGTGGCCGCAACCCCCGACCGGATCGTCATCGCCCGCGAGACGCCCGAGCTTGGCCGCCTGCATCTGCACATTCCGCGGATCGGCTATGTGGTCTCGCCGGATTGAGGCGCGCGAACGAACCTCAGATCCCGAGGCCGCGCCTCGCCACGCCCGCTCATCCGATACGAAGCGCAATCGAAGACGCGTGTCGGCCCCCTTCGCGACGGAATCGCGGCCCCGCGTCTTGCCAGGGCGGGTTGGCGGCGGTCTGATGCGCCTTAAGCGTCCCCAGCGACGCGCAGGATGAGGAGGCGCTCCATGGCCGACGATCTGGCGGCGGTTCGCACGGCGACGGTGGCGACAGGCAACGGACCGGTCGTAGGCCTCGAGGAGTCCGGCCTGAAGGTCTTCAAGGGACTGCGCTATGGGGCCCCGCCCACGGGACTGGCGCGTTTTCGTCCGCCCTCTCGCCCCCTGCCCTGGAGCGAACCGGCCCTGGCCCTCGCCTATGGGGCCCCGGCCATCCAGTCCGGTCTGGCGCCGGGCGAGCGGCGCACCTCGCCAGGCGATCCGCCGGCGCCGGACGAGCCGGCCTCGTCCGAAGACTGCCTGTTCCTCAATGTCTGGACCCCAGGTCTCGACGCGGCGCGGCGCCCGGTCATGGTCTGGCTGCACGGCGGTGGCTTCGCCAACGGCTCGGGCGGGGCGGCCATGTATGACGGCGGGGCCCTGGCCCGGAAAGGCGATGTCGTCACCGTCACCGTCAACCATCGGCTCAACGTATTCGGCTATCTCCACCTGGCCGACGCGTTCGGCGCCGCCTACGCCGCCTCGGGCATGGCCGGCATGCTCGACCTCGTCCTGGCCCTGGAATGGGTGCGGGACCATATCGCCGCGTTCGGCGGGGATCCGAACAATGTGACGATCTTCGGCGAGAGCGGTGGCGGCTGGAAGGTCTCGCTCCTGATGGCCATGCCGTCCGCAAAGGGCCTGTTCCATAAGGCGATCATCCAGAGCGGCCCGGGCCTGCGGGGCAAACCGGCGGCGGATGCGGCTCAGGTGGCCCGCGCGCTTCTCACCGCGCTCGGCGTGTCCACCCCCGAAGAGCTGGCCGACGTCCCCACCGATGCCCTCTCGCGCACCAGCGCCGCCCTCGACGGCGATGTCATGCGCCTCTTCGCCCCGGTGGTGGACGGCGTAGCCCTGCCGCGCGACCCGTTCGAGCCCGACGCCTCGCCCCTGGCGGCCGACATTCCGGTGATGATCGGCACCAACAAGGACGAGTCGACCCTGTTCATGTTCACTCATCCCCGCTTTGGCGCCTTCACCGAGGAGGATGCCCTTCGCCACGCCGAGACCGCGGCGCCGGGTCGGGGGGTGGAGCTGCTGGAGGCCCTGCGTCGCGCGTTCCCCGACTATTCACCGACCCATCTCGCCACGGCGGCGGCCACGGCTGGGGGCATGTGGAAGGGCTCGATTACCCTCGCCGAACGCAAGGCGGTCCAGGTTGCGCCCGTCTTCATGTACCTCCTGACCTGGGAGACGCCGGTGGCGCGCGGACGTCTGCGCTCGCCCCACGCCATCGAGATTCCGCTGGTGTTCGACAATGTCGAAGCGGCGCGCAATTTCGTGGGGCGCGGAGAGGCGCCTCAGATCCTGGCCGATCAGATGTCGAGCGCGTGGCTGGCCTTCGCCCGCACCGGCGATCCCAATGGGCCAGGGATTCCGTCCTGGCCTCCTTACGACGCCAAGCGGCGGGCGACCCTGGTATTCGACCTGGAAAGCCGCGTGATCGACGATCCCTATGACGAGGTCCGCACGATCCTGCAGAGGGCTTAGGCGCCCCTATCCGCCAAACCGGGCCGTGATCATCTGATCGCCGCGCTGAATGGTCAGGGCCCAGCCCTGAGGCCGCCCCGCGAGGATCGCCGCCAGGGTCGCTGTGGTCTCGACCGGGGTTCCATTGACCGCGCGGATGATGTCGCCGACCCGAAGGCCGATGCGCTGGGCGAAACCGTCGCCGAGCGCGGTGACGATCACCCCGTGGGCCAAGGGATCGACGCCCTCTTCCTGCGCGGTCAAGGGCGAGAGATTGATCACCGTCGCTCCGGCCAGAGGGTTCTCGCCCTTCAGCGTGCGCGCGTCGCGCGGCGGGACGGCCCTGGGCCGCGCGATGGGCAGGCTGACAAAGCGGGTCGCGGCGCCGCGCCGGATCTTGAGGCTTGCGTGGTCGCCCGGGGTGCGTGTGGCGATCAGATAGTTGAGGGCTCCGGCGTCATCCACCGAGGCGCCGTCGACGCTGAGGATGACATCGCCCGCCTGCAAGCCGGCCTCAGCCGCCGGGCCGCCCGGCCAGACCTCGGAGACCACCGCGCCGGTGGCCGCGGCCATGCCAAAGCTCTGGGCCATCTCGGCCGTCAGGCTCTGGGTCCGCGCCCCCAGCCAGGGCCGCACCACCTGGGTTTCGCCCGCCAGGGCGGCGTCGAGCACCTGCTGCGCCATGGCGGCCGGAATCGCGAAGCCGACCCCCGCCGAGGCGCCCGAGCTCGACAGGATGGCGGTATTCACGCCGATCAGATCGCCCTTCATGTCCACCAGCGGACCGCCGGAATTGCCCGGATTGATGGCCGCATCGGTCTGGATGAAGAAGGCGTAGTCGTTGATCCCCACGTCCGAGCGAGCCAGGGCCGAAACGATGCCGTTGGTCACGGTCTGGCCAACCCCGAACGGATCGCCGATGGCGAGAACCAGATCGCCCACCTGGGGATGGCCCTTGGCGTCGATGGGGATGGTCGGAAGGGCTTCGCCCTTGGGATCGATCTTGAGGACGGCCAGGTCGGCGCGCGGATCATCGAGAAGCACCTTCGCCGGCCATTCCCGACGGTCGGCGGTCACGACGCGGATCTCCTGCGCCCCTTCGATATTGTGGTGATTGGTCAGGATCACGCCGTCGGCGCGGACGATGGAGCCCGATCCAAGGGACTGCTCGATGCGTGAGCGCGCCAGACCGCCGCCGGTGAACAGCGACCAGAAGGGGTCAAGCTGGGTTCGCACCATGCGCTTGGAATAGACATTGACCACCGCCGGCGCGTCGGCGCGGACCAGCGGCGCAAAGCTGAGCGCCATCTGCGGTCGACTGGAAGGCACAGCCGTCGCCTGGGCGAGGGCCGAACCTGCCATGGCGGTCAGGAGCAGCCCCGCCAGGCTCGCCCCGCACAACATCTGTCGTCTCATGGCCCGCTCATCCCTGCTGACGCGCGGCGCCCCGCCGACGCGATGACGAGCCCCCCGGCCCCACGGCCTTTCTTAGCTCACCTCCACCATGCCTGAGGAGGGGCGCGCGACCACGAGACTGACGCAAAAGGCCAGGGCGAACAGCGCCGAGGAGGCGAGGATCGGCAGGCCCGGCAGGTGCACGGTTCGGTCATGGCGCACGGCCCAGGCGAAGGTCAGGCCGAAAAAGGAAGGCGCGAGGCTGGAGGCGATGCCCTGAAGGCTCTGCAAGGCGCCTTGCAGGCGCCCCTGGTGGGTGGCGTCGATGCGCGCGCTCATCAGGCCCAGGAGGCCGGGTTGCAGAAAGCCGGACATCGCATAGATGGGAATGCCGATCAGATAGATGAGACCGTTGGGCGCAAACGCGTAGATGGCGAAGGCGAGCGAGCCCATGGCCGCGCCGAGCAGCACCGCGCCGCGCTCGCCGATGCGCGCCACCACAGGACCCACCAGCACCGCCTGGACGAAAATCTGGCTGGCCCCCGTGGCCATGAACACGAAGCCCAGCGTCCGAGGCGTCCAGCCATAGCGATAGCCCGTGTAGAGCACGAAAATGGTCGGCAGGACGTTGAAACCGAGCTGCTGGAAGAGACTGACTGAGGCGAGACCCCGCAGGCCCCTGGCCCTTCGCAGGAAGTCGAGCGCCCCCAGCGGATTGGCCCTCGCCCAGGCGATGCGGATCGGGCGCCGCTCCGGCGGCAGGGATTCGGGCAGGACGAGGAGACCGTAGAGCCCGTTGATCAGGCACAGCCCCGCCCCGGCCAGGAACGGCAGGCGCAGATTGTGCTCACCCAGAAGCCCCCCCAGGGTCGGGCCGATAATGAAGCCGACGCCAAAGGCCGAGCCCAGGAGGCCAAACAGCCGCGCGCGCCCCTGGGGCGGGGCGATGTCGGCGACATAGGCGTTGGCCGTGGAGAAGCTCGACGCGGTGATCCCATTGAGCACCCGGCCCAGGAACAGCCAACCCAGGGTCGGAGCGAAGGCCATGAACAGGAAATCGCCGAACAGGCCGAAGATGGAGATCAAGAGAACCGGGCGGCGGCCATAGCGGTCGGAGAGCGCGCCCAGCACCGGGCCGCAGACGAATTGCATGAGCCCCCAGACCGAGGCGAACAGGGCGTTCCACGTCGAGGCCGCGGCCGTATCGCCCCCGCTCATGGCCTTGATCAGGTTGGGCAGGATCGGAATGACGATTCCGAACGAGATCGAATTGATCAGCGCCGCGGCGAAGATGAAACCGAACGCCGCGCGGCGGCGCCCGCCTCGCCCGCCCTGATCGCTCTCGATGGCTGTCATGGTCCCCTCCGCCCGCCTTACCCGACATGCGGGCTTTCGGGCGGATCAGCAAGTCCCGCCCCCGCGCGAGGCCTGCGACCGGGGGCGAGCTGAACGGAACGATCGCCCGCCCGGGGGTCGGGGTCAGGGGTCAGGGGGGGGTATTCCGTCGACGCGCGGACCATGCCAGCTTCACCTGCGCGGGACGGGCCGCGATCCGGACAGATCCAGTTAGGGCAATTGATGCAGACGTCGCGCAGAACCATCACCTTGTGCGGCGCGACCAGCGCGCTTGCGCTGGCGTCAGGCCTTGCCGGGGCGCCGAGCCACGCCGTGGCGGCGCAGCGGGGATTCCAACTGGATGACGTGGCGCGCATTGTCGCCCTGCAGGACCCGCAGATCTCTCCAGATGGCCGCTATGTGGCGGTGATCGTCGCGCGGCCGAACGTCAAGACCGACAAGCCGGATGCGGAGATCGACATCCTCGACACGAAAAGCGGCGCGGTGCGCGTCTTCACCCAAGACCGAAGCGGCCTCGCCTCCCCACGCTGGTCGCCCGATGGCCGCCGCCTCGCCTTCATCGCCGAGGCCGAGGCGCCGCCCGAGCCCAAATCCGGCGCCGCGAATTCCAGCCCCGGCAATTCCAGCCCAGACGGGGCCAAGCCCTTCGGGAAGGCGCAAATCTTTGTGGCGCCCATGGACGGCGGCGACCCTCAGCGCATCACAGCGGCCGCCAAGGCGGTGTCCGCCTTCGCCTGGAGCCCCGACGGCGCTTCGATCGCCTATATCGCAGCCGAGCCAGACCCGAAGCTGGAGGATCCGCACGACGACGCCTTCGAGGTCACCGACAACAACTTCCTGGTGCGCAAGCCCGAGACTTCGTCTCAGCTCTGGGTGGTCCCCGCGGCCGGGGGTGAGGCCAGAGAGCTGACCCATGGCCCGACCAGCCTGGATACCGACCAGGGCGATGGGGCGGCGCCAACCTACGCGCCGGACGGCGCGACGATCGCGGTGACCCGCTTTCCTGGCCCCTGGTTTGGCCCAGCCTTCCGCTCCACCGTCGTCAGCGTCCCCACCTCGGGCGGCGAGGCCCGAAACCTGGCGCCGGACCGCGGATCACGGGAGCTGAAATTCGCGCCGAGCGGGAGTCTGGCGGCCTATCTGAGGCCACGCGGCGGCGATCAGAACAATGGCGACGCGGTCTATGTGCTGAGCGGGGGCAAGAGCAAGGACGCGACCGCCGCCCTGGCGCGCCATGTCAACGCCTTCGCCTGGCTGCCCGACGGCCGCACTCTGCTGTTGCACGGAGAGGATGGGACAAGGTCCTATTTCTGGGTACAGCCGGTCTCGGGCGACGCCCAGCGGCTGGACCTCGGCGAGGTTCAGCCCAGAACCTTCAGCGTGGCCCGCAACGGGGCTGTGGCCTTTGTCGGAGTCACCCCGACCCACCCCGCGGAGCTGTACGTCCTCGACCGTCCCGGCGCCGCGCCGCGCCGCATGACCCATCTCAACGATTTCATCGACCAGATCGCGCTCGGCCGGCGCGAGGGGGTGGACTGGAGAGGCCCCGGCGGCTTCGCCGAGGATGGCGTGCTGACCTATCCCGCCGACGACAAGATCGGCGCGCATTACCCGCTGGCCCTGGTCATCCATGGCGGCCCAGCGGCGGGATCGACCACCGCATTTGATCCCCTGCCCGCCTTGCTGGCGTCCAAGGGCTTCCTCGTCTTCGAGCCCAATTATCGAGGCAGCACCAATCTCGGCGACGCCTACCAGCACGCCATCTTTCGGGACACAGGCCCCGGCCCGGGCGCGGACGTCATGGCGGGGCTGGCCAAGGTCGAATCCCTGGGCGTGGTGGACCCGGCGCGGATCGTGGTCAGCGGCTGGTCTTATGGCGGCTACATGACCACCTGGCTCACCGGCCATTACGGGGGGTGGAGAGCCGCCGTGGCGGGCGCGCCCCTTACCGACTGGATGCTCGACTACACGATCGCCTTCTATCAGGAGGGCGACGTCTACATGTTCGGCGACACGCCCTGGCGGCCCTCGGGAAAGCGGAACCTGTGGCGCGACCAGTCGCCCATCGCCTCAGCGGCCCATGTCACCGCCCCGACGCTGCTCATGGGGGATGTGGGCGACCCCAACGTGCCCTTGGTGAATGCCTATGAATGGTATCACGCCCTGCGCGACCACGGAGTCGCGGTGAAATTCGTGGCCTATCCCGCCGACACCCACTTTCCGCACGACATCGTGCGCACCCTCGACGTCTATCGGCGCTGGACCGACTGGCTGGTCACGCACGACCGCTGAGGCCCGGCGGATATGCGAACGGCGCGCCGGGATCCGGCGCGCCGCAGCGAAACCATCAAAGGTGAGGCGGCCCTATTCGGCCGTCGCCGCCTGAACCGGGCCAGAGTCCTTGCCCTTGGCGCTGACGTCACGATCGACGAATTCGATCACCGCCATGGCGGCGTTGTCGCCGTGGCGGAAGCCCGCCTTCAGCACGCGGATATAGCCGCCATTGCGGCCCTGATAGCGCGGACCCAGGGTGGCGAAGAGCTTGCCCACCTGATCCACGTCACGGACGCGGGAAATGGCGATGCGGCGCGCATGCAGATCGCCGCGCTTGGCCAGGGTCACCAGCTTTTCGACGAAGGGGCGAAGCTCCTTGGCCTTGGGCAGGGTGGTGACGATCTGCTCGTGCTTGATCAGGCTCGCCGACATGTTGGCGAACATGGCGGTGCGGTGGGCCGACGTGCGGCCGAGTTTGCGGTGCGCATAGCCATGGCGCATGTTGGTCTCTCCACAGTCCCGCCCCTGTCCCACGCGGGCCAGGTCGAAAGGTCGCGTCATATACTCCAGGAATAGCCGTTCGGCGACCCTGGAGCGGGCCGGAAACGGATCCGGCCCCCCGAAGGCGACCTTCCCGCTCCAAATTCACGTCGTGAGGCGTTCACCCAGCAACCAGACGGCTCCCGTCTGGTCGGGCGGCGCCCTAAATCTGGTCTTCGAACTTCTTGGCCAGTTCCTCGATGTTCTCGGGCGGCCAGTTGGGCACGTCCATGCCGAGATGCAGGCCCATATTGGTCAGGACCTCCTTGATCTCGTTGAGCGACTTGCGCCCGAAGTTCGGCGTGCGGAGCATCTCCGCCTCGGTCTTCTGGATCAGGTCGCCGATATAGACGATGTTGTCGTTCTTCAGGCAGTTGGCCGAGCGCACGGAGAGCTCGAGCTCGTCGACCTTCTTCAGGAGCGCCGGGTTGAAGGGCAGGTCAGGCTTGGCCTCGCCTTCCAGCTTCTTCTTGGGCTCTTCGAAGGTGATGAACACCTGGAGCTGGTCCTGCAGGATGCGCGCGGCATAGGCCACCGCGTCCACCGGAGAGACCGCGCCGTTGGTCTCGACCTCCATGATCAGCTTGTCATAGTCGAGGCTCTGGCCCTGGCGGGTCGGCTCGACGCGATAGGCCACGCGCTTGACCGGGCTGTAGAGCGCATCGACCGCGATCAGGCCAATCGGCGCATCCTCAGGCCGATTCCGCTCGGACGGCACATACCCCTTGCCCGTCTGGACGGTGAACTCAATGCGCACCGAGGCGCCTTCGTCCAGCGTCAGCAGCACGTGCTTGGGATTGAGGATCTCGATGTCCGACGGCGCCTCGATCTGACCGGCGGTCACCGGACCGGGGCCGGTGGCGCGCAGGGTCATGCGCTTAGGACCCTCGGCGTGCATGCGCAGGGCGAGCTGTTTGATGTTGAGGACGATGTCCACCACATCCTCACGCACCCCCTCCAGGGAGGAGAATTCGTGCACCACGCCATCGATCTGCACCGCGGTGACGGCCGCGCCCTGCAGCGAGGACAGCAGCACGCGGCGCAGGGCGTTGCCCAGCGTGACGCCAAAGCCCCGCTCGAGGGGCTCGGCGATGATGCGCGCACGGCGCGCGCTGTCCCCGCCCGCTTCGATGAGCGGCTTTTCGGGACGGATCAGTTCGTTCCAGTTGCGTTCAATCACGGATCGATTCCCTCGTCGCGGGCTCGAAGAGACGCCTCAGGGCGGATCGCCAGGGACGAGGCTGGCGAGCCTTCAAGACGGTGACTTGAAGATCAGACGCGGCGACGCTTGGGCGGGCGGCAGCCATTGTGAGGCATGGGCGTCACGTCGCGAATGGTCGTGATCGTCATGCCCACGGCCTGGAGGGCCCGAAGCGCCGATTCCCGTCCCGAACCCGGGCCGGACACGTTCACTTCAAGGGTGCGGACCCCGTGCTCTTGCGCCTTACGACCCGCATCCTCGGCCGCCATCTGGGCGGCGAACGGGGTCGATTTGCGCGACCCCTTGAAGCCCATCGCCCCGGCGCTGGACCAGGAGATCGCGTTCCCCTGGGCGTCGGTGATGGTGATCATCGTGTTGTTGAACGAGGCGTTCACGTGCGCCACGCCCGAAGTGATGTTCTTACGCTCGCGTTTCTTAACGCGGGCCGGCTCCCTGGCCATGCGACGCCTCTCTTACTTCTTCTTGCCGGCGATCGGCTTCGCCGGACCCTTGCGGGTGCGGGCGTTCGTGTGAGTTCTCTGACCGCGAACCGGCAGCCCCTTGCGGTGACGCAGGCCGCGATAGCAGGCCAGGTCCATCAGCCGCTTGATATTGACCGAGGTCTCGCGACGCAGGTCCCCCTCCACGACATAGTCGCGGTCGATGACCTCTCGAATCTGGATCACCTCCTGATCGGTGAGCTGATTCACGCGACGGTCGTCGGGAACGCCCACGCGACCCACGATCTCCCGCGCCTTCGCCGGGCCGATGCCGTGGATATATTGGAGGGCGATGACGACACGCTTGTTCGTCGGAATATTGACGCCTGCGATACGGGCCAAGCTCTCGTCTCTCCTTGGGCGGGCTTCCAGACACGACAATGCGTGAACGCGTCCTTCGGGCCATTCGAGCCGGACGTCATTCACGCCTTAATCGCGGAAGGCGCGTTTATAAGCTTCGCGACCATAAGGTCAATGCCGCGAACGGATTTTTTCCCGCACCCCGGGCGGGTTGAACGGGCGCGTCAGAGGTCCCGCGAAAGGGCCCCGGCAATCAGCCCGGAGACCGCGTCGATGTCGGCCATTCCATCCACCTCCACCAGCTTCCCCTGGGCCTGATAGTAGGGGATCAGGGGCGCGGTATCGCGGTTGTAGGCGTCCAGCCGCCGGGAGAAGGACTCGGGGTTGTCGTCGGGGCGGCCCAACTCGCGGAATCGGCCCTCGACCCGCTGGGTCAGCGCTGCATCGTCCACGACCAGACGGATCACGACATCGATCTTCTGCCCGGCGGAGGCGAGCATGGCGTCCAGCGCCTCGGCTTGGGCCAGCGTCCGGGGAAAGCCATCGAAGATCGCCCCGCCCGTCCCCTCAAGGCCCGGCAGGCGCTCCTGGATCAGGGCGATGACGATCTCGTCTGAGACCAGGCCGCCGCTCTGCATGATCCCTTCGACCTTACGGCCGAGATCCGAGCCGCTGGCGATCGCCGCCCGAAGCATGTCGCCGGTGGAGAGCTGCACCATGCCACGCCCGGAGACCAGACGTTGGGCCTGGGTGCCCTTGCCCGCCGCCGGCGGTCCGAACAGAATCAGATTCAAGCTCAGCTCTCCCCCCAACGCGTGTCCGACATGGTGACGCAACGCGCCGCGACGTCCAGATGTCTTGCGAAATCGAAGATTGCGCCGGAGGCTTCAGCGACGGGCGCCGCGCAGGCGCGACTTTCGGATCAGGCCTTCATATTGGTGCGCCAGGAGTTGCGCCTGGATCTGCGCCACGATGTCCATCATCACCGAGACCACGATCAGGATCGAGGTCCCCCCGAACATGTAGGACCCGCTGGGCCCCGCCAGAAACTCAGGCACGAGGCAGACCACGCAGATATAGATCGCACCGATCACGGTCAGCCGGGTCAGGACATAGTCGATATATTCCGCCGTGCGCCGTCCCGGTCGGATCCCGGGCAGATTGCCGCCATACTTGCGCAGGTTCTCCGCCGTGTCCTCGGGGTTGAACACCACCGAGGTGTAGAAGAAGCAGAAGAACAGGATCCCAGCCCCGTAGAGCACCATGAACGCGGGTTTGCCGTGGGTCAGCTGGCCCACCACCAGAGGCAGCCACTGGGCCCAGGCGGGCAACTTGGCCGTAGCCAGGAAGCCCATGGCGGTGGCCGGCAGAAGGAGCAGCGAGGACGCGAAGATCGGCGGAATCACGCCCGCGACATTGATCTTGAGCGGCAGGAAGGAGTTCTCGCCTCCGGTCATCCGGTTGCCCACCTGACGCTTGGGATAGACCACCAGGAGCCGCCGTTGCGAACGCTCCATGAAGACGATGCAAAGGATCACCGCCATGGCCAGGATGGCGTAACCGAAGATCGCGGTCGTCTTGGACGGATCGAGCCGCGCCTCCTGAAGCATGTCCCAGAGGGCCGCGGGCAGGCGCGCGACGATGCCGGCGAAGATGATCAGGGACGAACCGTTGCCGATGCCCCGGCTGGTGACCTGCTCGCCCAGCCACATCAGGAAGATCGTGCCGCCGGTGAGCGTGATCATGGTCGAAATGATGAAGAAGATGCCGGGGTCGTCGACCACGTGCTGGGCGTTGGAGAGCCCCACCGCGATGCCGAACGACTGGAACAGCGCCAGGACCACGGTCAGATAGCGGGTATACTGGTTGAGCTGCTTGCGCCCCGCCTCGCCCCCTTCCTTGCGCAGCTTCTCCCAAGGCGGATAGGCCGAGCCGAGCAGCTGCACGATGATCGAAGCGGAGATGTAGGGCATCACGTTCAGCGAGAAGATCGCCATGCGCTGCACGGCGCCGCCGGAGAACATGTTGAACATGCCCAGAATGCCCTTCGACTGTCCTTCGAAGGCCTGGGTGAAGGCGGCGATATTGATGCCTGGAATGGGGATATAGGTGCCCAGGCGGAAGATCAGCATCGCCACAAGGGTGAAAACGATGCGCTTCTGAAGCTCCGTCGCCTTCTGAAAGGCGGAGAAGTTCATGTTCGCGGCGAGCTGTTCGGCGGCCGAGGCCATGCTCTATCTCACCCTTTCGCGGCGTCTATGACGGACAAGATCGTCATGTAGGAGGTTGGCCGGGTCGGCGCGAGAGGGCAAGCCCGCCCTGCCCGCGCCCAAGGCGCGGCGCGCTCAGGCTTGCGACGCGTCCGCGGCCTCAGCCGGCGCGGGACGGGTCTGAACGACCTTGCCCCCCGCAGCCTCGACAGCGGCGACGGCCGACTGCGAGGCGGCGTAGACGGTGATCTCAAGCTTGCTCTTCAGCTCACCCTTGGCCAACAGCTTCACGCCGTCCTTGGCGCGGCGGATGACCCCGGCGGTCACCAGGGCGGCGGCGTCGATCGGCGCGGAGGCGTCGAGCTTGCCCGCGGCGATGGCCTGCTCCAGGCGCCAGAAATTGACTTCGGCCAGGTCGGCGTTGGGCGCATGCCGGAACCCGCGCTTGGGCATGCGCATGTGCAGCGGCATCTGGCCGCCTTCAAACCCGGCGATGGCCACGCCGCTGCGCGCCTTCTGGCCTTTCACGCCGCGGCCGCCGGTCTTGCCCTTGCCGGACCCAGGGCCCCGGCCGATGCGCATACGCCCCTTGGTCGAGCCCGCGCGGGGGGACAGTTCGTTGAGTTTCATGATTCGCCTCTCCGGATCGGATGGTCAGGCGCCGGACAAGGTCCGACTCGGCTGGAAGACTTTTGGCGCGGCGCAGGGCCTACGACACCACCTCGATGAGGTGGGCGACCTTGGCGATCATACCGCGCACGGACGGGGTGTCCTCGAGAACGGCGGTGCGGCCGATCCGGTTGAGACCCAGACCCACGAGGGTCGCGCGCTGATCCGACTTGCGGCGGATCGGGCTGGCGACCTGACGGACAGTGACTTTCGACATGAGGAGCCTCGTTCGGGTCAGGCGTCGGCCTCGGCCATGGCCGAGTCGGTACGGCGCTCGACAATGTCGCTCACCTTCTTGCCGCGCTTGGCGGCCACCTGGCGGGGCGACGACTGCTTCTTCAGCGCTTCGAAGGTGGCGCGCACCATGTTGTAGGGGTTGGACGAACCCACCGACTTGGCGACCACGTCCTGAACGCCCAGGGTCTCGAGCACGGCGCGCATCGGGCCGCCCGCGATGACGCCGGTGCCGGGAGGCGCGGCGCGCATCATGATCTTGCCGGCGCCCCAGCGGCCTTCGCCGTCGTGGTGCAGGGTGCGGGATTCGCGCAGCGCGACGCGGATCATCGACTTCTTGGCTTCCTCGGTGGCCTTGCGGATCGCCTCGGGCACTTCGCGCGCCTTGCCGTGGCCATAGCCCACGCGACCCTTCTGATCGCCGACCACCATGAGGGCGGCGAACGAGAAGCGCCGGCCCCCCTTCACGGTCGCCGCGACGCGGTTGATGTGCACCAGCTTTTCGACGACGTCGCTCTCGACGCGCTCTTCGGGTTTGGCGCGATCCCGCCGATCCCGACGCTCGCCGCCGCGCTGTTGTTCGCCACGGGCCATGGTTGTTCCTAACCTTCCTTAGAAGTTGAGGCCGGCTTCACGAGCCGCCTCGGCCAGGGCCTTGACCCGGCCGTGATAGATGTATCCGCCGCGATCAAAGACGACGTCCTTGCACCCCTTGTCGAGCGCACGCTGAGCCACGAGGGCGCCGACCTTGGCCGCCGCCTCACGATCCGAACCCTTGGCGATGTCCGCCTCCAGCGAGGAGGCGGCGGCCAGGGTCACGCCGCGCGTGTCATCAATGATCTGGGCGTAGATGTTCTTGGACGAGCGGAACACCGACAGGCGCGGACGGCCGCCCGACACCGCCTTGAGGCGGCGGCGGACGCGCTCGGCGCGCTTCTTGGCTGAGTCGTGAGGAGAGAGGGCCATGGCTTACTTCTTCTTGCCTTCCTTGCGACGCACGACCTCGCTGGCGTACCGCACGCCCTTGCCCTTGTAGGGCTCAGGCGGACGCAGCTTGCGAATCCGCGCGGCGATCTCACCCACCAGTTGCTTGTCGACGCCGGCGATCTTGATCTCGACCGGACGGGGAACCGCAAAGGTGATTCCGGCGGGCGGATCGAAATCGATCTCGTGCGAGTAGCCGAGCTGCATATTCAGAGCCTTGCCCTTCATCGCCGCCCGATAGCCGACGCCGACGAGTTCGAGGGTTTCCTCGAAGCCATCGGTCACGCCGACCACCATATTGTTCACGAGCGTGCGCGAGAGGCCCCACATGGCCCGGGCGCGGGTCGTGTCCGAACGCGGCGAAAGGCTGAGGGATCCGGCGTCCTGGGCGATGGCGATCTCGTCGCTGACCGTCCAGGAAAGCTGGCCCTTGGGGCCCTTCACACTGACCGTCTGGCCATCCACCGTGACGGTGACGCCGGACGGAATGACCACGGGTTTCTTGCCGATGCGGGACATCTCAGTACACCTGACAGAGGACTTCGCCGCCGACATTGGCCGTGCGGGCGGCGGAGTCGGACATCACGCCCTTTGGCGTGGACAGGATCGAGATGCCGAGGCCGTTCTTGACCGGCTTCAGATCGGCGATCGAGGCGTAGACCCGGCGGCCCGGCTTGGAGACCCGACTGATCTCCGCGATCACCGGCTGGCCGTCAAAGTACTTCAGCTCGACTTCGAACTGCGGAAAGGCGCCCGGCTCCTGAACCAGGGCGTAGCCCCGGATGTAGCCTTCGGACAGCAGCACATCGAGAACCCGTTCGCGCATGCGCGAGGCCGGCGTGCGGACCTTGCCCCGGCGACGCTGCGCCGCGTTACGGATGCGGGCGATCATATCGCCCAAGGGGTCGTTGACCATCTGTCCCTCCCCTACCAGCTCGACTTGACGAGACCGGGGATCTGCCCGGCTGAACCGAGTTCGCGCAGGGCGATCCGGCTCATCTTCAGCTTGCGATAGAAGGCGCGCGGACGCCCCGTCACCTCGCAGCGGTTGCGAATGCGGCTCGGCGCGGAGTTGCGCGGCAGCTTGGCGAGCGTCAGGCGAGCCTGGAAACGCTCCTCAAGGGACAGCGCGTCGTTCTCGGCCGTCGCCTTCAGCGCGGCGCGCTTTGCGGCGTACTTCGCCACCAGCTGGCGAACTCGAGCGTTGCGGTTCACGGCGCTTTTCTTGGCCATGGTTCTCTCCGATATCCGTCCGCGGCCTTAGGCGGAGAACGGGAACTGGAAGCCGCGAAGAAGCGCGCGCGCCTCGTCATCGGTCTTCGCCGTGGTGCAGACGATAATGTCCATGCCCCAGATCTGGTCGATCTCGTCGTAATTGATTTCCTGGAAAACCAGGTGCTCGCGCAGGCCCATGGCGTAGTTGCCCCGGCCGTCGAAGCTGGTGGGCTTGAGGCCCCGGAAATCCTTCACCCGCGGCAGGGCCACGGTGACCAGACGGTCGAGGAACTCGTACATGCGATCCTTGCGAAGGGTGACCTTCGCGCCGATCACCATGCCCTCGCGGACCTTGAAGCCGGCGATCGACTTGCGCGCCTTGGTCGGCACGGGCTTCTGGCCGGTGATGGCGGCCAGGTCCTTCATCGCCGCCGCGCTCTTCTTGGAGTCGCCCACAGCCTCGCCGATGCCCATGTTCACCACGATCTTGTCGAGGCGCGGGATCTGCATCTCGTTGCTATAGTTGAACTCGGCCTTCAGGGCGGGCCGGATGCGGTCGAGATACTCAGACTTCATCCGGGGCTTGTAGGCGGTTTCGGTCTTAGCCATCGATGACGTCTCCGGTGGTCTTGGCCACACGAACCTTCTTGTCGCCGTCGATCCGGAACCCGACGCGGGTCGGCTTGCCGTTGGCGTCGACGATGGCGACGTTGGACAGATGAATGGCGGCGGACAGGGTCTTCTTGCCGCCCTGCGGATCGCTCTGGCTCGGACGGGTGTGGCGCTGAACGAGGTTCAGACCCGCCACAACCACGCGCTGCTCTTTGGGGAACACGCGCTCGACCTTGCCGGTCCGCCCCTTGTCCTTGCCGGTCAGGAGAATGACCTGATCGCCCTTCTTGATCTTGGCGGCCATCACAGCACCTCAGGGGCGAGGGAAATGATCTTCATGTGGCTCTTGGCGCGCAGCTCCCGCGGCACAGGGCCAAAGATCCGGGTGCCGATCGGCTCGGCCTGCTTGTTGACGATCACCGCGGCGTTGCGGTCGAACCGGATCACCGAGCCGTCCTTGCGCTTGATCGGCGCGGAGGTGCGCACGACCACGGCCTGCAGGACGTCGCCCTTCTTCACCCGGCCGCGCGGAATGGCTTCCTTCACCGAGACGACGATCTTGTCGCCGACGCCGGCATAGCGACGCTTGGCGCCGCCCAGCACCTTCACGCACATCACCCGCCGGGCGCCGGAATTGTCGGCCACGTCGAGATTGGTCTGCATCTGGATCATGGCGCGTCAGGCTCCTTGAGCGGTCGCCTGGGCGTCCTTCGGAAGGACCTCCCAGGTCTTGAGCTTGGAGCGCGGGGCGCACTCGATGATCCGCGCCATTTCCCCCTCATGATAGGCGTTGGCCTCATCATGTGCGTGATAACGCTTGGACCGGCGGACGGTCTTCTTCAGCAGCGGGTGCAGGAAGGTGCGCTCGACGCGCACGATCACCGTCTTGTCCCCTTTGTCGGAGACCACCACGCCTTCAAGGATTCGCTTCGGCATCGTCTTTACTCGCGATCTCGTTCCGGCTCAGCTCGCCTTGACCTGCTTGGCGCGCATCACCGTCTTGATGCGGGCGATGTCACGACGGACCTCGGCCACGCGGTGGGTCTTCTCCAGCTGCCCTGTCGCGCCCTGAAAGCGCAGGTTGAACTGCTCCTTCTTGAGCGAGAGCAGTTCGTCGCCGAGCTGGTCAGCGGTCATGCGACGGATGTCCTCAATGGTCATCAGGCGGCCTCCACCGCTTCGCCGAGGCGGGTGACGATACGGGTCTTCACGGGCAACTTGGCCGCGCCCAGGCGCAGCGCCTCACGCGCCACGTCATCGGGGACACCGTCCACCTCGAACATGATCCGGCCCGGCGCCACGCGCGCGGCCCAGTATTCCACCGCGCCCTTGCCCTTGCCCATGCGGACTTCGGCGGGCTTGTCGGTCACCGGAAGGTCCGGGAAAATCCGGATCCAGACCCGGCCCTGGCGCTTCATCTGACGCGTGATGGCCCGCCGGGCGGCCTCGATCTGACGCGCGGTCACCCGCTCGGGCTGCAGCGACTTGAGGCCGTGCGAACCAAAGTTCAGGGAAAAGCCGCCCTTGGACACGCCATGAATGCGGCCCTTGAACTGCTTACGGTGCTTGGTTTTCTTCGGGGAAAGCATGACCAGATCCTAAGGCGTCAGGCGGCCGTGGCTTCACGGCGGTCACGGCGGGGGCCGCGGTCGCTGCGGCCCGGACCCTCACGGCCGGGGCCGTCGCCGGCCGGGCCGGACTCGCTGGCCAGCCGCTTGTCGAGCGCCATCGGGTCGTGCTCCAGAACCTCGCCTTTGAAGATCCAGGTCTTGACGCCGATGATGCCGTAGGTCGTGCGCGCCTCGGCGAAGCCAAAGTCGATATCGGCGCGCAGGGTGTGCCGCGGCACACGTCCCTCATGATAGCTTTCCGCGCGGGCGATCTCCGCCCCGCCCAGACGACCCGCCACCTCAACCCGCACGCCCTTGGCGCCCAGGCGCATGGCCGACTGCATGGCCCGCTTCATGGCCCGGCGGAAGGCGATGCGGCGCTCAAGCTGCTGGGCGATGTTCTCGGCCACCAGCTGGGCGTCCGTCTCGGGCTTGCGCACCTCGACGATGTTCAGGTGCACCTCGCCCTCGGTCATGGCGGCGAGGTCCGAGCGCAGCTTCTCGATGTCCGCGCCCTTCTTGCCAATGATGACGCCGGGGCGGGCCGAATAGATCGTCACCCGGCACTTCTTGTGCGGGCGCTCGATGATGATGCGCGAGACGCCGGCCTGGGCCAGGCGCTTCTTCAGCTCCTTGCGCAGACGGATGTCGTCGTGCAGCAGGCGCGAATAATCGTCGCCGCTCGCGAACCAGCGGCTGTCCCAGGTGCGGTTGATGCCCAGGCGCAGGCCGATCGGATTGACCTTCTGACCCATCAGACCGCCTCGCCCATTTCACGCACCACGATCGTGATCTCCGAGAACGGCTTCTCAATCCGCGAGGCGCGGCCGCGCGCCCGCGCCGAGAAGCGCTTCATGACCAGGTTGCGGCCGACATAGGCCTGGGCGACGACCAGATTGTCGATGTCCAGACCGTGATTGTTCTCCGCGTTGGAGATGGCCGCATAGAGCGCCTTGCGCACATCGCTGGCGATGCGCTTGGGGCTGAACTCCAATTCGTTCAGGGCCCGCTGGACCTTGAGCCCGCGGATCGACTGGGCGACGAGATTGAGCTTGCGCGCACTGGTGCGCAGGCTGCGCACCTTGCTCATGGCCTCGCTCTGGCCCACGCGGCGCGGATTGACCGGCTTGCCCATGGCTACTTCCTCTTGGCCTTCTTGTCCGCGGCGTGACCCGGGAAATACCGGGTGGGCGCGAACTCGCCGAACTTCATGCCCACCATGTCCTCGCTGACGAGGACCGGGACGTGCTTCTGGCCGTTGTGAACGCCAAAGGTCAGGCCGACGAACTGCGGCATGATGGTCGAACGGCGCGACCAGGTCTTGATGACCTCCTTGCGGCCAGACGCCTGGACGGCGTCCGCCTTCTTCAGGAGGTAGCCGTCGACGAACGGGCCTTTCCAGACGGAACGGGTCATGGACTTAGCGGGCCTTCTTCACGTGGCGAGAGCGGATGATGAACTTGTCCGTGGTCTTGTTGACGCGGGTCTTGCGTCCCTTGGTGGGCTTGCCCCACGGCGTCACCGGGTGACGACCGCCGGAGGTGCGCCCCTCGCCCCCGCCGTGCGGGTGATCGATCGGGTTCATGGCCACGCCGCGGACGTGCGGACGACGGCCCTTGTGACGCACGCGGCCAGCCTTGCCGAGCACCTCGTTCATGTGATCGGGGTTGGACACCGCGCCGACCGTCGCCATGCAGGTGTCCGGCACCATACGCAGTTCGCCCGAGTTCAGGCGGATCTGGGCGTAACCGGCGTCGCGGCCGACCAGTTGCGCGTAAGCCCCGGCCGAGCGGGCGATCTGCCCACCCTTTTGCGGCTTCAGCTCGACATTGTGGATGATCGTGCCGATCGGCAGTCCGCGCAGCGGCGAGGCGTTGCCCGGCTTCACGTCCACCTTCTCACCGGCGACGATCTCGTCGCCCACCTTCAGGCGCTGAGGGGCCAGGATATAGGCCAGTTCGCCGTCCTCATACTTGATGAGGGCGATGAAAGCGGTGCGGTTCGGATCATATTCCAGCCGCTCGACGACGGCGCTGACGCCCCACTTGCGACGCTTGAAATCGACCACGCGATACAGGCGCTTGGCGCCGCCGCCGCGGAAGCGTGTCGAGATACGTCCACCGCCACCCCGGCCGCCGGACTTGGTCAGCCCCTCGACGAGGCTCTTCTCGGGACGACCCTTGTGCAGCTCCGAACGGTCGACCAGCACAAGGCCGCGACGCGAGGGAGAGGTCGGGTTGAATTGCTTGAGCGCCATCGACCTCAGAGCCCCGTGGTGATGTCGATCGACTGGCCCTCTTGCAGGGTCACGATCGCCTTCTTGATGTCCGACCGCCGGCCCGGACGGCCGCGGAAGCGCTTGGTCTTGCCCTTCTGGACGAGGGTGTTGACCTTCACCACCTTGACCTTGAACAGCTCTTCAACGGCCACGGCGATGGTCTCCTTGTCAGCGTCGAGCGCGACCTTGAAGACCACCTTGTTCTGCTCGGAGAGCTGCGTCGCCTTCTCGGTGATGAGGGGCGCCAGAATGGTGTCGTAATGACGGGGTGTCGCGGCCATGGTCAGGCGGCCTCTTTCGCCGGGAAGCGCGCCTCGATCGCCTCGACCGCTTCGCGCGTAAGCACGAGAGTCTGACGACGCAGCACGTCGTAAACGTTGAGCCCCGCATTGGGCAGGACATCGATATTGGGGATGTTGCGCGCGGCGAGGCCGAAATTGGCCTCCACCTGGCTGCCCGCGATGATCAGGGCATTGGTCAGGCCGAGCTTGGCCAGGCTGCCCTTGAGCGAAGCGGTCTTGGGGGCGTCGAGCGCGGCCGCCTCGAGCACCATGAGCTGGCCGTTCTTGGCCTTGGCCGAGAGGGCATGGCGCAGAGCCAGGGCCCGGACCTGCTTGGGCAGGGAGAAGGCGTGGCTGCGGACGACCGGGCCGTGCGCCTTGGCGCCGCCGACGAACTGAGCCGCCCGCCGCGAACCGTGGCGGGCCCCGCCGGTGCCCTTCTGCTTATACATCTTCTTGCCGGTGCGCGAGACCTCGTTGCGCACCTGGATCTTGTGCGTCCCGGCGCGGCGCTTGGCGAGCTGCCAGGTGACGCAGCGCTGCAGGATATCGTCACGGATATCGGCAATGCCGAAGATGTCGTCGCGCAACTCGACCGTCTTGGCCTGAGCGCCGTCCAGAGTGATGGCCTTGAGCTTCATCAGGCGTCTCCCTCGGTGGCGTCGTTCGGCGCGGCGGCTTGGGTTTCAGACGCAACGGCCTCGGTCACGGCGACTTCAGGCGCGGCGTTCTCTTCGACGACGGCCTCAGGCGCGGCGGCGCCCCGCGCCTTGATGGCGCCCGGATGAGGCGCCTCGGCCGGGAGAGGAGCCTTCACCGCATCGCGAATGCGCACATAGCCGCCCTCGGCGCCGGGCACCGCGCCCTTCACCAGGATCAGCCCGCGCTCCACGTCGACCTTGTAAATGGTCAGGTTGAGGGTCGTGACCGTGTCCTGGCCCATATGGCCGGCCATCTTCTTGTTCTTGAACACCTTGCCAGGATCCTGGCGCTGGCCCGTCGAGCCGTGCGCCCGGTGCGACACAGACACCCCGTGGGTGGCGCGCATGCCGCCGAAGTTCCAGCGCTTCATGGCGCCAGCGAAACCCTTACCCACCGTGACGCCGGCGATATCGACCTTCTGGCCCGGCACGAAGTGGTCGGCGGTGAACTCGGCGCCGACATCGATGAGGTTGTCTTCGGAGACGCGGAACTCGGTGACGAAACGCTTGGGCTCGACCTGGGCCTTGGCGAACTGGCCGCGCAGGGCCTGATCGGTGTTCTTCGGCTTGCGCGAGCCCGCGCCGAGCTGGAGAGCCACATAGCCGTCGCGGGCCTTGGTGCGCTGACCGGTCACCTGACAGCCGTCGAGGCTGAGCACGGTGACAGGCACGTGTGACCCGGCTTCGTCGAAGAAGCGGGTCATTCCGAGTTTCTTGGCGATGATGCCGGTACGCATGTTCGGCGGCCCTTAAAGCTTGATCTCGACATCGACCCCGGCGGAGAGGTCGAGCTTCATCAGGGCGTCCACGGTCTGGGGCGTGGGATCGACGATATCGAGCACCCGCTTGTGCGTGCGGATCTCGAACTGCTCGCGCGACTTCTTGTCGATGTGCGGCGAACGGTTGACGGTGAAGCGCTCAATGAGCGTGGGCAGCGGAATCGGGCCGCGAACGGTCGCGCCGGTGCGCTTGGCCGTGTTTACGATCTCCCGGGTCGAATGATCGAGAACCCGGTGATCGAAGGCTTTGAGCCGGATGCGTATGTTTTGCCGATCCATCTCGTGTGACTTCACCTTTGCCCAGGCCGACCGAGCCCTGAAGCGCCCAACTTTTCAAAGACCAACTCGCTGCCCCCTTTTGGAGGGGCGGCCGAACGCGAGAGTCCGCAAAAACGAATGGCCCGCGCGGAAAGCCGCGAGGGCCCAAATCGCGAGGGATCGGCGGGTTTCCACCGCCAGAGCTCCGATTCGTTTTGCGAACCGCGTCTGCTCCGTCCCTTCTCAAGGTGAAGCACAGCCGGTTCTCATCAAGAGGCGCGGTTACTAGTCGCCACTGGGGGCCGCGTCAAGGGCGAGCGGGCGGCGCGCGAGAGCCTGCCAACACGCTGCGACTTGCAGCGCGGCCCGGCCCATGATCAGACTTCCCTCACGGGAGTTCGCGTCAGACGAACCCCAGACATTTCGAGGGAGCGATCGCGCATGGCCATTTGGCGCGGAGTCTTGCGACGCCTGGGAACGGGCCTTGGGCTGGCGGTCGTGATCGCCGGGCCGGCCTTGGCGGCGAGCCCCCGCGCGCCTGAGGATCTGGCCCTTGATCCTTCCGCGGCGGGCGCGGCGGCCGCACAGGTGCAGGCCGCCCGCACAGCGGGTCTCAGCGCCGCCTTCTCCGCCGCCGTCGCCTGGCGCGCGGCCGGGTTCCTGACCCCGGCCCTGCGAAGGCCCATCGCGGACGCGGAGATCCCGGTGGCGGCGCAGGCCTCCGCCACCCTGGCGGCTGACCCCCTGCACAAGGCCAAGGACCTGCGCGGCGCCGATCCGGCGCTGCGCCACCTGATGGATCACTATGACGGCGGCGCCCCCCTGGCCCTCGCCGCACGCGCCACGAGCGGCCATCCGCACCGGGGCTGAGCCCCTTAAGCGCGCACAGCCCGCGGCGCGGCGCGTCGAGCGCTGGACAAGACGGGATCGTCCGGGCCACGACTTGGCCGCATTGGTCGCGGCGAGTGAAACGTGTGAGCCAGAGTCCCTATCGCCGCCCCCGATCTCCCGCAGGCTTTTCAGGGCGTTGCGTCTGGACGGAACCCACCCGGCGCTTCGCAATGCGCTCAAGGCGTTTGAGACGGGATACGATCCAACGTCTTCGCCGGCTCCACGAACACGCATCGCGCTCTGGGACTGACCGGGCGTGAGTGCGATCCGCACGAGGCGCGCAGCCCGCCGTAACGGCCTTGCCCTAGGGCTTTCGGCCCTGGCCCATTTGGCGGTCGTGCTTCTGGTGATGGGCGAATCGGTGCGGCCCTATGACCTGCCCGCGCCCGAGGCCCCGCCAATCCAGATGGAGATCACTCCGCCGATTGAGCCGGTGGAGATTCCCCCGCGCCTGCGCGAGAAGCTCAGACAGGACGAAACGCCCCAACCGCTCAAGCCGGTCCCGACGCCGACTGAGATCCCCCAGAAAACGCCGGCCCCGACCACGGCGACGCCTGCCATCAAGCTCAGCCCAGTCAAGGCCGCCTCCGCCCGTCCAAGCCCGACAGTCACCAGCCGGGCGCCGATCAGCGCCCAGCTCAACGCCACGGCGATTCCCGACCTCGCGCCCACGCCGGCGCCGCCCGCGCCCCTCGCCGCGGCCACGCCCGCCCCAATCGCCATGCCCAAGCTCAACCTGCACAAATCGGAGAAGCAGGCGCCTGCCGGGGTGCCGACCCTGCCCCTGGCCCCTCCCCCGCCGCCGGGAGGCGCGCAGAGCGGCGGCGGCGCCCCGTCGTTCGGCGGATCGCGTCTTCAGGGCCTTTCACCCTATCCTGGCGGCGTGATGCCAGGCGGTGGGGCGGGGCTGCGCGGCTCCCTGGTGGGCTGCGCCAATGCCGAGGCGGCGCATCTGAGCGCGGTGGAACGGGCGCGCTGCGCCACCATGTTCGGCGCGGATATCGCCCACGCGCCCCGGTTCGACGGCATCTCCGCCGAGAAGCGCGCCGGGTTCGACGCCCAGGTGCAGAAATCCAACGCCTGGAAACAATATCGCGACGGCGTTCCGGCCAACGGCTCGGCGCACGACCCGATCTCCATGGAGAAGAACAGCGGTCCGCCCCAAGGGCTCTATCAGGACTATAAGGATGCCACCCAGCCCAAGTGACCCGCGGCGGTTCGCCGCCCTCGCCCCGGCCCTCATCTTGCTTCTCGCGCCCGCCGTCCGGGCCGCGCCGGAGACCATCCGGCCTGGCTATTGGGAAGCCCATGAACGGGTCCTCTCGCCGATCCATGAGGACAAGACCGAACGGCGCTGCATCGCCGCCAAGGACGTGGCCCGATTCATGACCTGCTACATCAACCATCATTATAGCTGTCAGTGTACGGATCAGTCCTACGCCGACGGCAAGATCCGCTATCAGGGCGTCTGCGTCGACGCCAAGGGCCGGCAGGTGCAGATCCAGGGCCAGGGCGCCTACACCCCGGACACGCTTCACCTCGAGGCCGAAGTGACCTTCAGCCTGGCGGGCCTTCCCATCATCGGCCGCGCCGCCACCGACGCGCACCGCATCGCCGACCAGTGCCCGGTTGACAGCCCCGAGACGCCCAAACCCTGACGGCGCACGTCGTCCTTTAGGCCAGCGCCGGTTTCAGAGGCTTGCCGCCGGGCGAGGACGTCCCATTCTGACCCATCGGCGATTCCCGATCCCACCGGCGTCGCTGCGCCCCGACCCGCCCGGACATGACCATGCAAACCTATCTCGTCTCGGCCGCCCTCGTTGCCCTGGCGGAGATGGGCGATCGCACCCAGCTGCTGGCGATCATGCTGGCGAGCCGCTATCGCGCGCCGGTCCCGATCCTGGCCGGCATCCTGGCCGCAACCCTCGCCAACCATGCTCTGGCGGCCCTGGCCGGCTTCTATCTTTCGAACCTGCTCTCGGCGCCGTGGTTCAGGTACGCCGTGTCGGCCTCCTTCGTCGCCATGGCCGCCTGGGCCCTGATCCCGGACACGGCCGGCGACGAGGCGGAGGGGCCCGCCCCATCGCGCCGGGGCGTGTTCTGGGCCACGGCCATCGCCTTCTTCCTGGTGGAAATGGGCGACAAGACGCAGATCGCGACGGCCGCCCTGGCCGCGCGCTTTCATGAGGTCATATGGGTCGCAGCGGGCACCGCCAGCGGAATGATGCTGGCCAATATCCCGGCCGTGTGGCTGGGCGAGCGCGTCACCCGTATCCTGCCGATGGCCGCCCTGCGCATCGCGGCTGCCGCCGTCTACCTCATCCTTGGCGTCCTGGGCCTCGCCCAGACCGCCGGCTGGATCCGATAGGACGTCGAGCCGTGAGGGTCGCGGCGGCCGCGACCCTCACGCGCCCAGGAACGCGGTTGGCGCCGGATCAGGCGGTCTCGGTCTCGGCCGCCAGGGCGATGTCCGCCGGCAGGGGCTCCTCGGCAATCGCCGCGCGGCTGGCCGCCAGGGCCTCGTCGCGGCTCGCCGCCACCCGCTGAAGGGTGCGCAGATAGGCGCCCGTGCCCGCCGGGATCAGCCGGCCGACAATAACGTTCTCCTTGAGCCCTTCGAGGGTGTCGCTCTTGCCGTGCACCGAGGCTTCGGTCAGCACCCGGGTCGTCTCCTGGAAAGAGGCGGCCGAGATGAAGCTGCGGGTCTGCAGCGAGGCCTTGGTGATGCCGAGCAGAACAGGCTGAACCACGGCCGGGCGCCCGCCGCGGGCTTCCGCCTTGGCGTTCTCCTCATCCACCTCGGACTTGTCGAGGTGGTCGCCGCGCAGGAGCCCGGTGTCGCCCGGCTCCATGATCTCCACCTTCTGCAGCATCTGCCGCACGATGGTTTCGATGTGCTTGTCGTTGATCGGAACGCCTTGCAGGCGATAGACGTCCTGGATCTCGTTCACCAGGAACTCGGCCAGGGCCTCGATCCCGAGGATCCGCAGGATGTCGTGCGGATCCGGATTGCCGTCGATCAGGTACTCGCCCTTGCGGATCACGTCGCCGTCATGGACCGCGATGTGTTTGGCCTTGGGGATCAGGAACTCGACCGCCTCGCCGCCATCCTCCGGGGTGATCTTGATCCGGCGCTTGTTCTTGTAGTCACGCCCGAACTCGACCCGACCGTCCATCTCGGCGATCACCGCGCAGTCCTTGGGACGGCGGGCTTCGAACAGCTCCGCGACCCGGGGCAGACCGCCGGTGATGTCTCGCGACTTGGCGCTTTCGGTGGGCAGACGGGCCAGAACCTCGCCCGGCTTTACCTCGTCGCCGTTATTGACCGAAAGAATGGCCCCGGCCGGCAGAAGGTAGCGCGCCTCGCCCCCATTGCTGAGACGCATGAAGGCGTCACCCTCCGCCGACATGATGGCGACGCTCGGGCGCAGATCCGCCGAGCGGGCCGAGGTCCGCCAGTCGGTCACCACGCGGTTGGAGATGCCGGTGGCCTCATCCGCCTCCTCACGCACGGACACGCCCTCGACCAGGTCCTCGAAGCGAACCTTGCCGCCGACTTCGGTGATGATCGGGGTGGTGTAGGGGTCCCATTCCGCGAAGCGGGTCCCGCGCTTGATCTTGGCGCCGTCCTTGAGCTTCAGCCGCGCACCATAGGGCGGACGGTAGGTCTCGCGGGCCACGCCGTCGACCTCGATGCTGACCTGCAGGTTGCGGCTCATGACGACGATGTCGCCGTCCGAGGCCACAACGCTGTTGCCGCCCGAGATCCTCAGAACGCCGTCATTGGTCGCCTCGAAGAACGACTGCTCGGCCACCTGCACGGCCCCGCCGATGTGGAAGTTGCGCATGGTGAGCTGCGTACCCGGCTCGCCGATCGACTGGGCGGCGATGACGCCCACGGCCTCGCCGATATTCACCGGCGTGCCGCGCGCCAGGTCGCGGCCATAGCAGGCGCCGCAGACCCCGACCTTGGTCTCGCAGGTGAGGACCGAGCGAACCTTGGCCGCCTGAACGCCGGCGTTCTCGAGCACCTCGATCAGGTCCTCGGTCAGATAGGTGTCGGGCGGAACGAGAACCTCGTCCGTACCCGGCGCCTTGATCGCCTCGGCGGTGAAACGGCCCAGAACGCGCTGGCCCAGGGACACCTGCACCTCGCCGCCCTCGACCACCGCGCGCAGGGTGATGCCCCGCGTGGTGCCGCAGTCTTCCTCGGTGATGATGCAGTCCTGCGCCACGTCCACCAGCCGCCGGGTCAGATAGCCGGAGTTGGCGGTCTTCAGCGCGGTGTCCGCCAGGCCCTTGCGGGCGCCGTGCGTGGAGTTGAAGTACTCCTGAACCGTCAGGCCTTCCTTGAAGTTCGAGATGATCGGGGTCTCGATGATCTCGCCCGACGGCTTGGCCATCAGGCCGCGCATCCCGCCCAGCTGCTTCATCTGCGCCTGAGAGCCCCGGGCCCCGGAATTGGCCATCATCCAGACGGAGTTGATTTCCTTCTGGCGGCCGTCGGGGTCGAACTGGGCGGTCGAGATCTCGGCCATCATCTCGTCGGAGACGCGGTCGGTGACCTTGGACCAGGCATCCACCACCTTGTTGTACTTCTCGCCCTTGGTGATCAGGCCGTCGGCGTACTGCTGCTCGTATTCCTCGACCAGCTTGCGTGTCGTCTCGATCAGCTCTTCCTTCTTCTTCGGGATGATGATGTCATCCTTACCGAAGGAAATGCCGGCCTTGGCCGCCTCGCGGAAGCCCAGGCGCATCATCTGGTCGGCGAAGATCACCGTCGCCTTCTGACCGCAGTGCCGGTAGACCTGATCGATCAGGTTGCCGATCTCCTTCTTGGTCAGGCTCTTGTCCACCAGGCTGTGATTGATCGCCGGGTGGCGGGGCAGAAGCTCCGCGATCTTCATCCGGCCGGGCGTGGACTCGATGGTCCGCGTGACCACCTGCCCGTCGGGATCGCACTGGGTGAAGCGCGCCCGGATCCTGGAATGCAGGGTGACCACGCCCGCATCGAGCGCCGCCTCGATCTCGGCCATGTCGTAGAACACCTTGCCTTCGCCCGGCTCTCCCGGACGCATTTGCGAGATGAAGTACAGACCCAGCACGATGTCCTGAGAGGGCACGATGATCGGCCGACCGCTGGCCGGCGAGAGGATGTTGTTGGTGCTCATCATGAGCACCCGCGCCTCAAGCTGCGCCTCCAGGGAGAGCGGCACGTGCACGGCCATCTGATCGCCGTCAAAGTCGGCGTTGAAGGCGGTGCAGACCAGGGGGTGAAGCTGGATCGCCTTGCCTTCGATCAGCTTGGGCTCGAACGCCTGGATGCCCAGGCGGTGAAGCGTCGGGGCGCGGTTCAGCAGCACCGGATGCTCGCGGATCACCTCTTCGAGGATGTCCCACACCTGGGGCTGTTCGCGCTCGACCATGCGCTTGGACTGCTTGACCGTGCCGGACAGTCCCTTGGCGTCGAGGCGCGCGTAGATGAACGGCTTGAACAGCTCCAGCGCCATCTTCTTGGGCAGGCCGCACTCATGCAGCTTCAGCTCCGGTCCGACGACGATCACCGA
>DAIDGR010000040.1 GCA_027452265.1 Caulobacteraceae bacterium
CCCAACACCACCGGCCACCGCCAGACCGACCATCTGCGGATCGTCGGCCTGATCGAGGCCGCGGCGGCGTTCGCCCTCGAGTCGCTCAAGCCGGGCGGGGCCTTCGTCGCCAAGGCCTTCCAGGGCGGGGAGACCGGCGAGATCGTGGTGCGGCTCAAGCGCGCCTTTTCCGAGGTGCGCCACATCAAGCCCAAGGCCAGCCGCGCCGAGAGCGCGGAGGTCTATATCGTCGCCACCGGGTTCAAGGGGTCGCCCGACTTGGAGGCGCCTTCCGCGCCATAGTGGCGCAGGAGCAGGACGGCCTGGGCGGCGAGGCCGGCCAGGGGCAGAAGCAGGACGAGGTCCAGCGGGGCTCCGCCTCGGATCAACACCGCCGCCACGACAAGGCCCAGGGTGCAGCCCACGTCGTAGCCGCCTTCGGTCGCGGCATGAAAGCGCAGGGTGCAGGGCGAGGCCTTGGCGAGGTTGTAGACCGCGCTCATCAGCACCGGCGCGCACAGCGTCCCGGCCAGGGCCCCGAAGGCCTGGGCGGCGATCGCGACGGGGGCCTGGCCCGCGCCAAACGCCTTGAGGCCGACGCTGAGGGCGGCGACGGCGAAGGCCACGCCCACCGCCTTGGCGCCGTGGCCCAGATCGATGATCCGCCCCAGCATCAGCGTCCCGACCGCGCCCACGGCCGCGGCCAGGGCCAGGGTCGCGCCCATGCCGGCGAAACTGTCGCCCAGGCTGACGAACAGCACCATCTGCCACAGGATATAGGTGCCTGAGGCCTGCCAGCCCTCGGCGGCGAAGAACCGCACCCCGCTCCAGGCGGCTTTCAAGGCGCCGGGCGCCGCCTCTGGGACGGCGATCCTGGGCGTGGCGATCAGGGGCAGGGCGGAGAGGACCAGCATGGCGCTGGTCGCCCAGAAGGCCGGCCCGGGTCCGAGCGTGGCCAGCATGCCGCCGGCGACCAGGGGCGCGATGATCCCGGCCACGGCGGCGATCGCCTCCCGCGCGCCGATCTGGTGGCCGCGATGCTCGGCGTCGCCCAGGGCCGCGAAGTAGGCATGGTAGCAGGTCCAGTAGAGGGTGTCGGCCACGGCCGAGAGGGCGACCAGGGCATAGAGGCTCGGCCCGACCCCGTGCACCCGGGCGAGCAGCGGGAACTCGCAGGCCACCAGCAGGGTCCCGACGATGACCAGGATGCGAAGGCCGGTGCGCCGGGCCACCGGCACGATCAGAGGGCGGATCACGAACCGGCCAGCCGTGATCGCCGCCAGGGCGATGAGCGCGGCGGGGAGGGGCGTGCCCGCGCGCAGCAAATAGGCGCCATAAAACGCCCCGCCGCCGCTGATCGCCAGGGCGTGCAGTCCATAGTGCAGGTTCAGCCAGTTGACCCGGTCGTTGCCGAAGAACGCCATAAGGGGCTCATACAGGGGCCAGGGCGTTCGCGATACGCGCCTTGGCCGTGGCGACGGCCTGGCCCGCCGCGGGAACGCTTGACTCTCCCCAGCCGCAGCCATACTGACTGAACAGTCAGTCAAAATGGACGCGGGACCGGCTCGTGAAGTTGAGCGCGCAGAGCAAGGCGGACAAGCGGCAGGCCATCCTGGATGCGGCTCTGCGCTGCTTCTCGCGGGATGGCTTTCACGCCACGACCACCGGCGACATCGTGCGCGAGGCGGGGGTCAGCCAAGGGGCGCTCTATCTCTATTTCCGCAGCAAGGACGAGCTGATCCTGGCCCTGGCCGACGACCGGCGCCGCAGCGACGCCCTGATCGCCGTCCTGGTGGCGCACGAGGACGACCCCTTGCGCGGGGTGACCGAGCTGATGGAGCTCTATGGCCGCTCGCTGATCGATCCCCAGACGCGCGAGATCCGCCGGGTCGCGGTGCAGGGCTGGGCCGAGGCCCTGCGCAGCGAGGCGATCCGCGACCAGACCCTCAGGGCCATCGCCGAGGTCCGCGGTCTGATCGTCGAGACGATCCGCAAGGGCCAGGAGAGCGGCCTGTTCCGCGCCGAGGTCTCCGCCGCCGCCCTGGCCGACATCCTGATCGCCGCCTTCAACGGCCTGACGCTGCGCACCGCCTGGGGCGAGGCGCTCGATCTCGAACCCGTGGGCCAGACGCTGGCGGAGATGATCCGGCGCCTGCTCCTCCCTTCCTGAAGGACCTTGACCATGGCCCTCGCCGATACCCTCGATCCTCGCGCCGCGGTCGCGGACAGCTCCGACGGCCGACCGCGCGCCGCGCCGGAGGGGTGGGGCGTCACGCCGCGCCGCCAGTGGTTCAAGGCCCTGGCCGCCCTGCGCCGGCTGCTGTCCGACAAGGAAGATACCGGACAGGTGTTCGAGATCATGCGCGCGCTCAGCGGCGATTCCACGCCGCGCGGCTATCGGCGCCTTCTGGCGACGAACGAGGGCGGCCGCCTGGCTTATGAGCGGCTGGAATTGGCCCCGCGCCTGATGGACGACGCCTGGCTCGACAGCTTCGCGGCCGGCACGGTGGGGGCGGCCTATCGCGACTTCGTGCGGCGCGAGAACCTCTCCGCCGAGGGTCTGGCCGAGGTCAGCCGCCAGAACGCTGTCCAGGCCGAGCAGCCGCACCCCTATGCCTGGTATGGCCGGCGCATCCGCGACGCGCACGATCTCTGGCACGTGCTCACCGGCTATGGCCGCGATGGCTTGGGCGAGGCCTGCCTGGTGGCCTTCTCCTACGCCCAGACCCATTCGCTGGGCTGGGCCCTGATCGCGCTTGGCGCCGCCCTGCGCGCCCGGCGCGAGGGTCTCAAGTCCGCCGCGAAGATCATCTGGGAGGGCTATCGACGCGGTCAGGCGGCGGCCTGGCTGCCCGGCGAGGACTATGAGCGGCTGATGGCCGAGCCGTTGGAGGCGGCCCGGCGGCGCCTGCGCCTGTCGCCGCCCCCGCTCTATCTCGCCGTTCCGGCCGAGCTGCGCGCCGTCTGAGGCCCGGTCGCGGAATTTCACGCCGTCGAGGGGTTCCGTTCGCCCGGGCGCGCCGCTATACCGCGCCCGCAAAACGGAGAGTCTCATGGAGATTCGCGAAGGCCTTACCTTCGACGATGTTTTGCTCGAACCCGGACCGTCCGACGTCATGCCCACTCAAGTGGCCGTGGCGACGCGATTCACCCGGGAAATCCGCCTGAACATCCCCCTGGTGTCCGCGGCCATGGACACCGTCACCGAGAGCCGTCTGGCCATCGCCATGGCCCAGGCCGGCGGCCTGGGCGTTCTGCACCGCAACATGACGGTGGAGCAGCACGCCGATCAGGTCCGCGAGGTCAAACGCTTCGAGAGCGGCATGGTCATCAATCCGGTGACCATCCACCCCGACACCACCCTGGCCCAGATCCGCGCCATCAGCGCCGCGCGGCATATTTCCGGCTTTCCGGTGGTGGAGCGGGGCAGCGGCAAGCTGGTGGGCATTCTCACCAACCGCGACATGCGTTTCGAGAACGCCGCCGACACGCCGGCTTCGGCCCTGATGACCACGTCCAACCTGATCACCGTGGCCGAGGGAACCAGCCAGGAGACCGCGCGCGAGCTTCTTCGCCGCCACAAGATCGAACGCCTGATCGTGGTCGACGAGGCCTATCGCGCCGTCGGCCTGGTCACCGTCAAGGATATGGAAAAGGCCCAGGCCCATCCCAACGCGGCCAAGGATCTGAGCGGCCGTCTTCTGGTGGGCGCGGCCTCCACCGTGGGCGACGCCGGGTTCGAGCGGTCACTGGCCCTGGTGGATGCGGGGGTCGACGTGGTGGTCATCGACACCGCCCATGGCCATTCCTCCCAGGTCAGCGAGGCGGTGCGGCGCCTGGCGCGCGAGACCAACCGCGTGCAGATCGTGGCCGGCAATGTCGCCACCTATGACGGCGCGCGGGCCCTGATCGACGCCGGCGCCGACGCGGTGAAGGTGGGCATCGGGCCAGGCTCCATCTGCACGACGCGGGTGGTGGCCGGGGTCGGCGCGCCGCAGTTCACCGCCATTCTCGACGCGGTGCGCGCGGCCGAGGCCTCGGACACGCCGATCATCGCCGACGGCGGCATCCGCTTTTCGGGCGACCTCGCCAAGGCCATCGCCGCGGGCGCCTCCAGCGCCATGATGGGTTCGATGTTCGCCGGCACCGACGAGTCGCCCGGCGAGGTGTTCCTCTATCAAGGCCGCAGCTACAAATCCTATCGCGGCATGGGCTCGCTCGGGGCCATGGCGCGGGGGTCGGCCGACCGCTACTTCCAGAAGGAGGTGGAGGACGCCATGAAGCTGGTGCCCGAGGGGATCGAGGGGCAGACGCCCTATAAGGGGCCGATCCATCCGGTGATCCACCAGCTTGTCGGGGGGCTGCGCGCCGCCATGGGCTATCTGGGCGCCGCGACCATACCCGAGCTCCAGGCCCGCGCGCGCTTCGTGCGCATCACCTCAGCCGGCTTCCGCGAGAGCCACGTGCACGATGTGATGATCACCCGCGAGGCGCCCAACTATCCCTCCCGGGTCTAGGGAGTGCGGGACGGCGGCCGGATCGCTGCGGCCATCGAGGTCTTCGAGGCGGTCGCGCCGCGCGGCCGACCCGTGCGCCTGGCTTTGAAGGCCTGGGGTGAGGCCGCGCGCTATGCCGGCTCCGGCGACCGGGCGTTCGTGTCCGGCCTCGTCCTTGACGGCCTGCGCCAGCGCCGCTCCCTGGCCTGGCGGATGGGGGAGGAGAGCCCTCGCGCCGTGATCCTGGCCGCCCTGGCCTTCGCCTGGGGCTGGGAGGGCGCGCGCATCGAAGCCGCCGCGGCGGACGAGACTCACGGCCCGGGCCCCCTCAGCGAGGCCGAGCGCGCCGCCCTCGACGCCCCCCGGGCGCTCGACGCCGCCCCGGCCCCGGTGCGCGGCGACTATGCCGACTGGATGGAGCCGCATCTCGTCCGCGCCCTGGGCGAGGCGCGTATCCCGGTTCTCGCCGCCCAGGCGCGGCGGGCGCCGGTGGACCTGCGGGTCAATACGCTCAAGACCGACCGGGACCGCGCGCTCAAGGCGCTGGCCGCTTTCGCGCCGGAACCCCATCCAGTCCTGGCCGACGCCATCCGTATCCCCGCGCCAGAGGCCCAGACCCGCGCCCCCGACGTGGAGTCGGCGCCCGAGTTCCAGAAGGGCTGGTTCGAGGTGCAGGACGCCGGCTCGCAGATCGTCGCCGCCCTTGCCGGGAAGATCACCGGCGCCCAGGTTCTGGACTATTGCGCCGGAGGCGGGGGCAAGACCCTGGCCCTGGCCGCCGCCATGGCCAATCGCGGCCAGATCTTCGCCTATGACCGCGACGCGCGGCGCCTGTCGGAGACCGTGACCCGGGCCAGCCGGGCCGGGGTGCGCAACCTGCAGGTCCGCTCGCCCCTGCGCGCCGACGCGCTCAGCGACCTGGAAGGCCGCATGGACCTCGTCTTCGTGGACGCGCCCTGCACCGGCTCGGGCGTCTGGCGCCGCCACCCCGACGCCAAGTGGCGCCTGACCCCCGACCAGATGGCCCAGCGCCTGGCCGACCAGGACGCCGTGCTGGAGGGCGCGGCGCGCCACGTGCGCGTCGGCGGGCGCCTCGTCTATGTCACTTGCTCGCTCTTCACCGAGGAGAACGAGGACCGGATCGCCGCCTTCATGGCCCGTCACCCCGCGTTCCGCGCCATCCCCGCTCAGCCGCCCGGCGAGCTTGGCGTGACGGCCGAGGGCTATCTGCGCCTCGCCCCGCCCGCCACCGATGGCTTTTTCGCCGCCGTCCTGGAGCGCGCGGCGTGAGCCCCGCCGTCAACCCGCCCCTCGCCCGCGAGCGAGGTGACCCCATGACCGATTTCCCCTATCGGAGCGCCGTATGAGCTCAGCCCCGCGCGAACCCGTCCTTATCGTCGATTTCGGCAGCCAGGTGACCCAGCTGATCGCCCGGCGTCTCCGCGAGAGCGGGGTCTATTGCGAGATCCACCCCTATGACAAAGCCGAGGCCGCGCTCGACGCCTTGGCGCCCGCGGCCGTGATCCTGTCCGGCGGGCCGGCTACGGCGGGCCAGGCCGACAGCCCCGCGGCGCCCGCGCGCATCTTCGATCTCGACGTTCCGGTCCTCGGCATCTGCTACGGCGAGATGACCCTGTGCGCCCAACTGGGCGGGGCGGTGGAGAGCGGCCACACCCGCGAGTTCGGCCGCGCCGACATCGTCATCGCCAAGCCATCTCCCCTGCTGGCGGGCCTGGGCGAGGTGGGCGCCGCCGAGCCCGTCTGGATGAGCCACGGCGACAAGATCACCGCCATTCCCCCCGGCTTCGAGGTCATCGCCACGTCCGAGGGCTCGCCCTTCGCCGCCATCGCCGACGAGAGCCGCCGCCTGTACGGCGTGCAGTTCCACCCCGAGGTGCACCACACCCCGCGCGGCGCGACCCTGCTCAAGAACTTCACCCACGGAATCGCCGGGCTCTCAGGCGCCTGGACCATGAAGGCCTTTCGCGAGGAGGCGGTGGCGCGCATCCGCGCCCAGGTGGGCGAGAGGAGGGTGATCTGCGGCCTTTCCGGCGGGGTCGATTCCTCCGTGGCGGCGGTGCTGATCCATGAGGCCATCGGCGATCAGCTTACCTGCGTCTTCGTGGACACGGGCCTCTTGCGCAAGGACGAGGCCCGTCAGGTGGTGGGCCTGTTCCGCGACCACTACAACATCCCCCTCGTGCATGTGGACGCCGCCGACACCTTCCTGGGCGCGCTTCAGGGCGTCACCGACCCCGAGGCCAAGCGCAAGGCCATCGGCGCGGCCTTCATCGAGGTGTTCGACCACGAAGCGGCCAAGGTGGAGGGGGCGGCCTTCCTCGCCCAGGGCACGCTCTATCCCGACGTCATCGAGAGCGTCTCGGCCAGCGGGGGCCCCAGCGTGGTCATCAAGAGCCACCACAATGTGGGCGGCCTGCCCGAGCGGATGAAGCTCAAGCTCGTCGAGCCCCTGCGCGAGCTCTTCAAGGACGAGGTGCGCGCCCTGGGCGTGGAGCTGGGCCTGCCCCCGGCCTTTGTGGGCCGCCATCCCTTTCCCGGACCGGGCCTGGCCATCCGCATCCCCGGCGAGGTCACGGCCGAGAAGGTCGCCGTGCTGCAGGAGGCGGACGCCATCTATCTGGACGAAATCCGCCAGGCCGGCCTCTATGACCGGATCTGGCAGGCCTTCGCCGTGCTCCTGCCGGTCAGGACGGTGGGGGTGATGGGCGATGCGCGCACCTATGAGAATGTCCTGGCCCTGCGCGCGGTGACCTCCACCGACGGCATGACCGCGGACGTGTTCGAGTTTCCCTGGAGCGTGCTGACCCGCGCGGCCACCCGCATCGTCAACGAGGTGCGCGGCGTGAACCGGGTCGTCTATGACGTCACGAGCAAGCCGCCGGGGACCATCGAGTGGGAATGATTTAGGGCCTTTCGGCGGCATCCGCCAACAATCGAAAAATATCACTAACCCACTGAAATAAATAAAAATATCTGTCAGGATCAATCGCCGTCATTTTGGCTGCAGCCCTCCGATTTGACGGCATCTCTGACGGTATCATCACCTCTTGCTCATGCCCAAAACACGAGATACCGTCAATCCGTTGAGGTCGTTTGACGGTATTTTTTTCCTAATAAGTGACTGATAAAAATGGGGAAAATGAAAACGGTGCGGTCGAAAAAGGCATGACGGTATTTTTCTCAGAGGTGAGAGCGATGCTGACGGACGTGGCCCTTAAGAATTTGAAATCTAAGGAAAAACCGTACAAGGTGGCGGATCGAGACGGCATGTATGTCGTCGTCGCACCGTCAGGAACGGTCACTTTCAGGCTCGACTATCGGCTGAATGGTAGGCGCGAGACCGTCACTTTCGGCCAGTACGGCCCCGCCGAGTTATCCTTGGCCCGCGCCCGTGAGATGACGATCGATGCCCGCCGCTCGATCATGGAGGGCAATTCCCCTGCCCACGAAAAGCAGCGTGCAAAGCGGCGGATTAAAGAGGCGAAGAGCTTCGGCGAATTTGGGGAAAGGTGGCTTTCCACGGCGACAAT
>DAIDGR010000041.1 GCA_027452265.1 Caulobacteraceae bacterium
CTTGGCGCCGCGCCGACGCGGTCAGCGCCGCTCGCAGCGCCTTACAGCGGGAGATCGCCCTTGATGACCGCTACTTCGTCAACCGTGAAGCCATAGCGCCCTGTGTGAAAAAGCACATCGCCCAGACCCGGGCCCTCGTTGAGCGGGTCGCCGCAACGCACGCTGAGCCGCGCGTCGAAGGCGTCAGTATTGGGCTAGGTAGATTCCTCGAGACGAGCGAGTGGGAGACCCAGAGGGCCGCCCGGACCCTCGCGGATTTCCCAGCGCGGGAAAGATCCCTGCTTTCGCTCTACTACCAGCAACTCGCCGATATCGAGGCTTGGCGCAAAAGTGAGGGGGAAGCGTGGGAAGTGCTCTCTATCCTGGACGGGCCGCCCAAACGCCTTTCCGACGCCGATATCGCCGGCCTGCGCGTGAAGCTCCAGGCGGCCACCAATCTCGAGCGCCTGATGGTCGGCCAGATGGCCGTCGAACTTCAGAGATCGAAGGAGCTGGGCGTCGCTCCGCCAGCCCCTGACCCGGGTTGGCGCGAGTGGGCCTGCCGCGATATCGTGGCGGGGTAAATTCGTAGACGCCAAGCAGCCGCCTCGACCCTTCCGAAGAAAACCTGTTGACGATCCACACCTAGTCCGCGGACGGGTCACGTTCGGCGAAGAGCGGCCGACGCCAGGCGGTGGGGTCGCCGCCGCCGCGCGCGGCGATCCGTGCGCGCGCCTCGGCCAGGGGCTCCACGGCCACAGCCATATGGAAGGCGTTGGCGTGAATGAGCCGCTCGGAGTCGAGCATCATCCCGACATGACCGCGCCAGAAGACCAGGTCCCCGCGACGGAGGTCGTCGGCGTCCAGCGCTGCGCCGAGCCTCGCCTGTTGGTCGGAATCGCGCGGGCAGGCGAGACCCGCGGCGAACAGGGCCTGCTGCACCAGACCCGAGCAGTCCAGACCCAGGCTGTCCCGTCCGCCCCAGAGGTAGGGCGTCCCGACAAAGCGCTCAGCCGCGTCCGCCGGGGCGACGAAGCCTTCGCCCACGCCCGCGAGATGTCGACGGGGTACCCAGGCCTCGCCCCCGCCATCCGGCCTCGCCACGGCCAGGAACTCGCCGTCCTCGCCCACGGCGCGCACAAGGGCGTTGAGACCGACCGGGCCCAGAACCGGGGCCTTGATCGAGGGGGTCGCGAACAGAAAGGCCGCGAGGGCCGTCACGCGGTGGGTCGGCGGATCGCCGGCCGGCGCCAAGGCCTCCGCCTCGACCCAGCCGACATAGCCGTCCCGCATCGCCTGACCCCAGGCGAACCCGTCCTGAAGGTCGAGGACGTCGAAGCGCTCGCCGAGCAGGAGCTGGCTGGCCTGCTCGGCGGTCCGATCCGGGCCCAGACGCAAGGCCGCGCGCGGCGCGATCGCCTGATGCGCCCTGGGCGCGATGAAACGCGGCGCCCGCACGAGCCCCTCCAGCGCCTGGCTCGCCAGGTCCGCGCGGACGGGCGTAAGGCGCGGATCGAGATTCACGGGGGGGGGAACCTGGCCGTCAGGGCGAGGTCGAGCGCCCTCAGGGTCTGGGCCTCCGCGCCTACCGGCCAGCCGGGGCGGCCGCGCGGGTTCCACGCATAGATATCGAAATGAACCCAGGCCCCTTCGGGTGCGAAGCGCTTGAGGAACAGGGCGGCGGTCACCGAACCCGCCTGGGCCCAGGCGTCGGGATCATTCTTCAGGTCGGCGACGTCGCTCTCCACCGCCTTGGCGTAACCCGGCCACAGGGGCATGCGCCAGAGCGGGTCCTCAGCCGTCCGCGAGGCGGCGGCGAGATCGCCGGCGAGGGTCTCGTCGTCGGTATAGAAGGGGACGACCTCCGGCCCCAGGGCCACGCGCGCCGCGCCGGTCAGGGTGGCGAAGTCCAGGGTCAGGCTGGGTCTGTGCTCGGCGGCGCGGGTCAGGGCGTCGGCCAGAATCAGCCGACCCTCGGCGTCGGTATTGCCGATTTCGATGCTGAGACCCTTGCGCGAGGCGATGATGTCGCCCGGCCGCATGGCCTCCCCCGACACCGCATTCTCCACCGCCGCGATCAGCACCACCAGCCGCACGGGGAGCCGCGCGGTCATGACCAGCCGCCCCAGGGCCAGGGCGTGGGCCGCGCCGCCCATGTCCTTCTTCATCAGCCTCATGCCCGCCGACGGCTTGAGATCGAGGCCGCCGGTGTCGAAGCTGACCCCCTTGCCCACGAGGGCGAGAACGGGGTGGCTGGCCTCGCCCCAGGTCAACTCGATCAGCCTCGGCGCGCGGCCGGCCGCGGCGGCCCGGCCTACGGCGTGCACCGCCGGATAGCCCTCGGTCAGCAGGGCCTCGCCCGCGACCACCGAGACCGACGCCCCACAGGTCGACGCGATTTCCCGCGCCGTCGCCTCGATCTCGGCCGGGCCCATATCATTGGCCGGAGCATTGACCATGTCGCGCGCCAGGGCGCAGGCGGCGGCGACCCGGGAGGCGCGCGCGGCATCGGCGCCCGGCGGAAGGACGAGGCGCGGGCGCGCATCGCGGGAGCGCGTCAGATAGCGGTCGAAGCGATAGGCCCCGGCTGCCCAGGCGATGGCCAAGGCCGTGGGGTCGGCGGGCGCGCAGGGCGCGGCCAGACGATAGTCGCCGGGCGGCAGCAGGGCCGGGGCGGCGCGCCATGCGTTGGGCGAGTCGGCCTGATCGCCCAGACCGAGGAGCGCCTCGGAGACGCCGCCGTCCGCATCCGGAACGATGACGCACTGGCCGGCCTTGCCCAGGAACCGCGCCGCCTTGGCCGCGGCCCTCGCGGCGGGCGAGAGATGGCTGGCGGCGGCCTCCCAGCCCGGCGCGCCAAGGCCGTGCAGCGGGATCGCCGACGCGCTGTCATCCAGGAGCGCCTCGCTCATCCGGCTGTCCCCACCCTCTGCCCTTCCCTGCGGTTCAGATCGATATGCACACCGCCCTTATACCCGCCCAAGGCGGCTTTCGAACGCGCCTTTTTCCAGGCCATGAACGCTCTGACGGATCGTCCGCCCACGCGCCTGTGGACGGCTCTGTGGACGGGTTCGAATTTACCTTTTCTTAGCGAAAAATTTCCGGCCGAAAGGGCTCGGGACGATTGACGCTCCGCGCGGCGCATGTCCCCATATGTTGGGTCGGACGGGGTTGCCGTCTACAAGATTTAGCGGGTCGCGAGCGGAGCTTGCGGGTCTCGCAGGAAGTGTGGGGAAGGGCATGAGCATCAGTCAAGCCATCAGGACGCCGGGCTCCGCGCCGCGCCGCGTGGAGCCTCGCAAGTCCGAGCGGCCGACGCTTCAGCTGGTTCGCAAGGTCGAGATCGACCGCACGCGCGACGCCTTGCTGACCGACTTCGGCAAGACCACCCTGGAGGATCGCTATCTGCTGCCGGGCGAGTCCTATCAGGACATGTTCGCGCGCGTCGCCACCGCCTTCGCCGACGACGCCGACCACGCCCAGCGCATCTATGACTATATCTCCCGGCTGTGGTTCATGCCGGCGACCCCGGTGCTGTCCAACGGCGGGGCCAATCGCGGCCTGCCGATCTCATGCTTTCTGAATGCGGTGGGCGACTCGCTCGAGAGCATTGTCGGCACCTGGAACCAGAATGTCTGGCTGGCGGCCAACGGCGGCGGGATCGGCACCTATTGGGGCGGCGTTCGTTCGATTGGCGAGAAGGTCAAGGGCTCGGGCCAGACCAGCGGCATCATCCCGTTCATCCGGGTGATGGACAGTCTGACCCTGGCGATCAGCCAGGGTTCGCTGCGTCGCGGGTCCGCGGCGGTCTATGTCGATGTGCACCATCCCGAGATCGAAGAGTTCCTGGAGATCCGCAAACCGTCGGGCGACTTCAACCGCAAGTCGCTGAACCTTCACCACGGCATCAACATCACCGACGCCTTCATGGAGGCGGTGCGCGACGGGACGTCGTTCGCTCTGCTCTCGCCCAAGACCGGTGAGACCGTGCGCGAGGTGGACGCCCGCACCTTGTGGCAGAAGATCCTCGAACTGCGGCTCCAGACCGGCGAGCCCTACCTGATCTTCTCCGACACGGTGAACAAGGCCATGCCGGAGCACCAGAAGGCGCTCGGGCTGAAGGTGCGCCAGTCGAATCTCTGTTCCGAGATCGTGCTGCATTCGGGCCCCGACCACCGTGGCGAGGAGCGGACGGCGGTATGCTGCCTGTCCTCGGTCAACGCCGAGACCTTCCTGGAATGGCGCGATGAGCCTCAGTTCATCGAGGACATCATGCGCTTCCTCGACAACGTCCTGCAGGACTTCATCGACAGGGCGCCGTCGGAAATGAGCGCGGCCACCTACGCCGCGGCCCGTGAGCGTTCGGTGGGCCTGGGCCTGATGGGCTTTCACAGCTTCCTACAGAGCCAGAACGTGCCCTTCGAGAGCGCCCTGGCCAAGTCGTGGAACATGCGCATCTTCAAGCATTTGCGCCGCGGCTGCGATGCGGCGAGCCAGACCCTGGCGGAAGAGCGCGGGGCCTGCCCCGATGCGGCCGAGCGCGGGGTTATGGAGCGCTTCTCGCACAAGCTGGCCATCGCGCCGACGGCCTCGATCTCGATCATCTGCGGCGGGACGAGCGCCGGCATCGAGCCGATCCCGGCCAACATCTATACGCACAAGACCCTGTCCGGCTCGTTCGCCGTGAAGAATCCCTATCTGGAGAAGCTGCTCGACGAGAAGGGCTGCAACACGCCCCAGATCTGGGCCTCGATCCTTGAGAACGAGGGCTCGGTGCAGCACCTGGATTGCCTCACCGACCAGGAAAAGGACGTCTACAAGACGGCGTTCGAAATCGATCAGCGCTGGGTCGTCGACCTCGCCGCCGACCGCACGCCGGATATCTGTCAGTCGCAGTCGGTGAACCTGTTCCTGCCCGGCGACGTGGACAAGTGGGATCTGCACATGTTGCACTACCAAGCCTGGGAGCGGGGCATGAAGAGCCTCTATTACCTGCGCTCCAAGTCGGTGCAGCGGGCGGCGTTCGCCGGCGCGGACATGGCGGAGACATCTACGTCGCCGGCGGGAATGTCGACGCCGCGGACCGACTATGAGGAATGCCTCGCCTGCCAATAGGGCCGGGGCGGCGCGGTCAGAGCGGCGACGGCGCCTCGACGAGGCCGGTTTCGATCTCGATGCGGCTGACCAGGGATTTGTGCACCGGGCACTTGCCCGCCACGCGCAGAAGATCCGCGCGCTGAACGTCGCTGAGATCGCCCTCCAGAGCGATCGAGACGCTGAGGCGATAGACCCCATCCGCCTCCACATGGCTGACCTCGATGCGCGCGTCGGTCAGAGGAATGGCCTTGCGGCGGGCGTACCAGTGGAGCGTCAGACCCGTGCAGGCCGCCAGAGCCGCGTCGAGAAGCTCGTGCGGATCCGGACCGCCCAGCTCTCCGCCCTCCTCCACCCCCAGGTCGGCCGCGAAGACATGGCGGTTGAACTCGATCACCTGCTTGAGCGCCCCGCTCTGGGCCCGATAGGCGGCGATGGTCATGGGCGAGGCTCCTCAGGGACGCGGCGGCGGCCACGCGCCTATCAAGACGATGGCCCGTTCAGCTTCGCAAGGCCTGCAAATCCGCTTCCCGCGCGGCGAAACGGCCCCGCTCGGTCACGATGCCGGTGACGAGGCGGGCCGGCGTCACGTCGAAGGCCGGGTTGAGCGCGGGGCTTCCGGGCGCGGCGACGGCGACCTCGCCCAACGTTCCATCGGCCGCGCGTCCGAAAATATGCGTGACCTCGCGCGGCGAACGGCGTTCGATCGGGATCTCGGCGATCCCGTCTTTGAGCGAGAAATCGAAGGTGGAGACCGGCGCCGCGACCCAGAAGGGCACGTGCGTATCCTGCGCCGCCAGGGCTTTGAGATAGGTGCCGATCTTGTTGGCCACGTCGCCCCGCGCGGTGATGCGGTCAGCGCCCACAAGGCAGAGGTCGACCTCGCCGTGCTGCATCAGATGGCCGCCGGCATTGTCGGCGATGACGGTGTGGGCCACGCCCTGCTGACCAAGCTCGAAGGCCGTAAGCGCGGCGCCTTGATTGCGCGGGCGGGTCTCGTCCACCCAGACATGTAGATCTATCCCCTGCTCCTGCGCCACATAGATCGGGGCGAGCGCGGTGCCCCAGTCGACGGTCGCCAGCCACCCGGCGTTGCAGTGGGTGAGCACCTGGACCGGGCGCCCAGCCTTGGCGCCCTTGGCTGCGGCGATCTGCGCGAGGAGCTCGGCCCCGTGCTCGCCGATCGCGCGGCAGGCGGCCACATCCTCATCCGCCATCCGTTGCGCCAGGGCCCAGGCCGCCGCCTCCCGCGCGGCGCCCGCCAGAGGCGTCATCTCCGCCGCGACCCGGCGCACGGCCCAGGCCAGGTTCACCGCGGTCGGGCGAGCCGCGATCAGGGCCTCGGCGGCGGCGGCAAGGGCGGCGTCGGACGCGTCGGCGCTGAGCGCCAGGGCGAGGCCATAGGCCGCCGTGACCCCGATCAGGGGGGCGCCGCGCACCTGCATCTGGGCGATGGCGTCGATGGCGTCGGTGACCGTTCTCAGCCGGACCACCCGCACCTCGTGCGGCAGGCGCGTCTGGTCGAGGATCTCCACCGCCCCATCGGCGCAGGGCCAGATGGTCCGGCTCGGCTGGCCCGCGATCAGCACCGGGGTAAACTCCCTTGAGATCCTACAGCGCCGTCCGACCGGATAGGAACGGTCTGGGCGGACAGAGGACGCGTAAGCGATTGACGCAAGAGCGAATAGCCATGTTCGTCATGACTCCCGCAGCTCAAAATCCGCTCTAGACAGCCGTTTCGAGGGGCAGGCTCTCGCGCAGGGCCCGCTTGACGAACTTGCCGCTGGCGTTGCGCGGCAGGGGCGCGTCCAGCAACCAGAGATAGCGCGGGATCTTGTGCTTGGCGATCAGGTCACCGCAGTGCGCGCGCAGGCCTTCGCCGTCGGCGGCCATTCCCGCGCGCAGGACGATGGCGGCGCCGACCTCCTCGCCCAGGCGGTCATCGGGCACACCGAAGACACAGACCTCGGCCACGGCCGGGTGACGATAGAGTGCGGCCTCGACCTCGGCGCAATAGACGTTCTCGCCGCCGCGCAGGACCATGTCCTTCTTGCGGTCGACGATGAAGATGAAGCCGTCCGCATCGACCCTGGCGATGTCGCCCGTATGCAACCATCCCTCGGTAATGGTCTCGGCCGTGGCTTCGGGCCGGTTCAGATAGCCCTTGATCACCTGGGCGCCGCGCACCCACAGCTCACCAGTCTCGCCCGGCCCCACCGTCCGGCCGTCGTCGTCGACGCACTTGACCTCGAAGTCCGGCATGGCCGGGCCCGCGCTGGCGGGCTTGTCGATGAAGAAGTCGGCCGCGACGGCGGTAATGATGCCGCAGGTCTCGGTCATGCCATAGCCGGTATTGGGGCGCGCCGTGGCGACCGAGTCGTCGATCTTCTGCACCAGGTCCGGGGGGAGCTGAGCGCCGCCGCCGCCCAGCGTCATCAGACTGGACAGGTCGTGCAGGGCGAAATCCGGATGGCTGATCAGCTCGCGCGACATCACCGGCACGCCGCTCATCGAGGTGACCCGTTCCCGTTCGATCAGGGTCAGGGCGGTCTTGGCGTCCCAGCGGTACATCAGGACGAGCTTCCCCCCCGCGGCGGTCACCGCATAGGCGCCGCAATTGTTTGCCGTGACGTGGAACAACGGCGTCGTCAGAAGCCCGATCGGGATGGGCGCCGGCGCATTGGGGTCGGGCGCCACGCCCGTGGCGCGGGCCGTGGCCAGGGCCTGAACCTGACCGGAGAAGCTCATGCTCATCAGGTTGGAGACGCAGCCCCGATGGGTCAGCTGCGCGCCCTTGGGAAAGCCGGTGGTGCCTGACGTGTAAAAGATGCAGGCGTCATCATCGGGATCGATCTCGACCTCAGGCAAGGCCCCTGGCGTCTCGAGAACCTCGGCGAAATCAAGCACATGGGGCGGCCGGTCGGCGGTGCGCGTGACGACCAGGGGCGGCCCGCCCCGATCGGCGAAGGCGGGGCGCTCCAGGAACCGGGCAAGGCGCTCGCCATCGCAGAAGATCACCTTGGGGGCAGAGTCCTTGAGGACATAGTCGATCTCTTCCCCGACCCACCAGGCGTTGTACCCGACCACGGCGACTCCAAGGCAGACGCAGGCCCAGTAGATCAGCAGCCACTCCGGATAGTTGCGCATGGCGATGGCCACGCGGTCGCCGCGCGTGACCCCGCGCGCGGTCAGCCAGGCGGCGATCGCGGCGACCCTCTGGTGCGCCATGGCGTAGGTGATGCGTTCGTCCTCGTAGATCAGATATTCCCGCTCGGCGAAGGCTGCGGTGGAGAGCCACAGGGCGCGGACATTCGGCGGGGCGTGGCGATAGGTCAGGATGTCCTGGCCGCGCACGTGGGTGCGGACGATCTCGAAGGGCGCGCCGGGCCCGGTGAGCTCCGCCCAGGCCGCCTTCAGCTCGCGATAATGCATCCGCCGTCTCTCCCCTCGCCTTTAGATATCCAGCCGGTAGACCCGGCGCGCGGCGCCGCTGAAGAGCTGCGCCTTGTCCGCGGCCGACGCGCCCGACGCCAGCCGCTTGAACGCGTTCCACAACACGTCGTAGCCGCAGGAGCCCAGATCCACCGGAAAATTGCTCTCGAACATGCAGCGCTCCGGACCGAAGGCCTCGATGCAGGTCTCCACATAGGGTCGCCACTCCGCGGCCAGCGTCTCGGACGAGGCGCCGGGATCGGCCATGAAGCTGGGAAAGCCGCAGAACGGCATGGCGAGGCCGCCCAGCTTCACATTCACCTTCGGCAGCCTGGCCAGGGCGCGGATGTTCTCGCGCCAGATGTCAAAGCGCTCACGCCGGGCGCCTTCATAGGCGCCGATCCCCAGGGGCGTTCCCACGTGGTCGATGATGATCGTGGTTTCGGGAAACGCCCGGGCGAGGTCGAAGAGATCGGGAAGCTGCGGCTCCAGCAACCAAGCGTCAAAGGAGAGGCCAAGCGGTGCGAGTTCGGCGAAGCCCTGGCGGAAGGCCCGGTCGAGATAGAGACCCGCCGGGCGTCGGCCAAGCGGCCCCAGCACCCGGGGGTCGGGGTCGGAGGAGGCGCTGTGGCGGATGCCCTTGAAGCGTCGCGGGGCGGCGGCCAGATGCGCTTCAAGCACCCCTCGCACGGCGGCGCCCTGGGTCAGGTCGGCATGACCGACGATCCCGGCGCAGGCCCGCGCGGGGCCGTAGAGACCAGATGCACTCATGGCCGCCACGCCATTGACGAACTCGGTCTCGCCCACCGGCTTGAGCGCCGCCTCGCCGTCGGCGCGATACATGGCCCCGCACTCGACGAACACCGTGCCGATCACCCGGTGACCCCGGTTCAGGTCGGCCATCAGCTGATCGAGCAGATAGAGGGGCGAGAGCCGCAGCAGGGCCTCGAACCCATGCGCCGGGGCGGTATCCACGGGTGCGGCGCGGCGATCCCAGAGGTGATGATGCGGATCGATGATCTCGAGGTCCGGCTCGAGAATCGCTTCGGGCTCTCGCGTCGGCGCCGTGGCGGTCTGGCTCATGCGTCTCCTCGCCTTGATCGCGGCGCCTCTTGAACGGGCGCTCTGCGTCGCTCATGCCTTTGCGGGACGCCCGGCGCAAGCCTGCCGCGAGGTCGCCCCCGCGGGTGAGCCGGCCTTGCCTCTCCAGGCGCGATCGGCCAAGGGAGAAGCCCCGTGCGCCTCGTCCTCACCCTTGTCTGTCGCGACTTCGAGGGCCTTCAAGAGGCCCTGCCCGAGGCGTTGGAAGCGGTGGCGGCGGCCGGCGCGCCGGTGACCAATATGGACCAGCTCGGCGAAGGGGCGATCGATCTCTTCACCGAGGGCGAGGATCCCACCAAGCTGCGCGCGGCGGCGCATCGGGCCCTGGAGCGGCGCGCGGTGGATGTCTGCGTTCAGGGCGCCGAGGGCCGCCTCAAGCGCCTGCTGGTGGCTGACATGGACTCCACCGTCATCGGCTGCGAGTGCCTGGACGAACTGGCCGCCATGGCTGGCGTCGGGGCAGAGGTCGCGGCGATCACAGCCAGATCCATGGCCGGGGAGCTGGCCTTCGAGAGCGCCCTGACCGAACGGGTGCGCATGCTGGCTGGCGCGCCCCGCACCCTGATCGAGCGGGTCTGGAACGAGTGTATACGCCTCAATCCCGGCGCCCGGACCCTGGCGCGGACCATGGGCGCGCATGGCGCACGGAGCGTTCTGGTGTCCGGCGGATTTGACGTCTTCACCTCGCGCGTCGCCGCCGCGGCCGGGTTTTCCGATCACCGCGCCAACCGTCTGGTCGAGGACGGGGACAGGCTGACCGGCGAGGTGAGCGCGCCCATTCTCGGACGCGGGTCCAAGCTGGAGATCCTGAAGGCGGAGGCCGCGGGTCTGGGCGTTTCGCCGGCCGAGGTCCTGGCTGTGGGCGACGGCGCCAATGATCTGGACATGATTTCCGCCGCCGGCCTTGGCGTCGCCTATCGCGCCAAGCCGATCGTGGCCCAGGCCGCCGACGCCCGTGTGGAGCATACCGACCTGACCGCCCTGCTCTACTTCCAGGGCCTGCACCAATCCGCCTTTTTGGTCGAGCCGTGACCTGGTCCCTGCCCTCCCTGCCACAGACGCCCAGAGCTGTGATCTTCGACATGGATGGCGTGCTCACCGATACCGAGCGGCTGATGCGCGAGGCCATGGAGCTGACGGCGGCGGAGGTCGGCCGCGACCTGCCGTTTTCGGTGTTCCAGCGCATGGTCGGCGCCCCTCGCGAACATAACCGCCGCGTCCTCGCGGAACATTTCGGTCCTGGCTTCGACGTCGACGCCTGGACCGCGGCGGTGGACGCCAAGGTCGAGCCGCGACTGCAGGGCCTGGCGCCGCTCAAGCCCGGGGTGAGGGAACTGATCGCCTTTCTCACCGCGCGCGGCCTGCCCCTGGCCATCGCCACCTCGGCCGGCCCCGGCGCCGTCGCCCGTCAGCTTGGCGGCTCTGGATTGCTGCCGTCCTTTGGCGCGGTGGTGACGCGCGTCGACTATGACCGGGGCAAGCCCCATCCCGACCCGTTCGTGCTGGCGGCGGCGCGGTTGGGAGTCGAGACCGGGACCTGCCTGGCGCTTGAGGATTCCCACAACGGCGTGCGGTCCGCCGCCGCCGCCGGGATGATGACCATCATGGTTCCGGACATGCTGGAGCCGACGCCCGAGATCGCCGCCCTGACCCTCAGCGTCTGTCCCGGCCTGCCCGCGCTTCAGGCCGCCCTTGCCGAGCGCCTGTGACGCGCGCGTCCCGCGTCAGGATGCCCGCGACCAGATCTGGCTGTGGCACAGAGGGCCCACCAGGCACCCGGTAAGCTTCAGCCGGTTCGCGGCGCGCATCTCCAGCAGGGCGCGATACACCTTGCCGCTCCGCGGACTGTAGACCCAGCCCTTCCAGCGTCCATCCGGGTCGTGCTCCAGCCAGAGGATCTGGTTGCGCGGGTCGTGGGGCGTCGGCGCGACCGCCAGATTGGTCCCGGCCGGCGGATCGGGGGCGTCGCTGGGAAAGCCGCAGATGTCCGCGCCGCAGGGCGCGATGCGCACCTCGCTGGAGCCGTCCGCCGTGACCCAGACCCCCACCGGATCGCCGGCTGGGGCCGGGGCGGGATTCAAAAGCGGCAGGCCGGCCAGGGCGAGGCTGGCGGCGACGATAAGCCCTGGCGACATGCAGGCTCTCTCCTGGTGGGCGCGCGGACCCACCGCCCCCGCAACCTACACTATATAGGGGCGGCTTGTGGCGTGAACACGACCTCGAGCGACACAACCTTCACGGCGCGCCCAAGGGCTGATCCGTCACTTCGCCTCCACGACGGGCAGGTCGACAAAGCTGGCTGCGCCGGGCGTGTGGAAGACGGTCTGCGTCGCCTTGCGATAGGCCTCCGGCGTCGCCAGGAAAATGTTGTCGACGAAGGTCTGGGGGTTGCGGTCATACAGGGGGAACCAGCTCGACTGAATCTGCACCATGATGCGGTGTCCCGGCAGGAAGACGTGGTTCACGGTCGGCAGGGCGAAACGGTAGGTCTGCTTCACATTGGCCGGGATCGGCTCGGGCTTGGACGGATCGTCCCGGTAGCGCCCGCGCAGAATGTCCATGGAGACGGCCAGCTCGTAGCCCGCGAGGGCCGGGTCGGACGGGACCTTGTCCGGATAGACATCGATCAGCTTCACCACCCAGTCCGCGTCGGTCCCGGTGGTCGCGGCGATGAGGTTGACCAGGGGCTGGCCGGAGACCTGAACCGGCGCGGTGAGGGTATCGGTCTCGAAGGTCAGGACGTCGGTCCGGGTCGCCGCCTCGCGCTGATCATCCACCAGCCAGGTCCTCCAGGTGGAGGCGTGGTCGTAGGTGGGCAGGATCGGCCGCTGGCGGTAGGGCACGGGCTTGGCCGGGTCTGAGACATAGGAGTCCGATGGCGCATCGCCCGCCGCCGGAGGCGTGAAGCCAAGACCGCCCTTCGCCTCAAGGTAAAGCGCCCGGGATACGGTCTCGCATCCCTTGGGACACGCCAGGGGCCAGTCAGCATAGCTCCGCCAGACCCGGGTTCCCGTCTCGAAGGCGGTGACGCGGGCGATGTCCGCGGGCGGCGCCCCATCCTTGAGATGGGCGTCAAGAAAGGGCTGCATGACATGCTCGCGGAACCAGCGGCCGGTGTCGCCATTCCAGTCGAACGGCCCCAGATGCGAGCCGTCGGTATTGGCCTGACCGTGATACCAGGGGCCAAGGACCAGATAGGTCATGTCGTGGCCGGAATCCTTGACCTTGGTCGCCTCGAAGGCGGCCACGGCGCCATAGATGTCCTCCTGGTCCCATAGCCCACCGACAAACAGAGTGGGCACGGTGAGCGGCTCACGGCTCAGGATCTTGTCCAGGGCCTGGCCCTGCCAGAAGGCGTCATAGGCGGGGTGAGCAATCAGCCGACGCCACATGCCCAGCTGCTCCATGCCCATGTCGTGGCCGAGGGCCCCGGCCGAACCGGCGATCAGGAAGTTGTCATAGTCGTCGTAGCGCGGCGTGAACCAGTCCTGGCTGCTGTGGCGATCCGCCTCCTGGCCATAGACATAGTCCATCATCTCCTCGCGGAACGCGCCGTGATGGAACCAGTCGTCGCCCATCCAGGTATCGACCATGGGATTGATCGGCACGGCGGCTTTGAGGGCGGGGTGAGGGTGCACCAGCCCCATGAGGACCGTGAATCCGTCATAGGAGGTGCCGATCATGCCCACCTTGCCGTTGGATTCCGGCACGTTCCGGACCAGCCAGTCGATGGTGTCCCAGGTGTCGGTGCTGTGGTCGACCTGGGTCGGGTTCAGCGGCCCGATCAGGGGCCTGTTCATCACATAGTCGCCGCCGGAGCCGTACTTTCCGCGCACGTCCTGGAACACCAGGATATAGCCGTGCTGGACGGCGACATCGAAGGTCGAGCCCACCGCATCGGCCAGCTTCGGCTCCGTCTTGACGCGCTTCTCGGCATTGTAGGGCGTCCGATCCAGCAGCATCGGATCGCCATGCGCACCCTTGGGGACGACGATCACCGTGTGCAGCTTGACCCCGTCGCGCATCGGGATGTCGACGACGCGCTTGTCGTAGTCGAAGCCGGCGCGCGGCGCGACGAAGTGCGCCGGGATATCGCCCGCATCGGGCGCCGGCCCCGCGTCCTGCGCCAGGGCGACCGAGGCCAGCCCGATCACGCCGAGCGCCCACAGCGCGCCCGCCAGAACCCGACGGCGCATCGAGCCCGTCCGAATCCCTGAAGGCTTCATGACCCATCCCCCCTCGCGCGATGACGATCCCGCGTCCGCCCCTGTCGCTGGCATGAGGATGGGACCGACGCAAGGGGCCGCGCCGTCCCGCCCGCCGGGCGAGCGAGGCGCGAATGAAAAAGTTTTCATTGGCCTCGGCGACGCCAATTCGCGAGAGAGGCCACCGTCCGACGCGCGGCAGGCCCGCGCGGACGGGTCCACCCTGAGACGCAGGTTCGATACGCGGCCGACATGCTCGCCCTGATCCGCATCGCGCTGACGCGCCCCCTGACCTTCATCGTCATGGCGATTCTGATCGGCCTCGTGGGGCCGCTCGCGGCGATGCGCACGCCGGTGGACATCCTGCCCAACATCAACATCCCGGTGGTGGCGGTGGTCTGGCAGTACCAGGGCCTGACGGCTCCCGACATGGCTGGCCGGATCGTCTATTATTTCGAACGGACCATGACCTCGACGGTCAACAATATCGAGCACATCGAGAGCAACTCGGTGACCGGCGTTGGCGTCGTCAAGGTGTTCTTCCAGCCCGGAACCGACATCCGCACGGCCACCGCCCAGGTCACCTCGATCGCTCAGACGGTGCTCAAGCAGATGCCGCCGGGGATCACGCCGCCTGAGATCCTCAACTACAGCGCCTCCACCGTCCCGATCGTGCAGCTTGCCTTCTCCAGCCCCAGTCTGGGCGAGCAGCAGATCTACGACCTGGCGCAAAACTTTGTCCGACCCGCCCTGACGACCGTCCCCGGTCTGGCGACCCCGTCGCCCTATGGCGGCAAGATTCCTCAGGTTCAGGTGGATCTGGACCCCCAGGCCCTGCAATCGAAGGGGCTCTCGGCTCAGGACGTCGAGGCGGCCATCGCCGCCCAGAACCTGATCATCCCGGCGGGGACGGAGAAGATCGGTCAGTACGAATACGATATCCGCCTGAACGACAGCCCCGAGACCGTGGCCGAGCTCAACGACCTTCCGATCAAGACGGTCAACGGCGCCACTATCTATATCCGCGATGTCGCGCATGTGCGCTTCGGCTCCCCGCCGCAGACCAATGTGGTGCGGGTCAATGGCCGCCGCTCGGTCCTGATGACGATCCTCAAGTCCGGCGACGTCTCGACCCTGAACATCGTCCAGGGGGTCAAGGACAAGATTCCGCTGCTGAAACAGACCCTGCCGCCCTCGCTCAAGGTCCTTTTGCTGGGAGATCAGTCGATCTTCGTCAAGGCGGCCGTGTCGGGCGTGATCCGGGAAGGGGCGATCGCCGCCACCCTGACCTGCCTGATGATCCTGCTGTTCCTCGGGTCGTGGCGATCTTCGGTGATCATCGCCATCTCGATCCCGCTCGCCATTCTGTTCTCGATCACCGCCCTCTCGGCGCTCGGCCAGACGCTGAACGTGATGACCCTGGGCGGTCTGTCCCTGGCCGTGGGCATTCTGGTGGACGACGCCACCGTCACGATCGAGAACATCAACTATCACCTGGAGCAGGGCAAACCGATCCGTGACGCGATCATGGACGGTTCACGCCAGATCGTGGTTCCGGCCTTTGTCAGCCTGACCTGCATCTGCATCGTCTTCGTGCCGATGTTCTTCCTGCCAGGCGTGTCGGGCTTCCTGTTCGTGCCTCTGGCCGAGGCCGTGGTGTTCGCCATGATCGGCTCGTTCATCCTGTCGCGGACCCTGGTCCCGACCTTGGCGAGCTATCTCCTGACCGGCCACGGCGGCGCGCATGAGCGCGAAGTGATGACGACCCACCGGTCCGAGCCCGAGATCCGGCGGCCGCACAATCCGCTGGTCCGCTTCCAACGCGCCTTCGAGGCGCGCTTCGAGGCGATCCGCAACGCCTATCGGGGGCTCCTGACCCTGGCTCTGGAGAACCGGCGCGCCTTCGTCATCGGATTCATGGCCGTCGTGCTCTCGTCCTTCCTCCTGACGCCCCTCCTGGGCCAGAACTTCTTCCCAAGTGTGGACGCCGGCCAGATCTACATGCACGTCCGCCTGCCCACCGGGACGCGGATCGAGCAGTCGGCGGCGGAGTTCGATCACATCGAGCAGACGGTCCGCAACACGATCCCGCCCGATCAGCTCGGCGACATCGTCGACAATATCGGACTGCCCTTCAGCGGGCTCAACGAGGCCTACAGCAGCTCCGGAACGGTCGGACCGGAAGACGGGGACGTGCTGATCAGCCTGAAGGAGGGCCACAAGCCCACCGCGGACTTCGTTCGGACCCTGCGCGCGCGCCTGCCCGAGGCGTTCCCCGGCGCGGTATTCTCGTTCCTTCCGGCGGACATTATCAGCCAGATCCTGAACTTCGGAGCCCCGGCGCCGATCGACGTGCAGATCACCGGACCGAACCGGGACGCCAACCTCGCCTACATCAACCGCATCATGGCCCAGATGCGCCACATCAACGGCATCGCCGACGTGCGCCTCGCCCAGGCGACCAACTATCCCGAGCTGCGGGTCAATGTGGATCGCACCCAGGCCGATCAGCTGGGAGTCAATGAGCGGGACGTCACCAACGCCCTGTCCACCGAGCTGGCCGGCAGCGGCCAGGTGGCCCCCGCCTACTGGCTGAACCCCAAGAACGGCGTCTCCTATGAGATCGTCGCCCAGACGCCGCAGTACCGGGTCGACTCGCTCAGCGACCTCGCCAATGTCCCGGTGACATCTGCGCAGGGGGGCAATCAGCTTCTCGGGGCCGTGGCGAACGTCCAGCGCGACACGACCGATGCCGTGATCACCCACTATTCGATCGCGCCGGCCTTCGACATCTACGCCACGCCTCAGGACCGTGATCTGGGCGCCGTGGCGCGGGACATCGACGCCATTCTCAAGGCCAACGCCAAGGACCTGCCCAAGGGCGCGGTCATGCATGTCCGCGGTCAGGTGGAGACCATGAACCAGGCCTATGCCGGCCTGCTGTTCGGCCTCGTCGGGGCGATCGTGCTGATCTACCTGATCATCGTCGTGAACTTCCAATCCTGGGTCGATCCGTTCGTGATCATCACGGCCCTTCCCGCCGCCTTGGCCGGGATCGTCTGGATGCTCTTCGCCACCGGAACGACCCTCTCCGTGCCGGCCTTGACCGGGGCCATCATGTGCATGGGCGTGGCGACGGCGAACTCGATCCTGGTGGTCAGCTTCTGTCGCGAACAGCTCGAAATCAGCGGCGATCCGATCGCCGCGGCTTTGGAGGCGGGATTCACCCGCTTCCGGCCGGTGCTGATGACCGCCCTGGCCATGATCATCGGAATGTTCCCCATGGCCCTGGCGCTCGGCGAGGGCGGCGAGCAGAACGCGCCGCTCGGGCGCGCCGTGATCGGCGGCCTGGTCTTCGCCACCATCGCCACCCTGATGTTCGTGCCGGTGGTGTTCAGCCTCGTCCACGGCCCGGCCAAGGCCGCCGCCTCTGACCCTGAGCCCGGCTCAACCCCCTTCCCACCGCCAGAGCCCGTCCATGCCCACTGACCACGCTCACGCGCCCCTTCCCCCGCCCCCGCGACCGTCGGCCCGCAGCCTTCGGCTCGCCGCCCTGATCGCCGGCGGCGTCGCCCTGATCCTTGTCGTGGTTGGCGTCATCGGCCGCATCACGGCGTCCCACCGGACGCAGACCTGGACCTCGACCCAAGCGATCCCGGTGGTCAGCCTGGTCGCGCCGGAGGCAGAGAGCGCAAATCAGGATCTGGTCCTGCCCGGCACGCTCAGCGCCTTCTACAACGCGCCGATCTTCGCCCGCGTCCCGGGCTATCTGAAGGTCTGGTACCACGACATCGGCGCTCACGTGACCAAGGGCGAGCTGCTGGCGGTGATCGACACGCCGGACCTCGACCAGCAACTGATCCAGGCCAAGGCCGATCTGAACACGATCGAGGCCAAGCAGAACCTGGCGGCGATCACGGCGCGGCGCTGGTCGAGCCTGCTGAAACAGGATGCGGTCTCCGCCCAGGAAACCGACGAGAAGACCGGCGACCTCGCGGCCACGACGGCCGAGGTCAATGCCGGCAAGGCGCATGTGGGTCAGCTTGAGGCGCTCAAAGCCTTCTCCCGCATCGTCGCGCCGTTCGACGGCGTGGTCACCGCGCGCAAGACCGACATCGGCTATCTGATCAACGCTGGCGCCGGCGCAAGTCCGACCAGCGAGCTGTTCGACGTCGCCGAGGTCGACAAGCTGAGGCTCTATGTCAGCGTGCCTCAGGTTTATGGCGCGCGGATCAAGCCGGGGGTCAAGGCGTCCCTGACCGTGCCCGAATATCCAGGCCGCCCCTTCCCCGCGACCCTGGTCACCACCGCCAACGCGGTGAGCGACCGGTCGGGAACCATCCTGGTGGAGTTGATCGTCGACAATCGGGACGGCGCCCTGAAAGCGGGTGACTACGCTCAGGTGACCTTCGACATGCCCGGAGACGCCGCAGCCGGCGGCGCCGCCGTGCGCCTGCCCTCCAGCGTGCTGATTTTCCGCGGCAAGTCCGCCGAGGTGGCCGTGCTCGGCCCGAACGACCGGGTGGTGATGAAGCCGGTCACGGTCGGCCGGGATCTTGGCGATTCGATCGAGATCTCCGCCGGGCTGTCGCCCACCGACCGGGTCATCAACAATCCGCCGGACTCGATCACCCAGGGCGAACTGGTCCGGGTGGCGCCCGCGAACGGGGGAGCCCATGCGCCCGGCTAGATCCTGGTCCTGGGTCGCGAGCCTCAGCGCGATCGCGGTCGGCCTGGCGGGGTGCGATCTCGCCCCGGCCTACCAGCCGCCGAACCTGACCGTTCCCGCGCACTACCAGGAAGTCGGCGCCTGGACGCCCGCGACGCCGGCCGACGCCGCGCCGCGCGGCGACTGGTGGACCCTGTTCGGGGACCCGACCCTGAACGCCCTCGAACGGCAGGTTGACCAGGCCAACCCCAATCTGGCGGCGGCCGTGGCCAGCTATGATGCTTCGCGCGCCTATGCCGCCGAGGCCGCCTCGGCGCTCTATCCCTCTCTCGGGGCGTTGGGGACGACGAGTTTCAATCGCCAGTCGGTCCGGCGCCCGACGCGCGGACCCGGCCCCAACGAGTTCGGCGACAATGCCCTGGGCCTGGCGGGGTTCTATCAGATCGACTTCTGGGGTCAGGTGCGCAACGAAGTCGCCGCCGGCCGGGCCCAGGCCCAGGCCTCAGCGGCCAATCTCGCTGTCGCCCGCCTCGGCCTGCAGGCGGAGCTGGCCAACGACTATCTCATCCTGAGGGGTCTCGACGCCCAGCTCAACCTCTTGGACCAGACGGTTATCGCCTACGAAAAGGCGGTCGAGCTGACCACCGCGCGGCACAGCGGCGGCGCGTCGTCCGGCCTCGATGTCGACCGGGCCATGACCCAGCTCGCCAGCGCCAAGGCGCAGATCTCCGACGTGGCCGGTCAAAGGGCGCTGTATGAGCACGCCATCGCCAGCCTGATCGGCCAGAGCGCCTCGGACTTCCGCCTGGCGCCGGCCCTGATGCGCGTGGCGATCCCCGCCGTCCCGGCGGGTCTGCCCTCGACCCTTCTGCAGCGTCGACCCGATATTGCGGCGGCCGAACGCCAAGCCTACGCGGCCAATCGCGCCATCGGCGTGGCCAAGGCGGCCTTCTTTCCCAACGTGACCCTGGCGCCGGGCGGCGGCTTCCAGAACAACGGCGAGTGGTCGCTGTTCACGATTCCCAACTCCTACTGGACGATCGGACCTCAGCTTGCCCTGCCCCTGTTCGAGGGGGGGCTGCGACACGCCCAGCTCGCCGCGGCCGAGGCCCAGTTCCGGGTCGCCAGCTCCACCTATCGCGCCACCGTGCTCAAGGCCTTCCAGCAGGTCGAGGACCAGCTGGCCCTGGCCAATCATGACGCTCAGGAGGCGATCGATGAGGCGCAGGCCGTGAAGGCCGCCCAGGCCACGACCAATCTGTCTCTCGTGCGCTATCGCGAAGGGGCGACCAACTATCTCGAGGTCGTGGTGGCCCAGACCGCGGAGCTGCAGGCCGAACAGACCGCGCTTTCCCTGGAGACCGCCCGCCAGCAGGCCAGCGTCAATCTCGTGGTCGCCCTGGGCGGCGGCTGGAGCCGCGCCGACCTGCCCAGCCCGGGCGAAGCCTCACGCCTTCGCGATCCGGACACCGCCCGCCGCGAAGGGGCGCGACCGGCGCCCTGATCCCTGCGGCCCGCGCGGCTAAGGGCGCTCATCCGGTCAGCCACAACCGGGCGATGGCGCCTGGCCCGGCGTCGTCGAACTCCAGGGTAAAGCCGTGCAGCTCGGCCACCGCCGCCACCAGGCTGAGCCCAAGGCCGTGACCGGCGACCTGGGCATGGCGCTGACCGCGATAGAAGCGCTTGGTCACCAGGGCCCGTTCGACCTCGGCAATGCCGGGCCCATTGTCGATCACCTCGAGACTGACGCCCCGCTTCGACCTGGCGAGGCGCAGCCGCACGCGACCGCCCGAAGGCGTGAACTTCACGGCGTTGTCCACGAGGTTGGAGATGGCCTCGAAAATCAATTCGCCGTCGGCCTCGATGTCGATGTCGGTCTCACGCTCGACCGCAAGCGCAATCCCGCGCTCGCTGGCAAGGGGTTCGTAGAGCTCGGCCGCCTGGTCCAGAGCCTCTCCCAGCGACACGCGGCGGCGCGCCAGGCCCCGGCCTCCGGCCTCCAGGGCCGCGATGCGCAGCAGGGCATGGAAGCGGGCGAGCACGCCATCCGCCTCGGCGACGCAACGGTCGAGAAGGTCGCGGCGGTCATCCCCCGCGGGCAGGCTCTGGGCGGCCCGATCGAGCGAGGCGCGCAACCGGGTCAGGGGCGAACGCAGCTCGTGCGCCACGCCCTCGCCCACCGTTCGCGCCTGGATGAGCAGGCGCTCGGCCTCGTCCATCATGCGATTGACGATCCCGGCCAGTTCGGCGAGCTCGTCCTGGGGGCCATGTTCCGGAAGCCGGAGGGTGAAATCTCCCTGGATGATCCGGTCGCTGGCCGCGCGCATGGCCTGGATACGCGCCAGGGGCCGGAGACTGAGCGCGATCGCAAGGCCAAGACCCAGGACCACGATCAAGGCGCCGCTGAGCAACAGGGCGCTCAGCACGATGCGCCGCAGCTCCAGGATCGGGCGAACATCGCGCTCGACGATCAGCACCTCGCCCCAGGGCGTACGCTCCGCAAGGGCCCGGGCCGGCCCGTCGGGCGAGCGCGGCCGATACCTGACGATGGCGTCCGCGGGCAGGTCCTGAGGCGTCAATGAGGCGTCGCCCGCCACCCGCTCGCCCGTCTGGGCGTACAGCGCGAACCGCGTCAGGGGATCTCGGGCGGATGCGCGGGCGAAGCCCCCCAGGATCGCCTCGGGCCCGCCGCGCTCCAGAATGTCCGCCTCCGACTGGATCGCACGGTCGGTCCGCGCCGTGAGGAAGGCGGCGGTCTGGACGTAGACCAGGCCGAGCAGCAGGACGATGCCCACCGCATAGATCACGCCAAACAAGGCCGAGAGGCGAAAAGGCGTCGTGCGCCAGAGCCGCGCCGAAAGCCCCTTTGATCTTCCCACGTCAATCCGCACGCAGACAATATCCGCTGCCGCGCACCGTATGGATCAGCGCCGCCGCGCCGGGGGCGTCCAGCTTCTGGCGCAGGCCGCGCACATGCACATCGATCAGGTTGGTGCCGGGATCGAAGCTGTATCCCCAGACCTCCTGGAAGATTAGGGTCCGGGTCAGGATCTGCTCCGAGTGACGCAGGAACAGCTCCAGCAGCTTCATCTCCTTGGGAAACAGGCGAAGCTCGCGTGCGCCGCGCCGCGCCGTATGGGTCACCAGATCAAGCTCGACATCGGCATATCTGAGGACCCGCCGGTCGGCCTCGGATCGGCTTCGGCGGACCATGACCTCGACCCGGGCCGCCATTTCGGCGAGCGCGAAGGGCTTGGTGAGATAGTCGTCGCCGCCGGCGCGCAGACCGCGCACCCGCTCGTCCACATCATCCAGGGCGCTGATCATCAGGATCGGCGTCTCCACGCCCCTGGCCCTCAGCGCCGAGGCGACGCCAAGGCCGTCCAGATCCGGCAGCATGCGATCCAGCGTGATGGCGTCGAAGCCCCCCTCGGCGGCCAGGTTCAGCCCATCCGCGCCGCTGGTCACACAGGTGACCTCAAAGCCATGCGCCTCCAGCTCGCGGGCGATTTCGCCGGCCGTCGCCTCGTCGTCCTCAATGGTCAAGACCCTTGGCATGCGCCGCGACCCCTTCAAGGCCCAAGCCCTTCGCGCTGGAGCGCCGCCAAATCAAATCAAGCCTGTCCCGGCGATCCGGCGGCGCGCGAACGCTTGAATTCCGAGCGAGGACTTCCGTTTCAAGCCAGGCGCTCCGCTCGCAATCCGTTCACGCGATTAGACCGCAAATCACGCCCGAGGCCAAATGCGCGCGTGCACGACGCCCGGAGGACGGCGAGGCCCAGGCGCGACGCCTTGGCGCCACAGCTTGGACATGCTCCCTTCCTAAGCGGCGTATCCGGATCAGCTTGGCCGGCGCGCGGGGAGTGTGCATGACCGTTTCACCCAGGGGCGTGGGCGCCCTCGTCGTCGCCGGGCTCACCGCCGGCCTCATGGCGACGTCCGCCATGGCTCAGGCCCCGACCTCAACGCCGGCCCCACCCCCTTCTGGAGCGCCGAGCGTCGCCAAGGCGCCGGCATGGCCGCAGGCCGCCAGCGATCTCGCGCCGGACCCGGCCGTGCGGTTTGGCGTCCTGCCCAACGGCATGCGCTATGCGATCATGCGCAACAATACCCCGGCCAGCGCGGTGTCGATCCGCCTGCGGATCGGCTCCGGTTCGCTGGAGGAGGCCGAGGACGAGCAGGGCCTCGCCCATGTGCTCGAACACATGGCCTTCCGCGGCTCGCGGAATGTGCCCGCCGGGGACATGATCAAGATCCTTGAGCGCGACGGACTGGCCTTCGGCCCGGACACCAATGCCGAGACCGAGTGGACCCAGACCGTCTACCAGCTCGATATTCCCCACACCTCGCCCGAGGTCCTGGCGACCGGCCTCATGCTGATGCGGGAAACGGCCGGAAACCTGCTGCTCGACCCCAAGGCGCTGGACACGGAGCGCGGCGTCGTCCTCTCCGAGGAGCGGCTGCGCGACACGCCGAACTATCGCGCCCTGAAGGCGCAGATCGAGCTGTTCCTCGATGGCCAGCTGGCCGCCAGACGCTTTCCCATCGGCAAGACCGAGATCATCCGCCACGCCCCGGCGAGCCTCCTGCGGGCCTTCTATGACGCCAATTACCGCCCCGACCGGGCGACCCTGGTGGTGGTCGGCGATGTCGATCCCGGCGCGGTCGAGGCCAAGATCCGGGCGCTGTTTGGCGACTGGCGCGGCCAGGGCCCCGAAACGCCCGCCCCCGATCTGGGCGCCCCCGCGGCCCGCGGGCTGACCGTCGCCGAGGTGCGCCTGCCCGGGGCCTCGACCTCGGTCATGCTGGGCTGGGCCCGGCCGTTCGACGCCTCGCCCGACACGAGGGCCAAGGAGATTCGCGAGACGGTCGAAAATCTCGGCCTCGCCGTGCTCAACCGACGCCTGTCGGAGTTGGCCCATAGCGCCAATCCGCCCTTCCTCAACGCCAGCGCCGGGACGCAGAACCTGTTCGACTCCGCGCGGATCACCGTGCTTGAGGCGGACTCCACGCCCAGCGCCTGGAGCGAGGCCCTGGCCGCATCCGAGCGCGAGGTGCGGCGGATCCTGGCCTATGGCGTCACAGAGGCCGAGCTGAGACGCGAGATCGCCGACATGCGCAGCACCCTGCAGACCGCCGTCGCCGGCGCGTCGACGCGCCTCACGTCGAGCCTGGCCGACGATCTCGTCCGCACGGTCGACGATAACGAGGTGTTCACGCCGCCCTCGGAGGACCTGGCGACCTTTGACGCGGCGGTCGCGGACCTGACGCCCAAGGCTGTGGACGCCGCCCTGGCGCGTCTCTTTACCGGGGCCGGACCTCTGGTCGACGTCGCCACGCCCGATCCGATCGCGGGCGGCGAGAGTGCGGTGAAGGCGGCGTTCACCGCGGCGGCGAGCGCCCCGCTGACGGCGCCGGCGGCGCAGACCGCGGTGACCTGGCCCTACGACCATTTCGGGACGCCGGGGGCGGTGGTGCAGCGGCGCGACATCGCCGATCTGGGCGTCACCGAGGCAACCTTCGCCAATGGCGTTCGCCTGACCGTCAAGCCCACCCCGTTCCGAAAGGATCAGATCCTGGTGGCGGTGAATGTAGGCGAGGGCCGCGCGGGCCTGCCTCGGACGGGTCCCAATCGCACCTGGCTCGCCGCCGCCCTGATCCCCGGCGGGCTTGGCCGTCTGTCCTATGACGATGTGCAGCGAGCCCTGGCGGGCAAGGTGTTCGATCTGAGCTTCTCGGTGGAAGACCGGGCGTTCGCCTTCAAGGGCTCCACGCGGCCGGCCGATCTCGACACCGAGATGCAGCTCGTGGCCGCCTATATGAGCGATCCCGGCTATGGAGCCCCCGCCTTCGAGCAGGCCCGAACGGGCCTGTTGAGCGACCTTCCCCAGCTCGACGCCACACCCGATGGCGTGTTCGCCCGACGGTCAGGCGACCTCCTCAGCCGAGGCGACGCCCGCTTCTCCTTCCCCACGCGCGAGGCGCTTGAGGCGGCGACGCCCAACGATCTGCGCGCCATGACCGCCCAGGCCCTGGCCCATGGGCCGGTGGAGGTCACTCTGGTGGGCGATCTGAGCGTCGATCAGGCGATCGCCGCCGTCAGTCGGACGCTCGGCGCCCTTCCGGCCCGCGAGGCCGGCAAGATCCCGCCCGACGCCGACGAGGTCCGCTTTCCAGAGCCCACGGCGACGCCGATCACGCTCATCGACAGCGGCCGGCCCGATCAGGCGATCGCCGCCATCGCGTGGCCGATGACCGGCTTTTTCAGCGACATGCAGGCGTCGCGCGCCGACATGCTCGCCGGCGAGGTGCTGCAGAACCGGCTGATCGATAAGATCCGTATCGCCGAGGGCAAGACCTACAGCCCCCAGACCGAAGTCGATCTGTCCCAGAGCTTCCCGACCTATGGCTTCGCCCTGGCGGAGGTGGAGGTGCCGCCGGCCGAGATTCCGGGCTTCTTCGCCTCGGTCAAATCGATCGCCGCCGACATGGCCGACCACGGGGTCAGCGCCGACGAACTCGAGCGCGCGCGCAATCCGCGCCTCGCCGGCATCAAGCGGGCTCAGCTGACCAACGACTACTGGCTGCTCGATCTGGAGGGCGCCCAGGCCGATCCCCGGCGCCTGGACCTGATCCGCTCGACCCTGCCGGACTATGCGGCGGTGACCACCAGCGACATCCAGAACGCCGCCCGGCGCTGGCTGAGCGCTGGGAGGGCCTTCGAACTGGAGATCCACGCCCCGGCGCCGCCCTCCCCTCGGCCCGCATCGCCCTGAGTCTTCGCCCAGAGTCTTCGCCCAGAGTCTTCGCCTTAGGTCCCGGACACAGGTTCCCCCGCACTACGGGCTGTTGTCAGGGGCCGGGATCGACCCGATATGGGCGCCATGAACCCGCTGCCCTCCGACGCGCATAAGGCCGCCCTGGCGGCCCTCGACGCCATCGCCGATCCGCTCACGGGCCAGGGTCTGGCGGCCGCGGGTCGCATTCTCGGCCTCGAGGTCGAGGCCGGTCGGGCCCGCTGCGTCATCGCCGCGCCGGCGCCCGAGGCCGGGCGATTCGCCGCCGTCCGCGACGCCGCCGAACAGGCGCTGGCCAGGCTTCCGGGCGTTGCCCGGGCCCAGGTGGTGCTGACTGCGCGGGCCGATCCCGCCGCCCCGCCCCGCCGGGCGGCGCGCATCGCCCCCGACCCCCGGGCCAATCCCGGCGCGGGCGAGGCGGCGCCGCGGCTGGACGGGGTGCGCCGCGCGGTCGCCGTGGCCAGCGGCAAGGGGGGCGTGGGCAAGTCCACCGTGGCGGTGAACCTGGCCTGCGCCTTCGCCCGGCTGGGCCTCGCCACCGGTCTGGTGGACGCCGATATCTATGGCCCCTCGGCGCCGCGCATGCTGGGCGTGAGCGAGGCCCCGGCCTTCGTTGGGGGCAAGCTTGAGCCGGTCCGCGTCCATGGGATCGAAGTCATGTCCATCGGCCTCCTGGTGGCCGAGGACGCCGCCATGATCTGGCGGGGGCCCATGGCCTCACAGGCGCTGCGCCAGATGTTGCAGGAGGTGCGCTGGGGCGGCGAGGCGGGCCTCGACATGCTGGTCATCGATCTGCCGCCGGGCACGGGCGACGTTCACCTGACCCTGGCCCAGAAGCTGGCGCTCGATGGCGTGATCATCGTCTCCACACCCTCGGAAGTGGCCCTGGCCGATGCGCGCCGCGCCCACGCCATGTTCGGCAAGCTGAACCCACCCGTCCCGGTCCTGGGCGTGATCGAGAACATGGCCTATTTCGCTAACCCGGCCACGGGCGCGGCCATCCCGATCTTTGGCCATGGGGAGGCGCGGGCCGAAGCCGCGCGTCTGGGGGCGCCCTTCCTGGGAGAAATCCCCATCGACATGGCCGTGCGGCGCGGCGGCGACGAGGGGGCCCCGGTCACCGCGGTCGACCCGGACAGCGACGCGGCCCGGCGCTTCACCGATATCGCCCGGGCCTTGCTGTAGGGAAGGGCCTTCAGTTCCGGATCGGCCAGAGCGCCACGACGCGCATCGCGGCCTGGCCGAACGCGGGCAGCCCATAGACATAGGCGGCGGCGTATTCGGCGCTGAGCAGGCCCACGGCGCCGGCGACGAAGGCGGGATGGAGGCGGCCCCGGCGCACCAGGTCCCAGATCGTCATGCCTCCGATGATCAGGATGTTGCCGTAGAAGATCTCCACGAACCGGGTCGTGGCGTCGCTGGCCTGGGGGATCAGCGAGCCGGTGACGCCCTGGACGGCCAGCAACAGCCGATAGAAGCCGGGATCCGCCAAGGAGACGCTGGCCAGGAGCATCAGCCGCTTGTGGATGGCGCTCTGGCCCCGGAAGGCGAGCGCCACGAGGGTGAGGACGCCAAAGCCCCCCAGATCGGCGATGTTCACGGCGATCAGGGCCCCGGGATGCCTGGAGGTCGCGTCATACTGGGCCCGCGCGGTCAGAGACGCCGCCGCCCCGAGGACGAGCATCAGGCCGACCCAGACCACGGCCAGGCGACCCAGCTTCATATGCAGATCCACCCGGTCGCGGTTCACCAGCGCGATCTGGGCGGTGAGGATGACCAGCCAGGCGACAAAAACCAGGGCGTGGAGGTGGATCACCAGGGACGCCGGCGGCGTCTGAGCCAGAAAATGGGGAAGGTCCGCGGCAAATCCGCTGGCGATGCCCACCCACAGAAGGCCCAGCCATAGGATGTAGATCTTTCGGTCGTCCCGCGGATCGATGTCCCAGCCGTGATCCGCCTGAACGATCGCCGTCATCTCGCCCCCCGTCCCGACCGCCGACGGGACGAAACTAGGAAGCGCCGCAATCTATGGTCAAGCCTATTCCCCGGGGTGCGGGGCGAGGCTCGCGGCGCCGAGCAGCGACTCCTCCGCCGCGGCCAGGGAGAGCTCCGCGTCGCGCGCATCGAGCGCCGCCCGGATCGCGCCGTGACGCTTGGCGTCGAGCTTGTAGCCGAAGAACAGCAAACCGCCGACGCCGACGAGGATGATGGGCGCGAAAAGGTAGCACATCTCAAGGCCAAAGATGGCGTGCGCCGTGTTGACCGCCCCCTCCCTGCCGTCGAATCCCACGGCCTTGAGGATGGGAAAGACGATCACCACGGTGATCACCGTGCCGATCTTGGTGGTGGTGGTCACCAGCGAGAAGAACACGCTGGTCATATCCACGCCCTTGGCCAGGCGCTCCTCGTCCACCACGTCGGCCACCATGGCGCGAATCAGCAGCAGAAAGGCGCTGGCGCAGAAGCCCACACAGGTCATGCCAAACGCCGTCGGCAGGGTCTGGGCGAGGCTGTGGCCGGGCCAGACCCTGGGCAGCACCATGAGGGCCGTCTGGGACAGGGCGTAGGCCACACAGGCGATCTGCACCGTTCGATGCTTGCCGAACCGCTGGGCGATGCGCCCCCAGAACGGGGCCCCCACGAGACCAGCCCCAATATAGAAGATCAGCAGAAAGCTGACCTCCGCCGTGGTGAAGCCTTTGGCCTCATGGAAAAAATAGACATAGAGCGGGGCCGTCGTCCCCGGGCCGAGGGTCAGGACGAGATCGGCGAGAACCACCCGCATCAACGAGCCGTTGGACAGGGCGCGGATGAAATCCATGGGGCGTAGCCGCGTCTGGGCCGGCGGAGCCGCGCCGCCGCGATCCGGCGTCAGCAGGGCGCAGATGAGCGTGGCGATCGGGATCGAGACCACCAGGATCATGGCCACGACGGGCATGCTGGCGGCCTTGCCCAGAACCACGGCGCCGTGAGTCAGGAGCGGAAGCAAGAGCAGGCTTACCGAGCCCAGCACGGCCAGGCCTTGGGTCACGCCATAGATGCGGGAGCGCCCGTCATAGGAGGGCGACAGCGCCGCGGACCAGGCGGCCAGGACCAGGGTGATCATGGAGACCCCGGCATAGGCCACCAACAGCCAGACGATCAGATAGCTCGCGCTCGGGTCATGGGGCGGATTGAGGAGCTTCCAGGTCCCGAACATGGCGACCGGCGCCCCCAGGATGAGCCAGGGTCGATAGCGGCCCAGCGGCGTGCGCGTCCGGTCCATGGCCACGCCCAGAAACGGGTCGAGCCACACGTCGAAAAACCGCACGGCGCTGATGGCGCCGGCCACAGCCAGGAAATCGGCCCCCAGGCTCACATAAAAGCGGGGCAAATAGACCCCGAACACCACGACCATCGCCGCCAACGGCAGGCCCGGCAGGGAAAAGGCGGTCAGTCGCGAGAACGGCAAAGGGCGTTCAGGGCCGGGCGCATGGGCGGCCAGGGTCAAGGGCAGTTCCTCCACTTCACGCACGTCGCCTGTCGGGTGCGACGGTCCCGTCGCGGCGCCCCGGCGCGTCTTGTTGCTTGAGGAGGACTGAAAAGGCCCCGCGTGCGGCGCGCAAGCGGTTTTTGCCCGCGGATCAGGTCCGACCGACGTGACGGGTCCCCGCCACGGGACCGCCCAGCCCCTCAAGGACGGGCGCCTCGGTATCGGCCGCGTCGCGGATGGCCAGCTGCCGCCGGATCTCGGCATGCCGACGCGAGTCGAGCCGATAGCCGATGAAGCAGGCGGCGCCGATCATCACGAAGACGATCGGACCGATGATGTAGACCATCTCCATGCCATGGATCGCCTGGGGCGAGTTCACCACACCCTCCTTGGCGCGGTATCCGATCCAGCCGAGCACCGTGAAGGAAAAGCCGATCGACAGGGCGCTGGCGACCTTCTGGGTGGTGGTGATCATCGCATAGAGCAGGCCGATACGGTTCTTGCCCTTCTCCAGGCGGATCGCATCCCCCACGTCCGCCACCATCGCCCGGTCCAGAAGCGGGAAGCAGGACGCCGCGAAGCCCAGAAGGAACATCAGGCCCACATTGATCGCAAAGGCGCCCTTGGGGGCGGAGGCGATGAAGACGAGGCCAATGGAATAGGCGGCCGACGCGCCCATCAGGGTGACGTGTTTGCCGATCTTGCGCGCCAGGAGGCTGAGCAGGGGCGCTCCGGCAACCCCCGCGGCCACGTAGATGAACAGCAGAAGGCTCGAGCGGGCGGTGGTGAAGCCGCGCGCATCGTGGAAGTAGAAGAGGTAGAGGGCCGCCATCCAGCCGGGCCCCATGGCGAGGCAGAAATCGGCAAGGATGATCCGCGCCATTTCCGGACGCAGCACCATCTCCAGATAGTCGCGCATCCGATAGGTCTCGCCGACCTTCTCCCGGACCAGACGCTCGGGCGTGCTGATCAGGGCCAGGACCACGCCCACCGGGATCGAGCCGATCACCAGCCAGCCCATGGCGGAGACATCGCCCGCGCCGCTCGAGCCGTCGCGCCGGGCCATCAAAATCGGCAGGCATAGCGCCATGGCGGCGCCGATCACGCCGATCAGCTGAATGGACCCGAAGACCCGCGAGCGCTCGTGATAGTTCCCCGCGATCACCGAGGCCCAGGAGGCGTGGGACAGCATGGTGAGCGAGCTGCCCACATAATAGACCAGCAGCCAGAACAGCATGTAGGCGAGACTGACCCCGCCGGGCGGCTCGAACAGCATGAAGACGCCCGCGGCCAGGACCGGGGCCCCGAGGGTCAGCCAGACGCGATAACGCCCCAGACGGGTGCGGCTTCGGTCCATCAGGATCCCGATCACCGGGTCGAGCAGCGTGTCGCTGAGACGAATCAGGGAAAAGGCGAGCCCGACGGCGGTCAGGCCCAGGCCGATATGGCCGGCATAGTATCTGGGCAGATAGACGCCGAGCGCGATGGCCAGGGCGCCGACCCCGAAATTCGGGGTGGAGAAGGCGAGCAGACGCGGGAGCGACAGCCTGGTCTCCGGTTCGCTCGCGCTCACACCGCCATCCTTCCCACCCCGTCGCGGCCCGTCTGGGCCGTCGTTTCCAACATCACCCCGCGCGGCTCTTGGGCGGCCGCCTCGTCCCCCGACCGCGGCGGGGGATCACGACTTGAGCGCGCCTCCGGTCCGGAGGCAAGGGGCCGACAGGGCCGGCCCGTCCTGGTCAGGCCTCGGCCATGCGCCGGAAGAACTTCTGGGTCTGCTCGCCTCCGGCGACATAGGCCTTCTGGCCCGCCTCGTCGGCGATGATGGCGAAGTGATCTCGCACCCCCTCGGCGGACAGGTCGGCCCCCTTCAGATAGACCCCCTCGGTCTCGACGATCCGGGCCATGGCGAAGGCCCCGGCGCCGGCCGTGAGGATCACCCCGGTGGGCGCCTCATCCGAGCACAGGAACATCACCCCCGGCGTCACCGCCTCCGGCGCCAGGCGAGCGATCATCTCCGGCGGCATCAGATTCTCGGTCATGCGCGTCGCCGCCACCGGCGAGATGGCGTTCACATGGATGTTGTTCTTCTGCCCCTCGAGCTTGAGGGTGTTCATGAAGCCGACAATGCCGAGCTTGGCGGCGCCGTAATTGGTCTGGCCGAAATTGCCGTACAGCCCGGACGAGGAGGTGGTGACGACGATGCGGCCAAAGTTCTGGGCGCGCATGATCTCCCACACCGCCTTGACCGGTTTGACCGTACCCATGAGGTGAACGTCCAGCACGAAGGTGAAGTCGCCGATCTCCATCTTGGAGAACGACTTGTCGCGCAGCACGCCGGCATTGGCGATCAGGATGTCGACCCGGCCCCAGCGATCCATGGCGTCGGCCACCATCCGCGCGACCCCAGCGTCGTCGGTCACCGACGAGCCGTTGGCGATCGCCGATCCGCCCATCGCCTCGATCTCGGCCACCACGGCCTTGGCCGCCTCGGACGAGCCGCCGGACCCATCCATCGCGCCGCCCAGATCGTTGACCACCACCTTGGCGCCGCGCCGCGCCAGTTCGAGGGCGTGCTGACGCCCGAGGCCTCCGCCGGCTCCGGTGACGATCGCGACCTTGTCGTCGAATCGGATGTTGGCCATGGCGGTGCTCCTCATTGCGGCCGGCAGGATGTTTGCGGCGCCGACGTCGAGGTTCATGGGCGAAGGCCGCGCGGCCCGTCAAGCGACCTCAAGGCTGGCGACGCATAAGATCAGATCAGGGCGTCCGCCAGGAGGTCCTGGGTTCGGGCCTGGAGGGGGGTCATGGTGTCCTGCAGCATGCGCTGGATCAGGCCGACAAAGACCACCTCGTGCTGGGGATCGATCCAGAACCACGTGCCCGCCGCCCCATCCCACTGGTAGGAGCCGACGCCCACGCGCGAGCCGGCGGCGGCCGGATCGACGAACACCGCGCCATTGAAGCCGAAGCCGAAGCCGGGACGGATCTGCTGCGTTCCCACGCCATAGCCGTGCGCCATCATCGCCGGGCTGAGATGATTGGTCGTCATCAGCCGCACCGCGTCCGGCGACAGGACACGCACCCCGTCCAGTTCGCCCTGGTTCAACAGCATCTGGGCGAAGCGTGAATAGTCGTCGATCGTCCCGTAGAGACCGCCGCCGCCGGAGGGGATGGACGGGATCCGCGCCGGGTCGCGGGCGAAGGCGGGGTGGGCCAGCTCGGTCAGGCGGTCCACGCCGTACATGTGATAGAGCGTCGCGAGCCGCGCGCGCTTGCTCTTCGGCGTGAAGAAATCGGTGTCGACCATGCCCAGGGGCTTGAACAGGCGCTCACGCATGAAGTCCGGCAGGCTCTGGCCCGACAGACGTTCGATGATGGCCCCTTGCAGATCCATGGAGAGCGAATAGCGCCAGGCGGCGCCCGGCGGATAGGCAAGCGGCAGGGCCGCGACCCGGGCGACGAAGTCGGTCAGGCTCTCCGCCTTCCAGACCCCGGCGGCGATATAGCCCGCGTCGACCGCGTCGTGCGGACCCGGGCCGATGCCATATCCGAATCCGGCCGTGTGGGTCATGAGCTGGCCAAGGTTCGGGGGGGCGTCCAGCGTCTCGCCGCCCGGCCCCCTGATCGCCTCGAACTCCGGCAAGTGCTTTGAGAGCGGGTCGTCCGGCGACCAGCGGCCCTCATCGTGCAGGATCATCATCGCCGCCGCTGTCACCGGCTTGGTCATCGAGAACAGGCGGAAGATCGTGTCCCAGGCCAGCGGCTCGCCGCGGGCGATGTCCTTGAGGCCGTGGACGCCCCGCCAGGCGACCTTGCCATGCCGGGCGACCAGCCAGTTGACCCCGGCGAGTTCCCCGCGCTCGACCTCGTCCCGCAGCGCCGCATCGATTCGCGCCAGTCCCTCGGACGAGAGCCCCACGCTTTCCGGCTCCGCCGTCTCCAGACCTGTTCTCATACGTCGCGCCGCGCTCCCTCGCCCGCTCGCCTTGAGGCGAACCCTTACAGGCCGGACCGTGGCGCCTCTCGCGCGGCGTGGGAAGCCAAAGACGCCCGTTTCATCCGTCAGCGGCTTGTCAGACGCAGGGGGCCGGACCACTGAGGACGACAGAGCCTATGGGTTGGACGGGGGGCCATGAACGGATTGGGGGACTTGCGCGGCCTGGTCGGCGTCGCCGTCATCCTGGGCGTCTGCGGACTGATCTCGGAGGATCGCGCGCGCTTTCCCTGGCGCCTGGCGCTGGGGGCGATCCTGGCCCAGGCGGCGCTGGTCTATCTGCTGTTCGCCACGCCGGCGGCCCGCGCGGGCCTCAGTCTCGCCGGCGGCGGGGTCGACGCCCTGGCCGGAAGCGCCCAGGCGGGGGCCCGCTTCGTCTTTGGCTTCCTAGCCGGCGCCCCGGACCAGCCCTATCCGGTCCGCGACCCCGCTCTCCTCTACATTCTCGCCTTCCGGGTCCTGCCGGTGATTCTCGTCATCTGCGCCCTGTCGGCCCTGCTCTGGCGCTGGGGCATCCTGCGCTGGCTGACCCAGGCCTTCGGCTTTGTCTTCCAGCGCACCATGGGGCTGCGCGGGGCCCCGGCCCTGGCCACCGCCGCGACGATCTTCATGGGCCAGGTCGAGGGTCCAATCTTCATCCGCAGCTATCTGGCGGGGCTGACCCGGTCGGAGATGTTCCTCCTGCTCTGCGTCGGGATGAGCTGCGTGTCGGGCTCGACCGTGGTCGCCTATGCGACCATTCTCAACGGCGTCCTGCCCCACGCCGCCGCCCACGTCCTGACCGCGTCGCTGATCTCCGCCCCGGCCGGGGTGCTTCTGGCGCGAATCCTGGTCCCGCGCGACCCGGCTCTGGAGCGTTCGGACAGCTTCGATCTGACCACCGCCAAGACCTATGAGAGCGCGATCGACGCCCTGATGCGCGGAACCGGGGATGGCCTGCAGATCGTGCTCAGCGTGGCCGCCACCCTGGTCGTGTTCGTCGCCCTCGTGTCCCTGACCGATCGCCTGCTGGGGCTCTTGCCCCCCCTGATGGGCGCGCCCCTCAGTGTGGAGCGCATCCTGGGCGCGGTCTTCACCCCCCTGGCCTGGCTGATCGGGGCGCCATGGCGCGAGGCGGGCGCGGCTGGCGGCCTGCTGGGCGCCAAGCTCACCCTGACCGAGTTCACCGCCTTCATCGACCTCGCCCACCTGCCGGCTGGCGTTCTGTCGGAGCGGACGCGGGTGATCATGACCTACGCCCTGTGCGGCTTCGCCAATATCGCCTCGGTGGGGATCAATGTGGCCGGCTACGCCATCCTGGTCCCCGAGCGCCGCAGCGAGATCATGGGCATGGTCTGGAAGGCGATGATGGCCGGGTTTCTCGCCACCTGCATGACCGGGGCCGTCGTCGGCGTCCTGCCCGCTTCGCTATATCAAGGCTGACCCATGACGCGTACGGAGAGGCGCCCCATGAAGCTCTATACCAGCCGTCTGGCCCCCAATCCGCGCCGGGTGCGCTGGTTCATGGCCGAAAAGGGGATCACCGATCTGGAGGTCGTCGATATCGACCTGCGCGCCGGGGTGCAGAAGAGCCCCGCCTACCTCGCCGAGGTGGGCCTGCCCGTGGCGCCGGCCCTGATCCTGGACGACGGCGTGGCATTGACCGAGTCCCTGGCCATCTGTCGTTACCTGGAGGCCCTGTACCCCGAGCCGAACATGTTCGGCCGCGACGCCCGGGAAGCCGCCCTGATCGAAATGTGGACGCGCCGCGCGGAGCTGCTCGTCGCCCACCCTCTGATGCTGGCCGTGCGTCACGGCCATCCGGCCCTGGCGGTGTTGGAGACCCAGATCCCGGCCATCTCGGAAACCAGCCTGGCCCAGGCCGGGCGCGCCCTGGGCCTGTTCGAGCGTCGACTGGCCGACTGCCGGTTCGTTGGCGGCGAGCGCCCGACCCTGGCGGACGGCGTTCTGTTCACCGGCCTGGAATTCGCCCGCATGGTGCGCTTTCGCCTTGAGGAGACCCACCCGAACCTGCTGCGCTGGCAGGCGGAGTTGCGCGCACGACCCTCGGCCGAGGCGGGCGCCTGACGCGCCCGAAGGTCAGGCGGCGTGACCCTCGCGACGGCGCATTTTCTTCACCACGCCTGAGAAGCTCATCAGGGTCCGCCCCTCGCTCGAGATCAGGCCCCGGATGAAGACCAGGGAGCCGCCGGCCCGGGTCACCTCGCCCCGCGACTCCACCAGGGCGCCAGGTCCGACGCTGTCGAGGAATTCGCCGCTCAGGGACACGGTCACCGATCCGCCCCCGGCCAGGGCGTCTCCGGCGATGGCGAACAGGGAATAATCGGCGAAGGTCATCAGGCAGCCGCCATGCATGAAGCCGCCGCCATTCATATGCCGGGGCTCGGCGCGGAAGGCGCACAGCACACCGCCGTCCGCCTCCTTGCGGCTGTAGAACGGACCGGCATGAACCTCGAACGGGTCAGAGGTCCACAACGACCAGCCTTCCCATTCGCCGGACGCCATGGGCTGCATCCCCGCCGCTGGGCTCTCCGTCGGAGGCGACGTCACATCGTCCATCAGGGCGTCCTCAACCTTGTCGCGGCGTCGCGCGCGTTCATCGCGGAAGGCCGAGGCGCGGCGAGACTTCCCCTTTCGCCCCGGACGGGCCACGTTTAGGGACGATCCCCCGCCCCGGCAACGCCTCACAGGCCAAGGCCGGACCACGCCTTTCACGGAGCTTGCCATGGCTTTCGATGCGGAGACCCGCAGCCAGCTTCTCGAGACGATTCGCCGGTTCGTCAGTGAGCGGCTGCGTCCGATCGAGGCCCAGGTCGCTGAAGCCGACGCCATCCCCGACGAAATCCTCGATGAGATGAAGGCGCTGGGGCTCTACGGCCTGTCGATTCCCGAGGCCTATGGCGGGTTGGACCTGGCCATGGAGGACGAATGTCTGGTGGCCATGGAGCTGGGCCGCACCAGCCCCGCCTTTCGTTCGGCCTTCGGCACCAATGTCGGTATCGGCAGCCAGGGGCTCGTCATGTTCGGGACCGAGGCGCAGAAGGCGCGCTGGCTGCCGCGCATCGCCACCGGCGAGATCGTGACCTCCTTCGCCCTGACCGAGGCCGAGGCGGGTTCGGACAGCGCCGCTGTTCAGACCCGGGCCCGCCGCGAGGGGGATGTCTATGTGCTCGACGGGGCCAAGCGATACATCACCAACGCCAACCGCGCGGGCCTGTTCACGGTCATGGCCCGCACCAATCCCGACGCCAAGGGCGCCGCCGGCGTGTCGGCCTTCCTCGTGCCCAGCGACCTTCCGGGCCTGAGCATCGGCAAGCCGGAAAAGAAGATGGGCCAGCAGGGCGCCCATATTTGCGACGTGATCTTCGATGGGGTGCGCGTGCCGGCGGAGAACCGTCTGGGTGCGGAGGGCGAGGGCTTCAAGGTCGCCATGCAGGTGCTGGATCGTGGCCGGCTGCACATTTCGGCGGTCTGCGTCGGGGTGGCCGAGCGCCTGATCGCCGACGCGGTCGCCTACGCCTCCGAGCGCAGGCAGTTCGGCGCCGCCATCGCCAGCTTCCAGCTGATCCAGGCGATGATCGCCGACTCCAAGACCGAAGCCCTGGCGGCCAGGGCCCTGACCTTGGAGACCGCCCGCCAGCGCGACGCCGGCGCCTCGGTCACGCTGGAGGCCTCGGCGGCCAAGCTGTTCGCCTCGGAAATGGTCGGCCGCGTGGCCGACCGGGTGGTGCAGATCTTCGGCGGGGCCGGCTACATCGCCGATTATGGCGTCGAGCGGCTGTATCGCGACGTGCGCATCTTCCGCATCTATGAGGGCACCAGCCAGGTCCAGCAGCTGATCGTCGCCCGCGAAACCCTGAAGCGAGGCGGTTGAGGCGGTTGCCGGCTTGACCTCCGCATGACCATCCCAGGTCCCTGGCCCTGGATCCTGGGCGCGGCCGCCGGCGGGGCGACGGTCGGCGGCGGCCTGATTGGCCTTCGTCCCGGGAGCCACAGACCCCTGATCGTCGCCTTCAGCGCGGGAGCCGTGATCGGGGTCGCCCTCCTCGACCTGGCGCCAGAAAGCCTGGACCTCGCCGGACCGGCGCGGGGCGGGACCATGTTTGGCCTGATCGCCCTGGGGTTCGCCGGCTATCTGATCCTGTCGCGGACCCTTGAGGGGCTGGCGGCCGGCCCGCTCCGGGTCGGCCGGTTTCTTGGCGCCGCCAGCCTGACCGCCCACAGCGCCCTGGACGGTCTGGCCATCGGTCTGGGGTTCCAGGCCTCGCCTGCCGCGGGCCTGGTTCTGGCGGCCGCGGTCCTGGCCCACGACGCCGCGGACGGAATCAACACCGTGACCCTGAGCCTGGCCGCCTCCCCGAACGCACGCACCGCCCGCCTCTGGCTCGCCGCGGACGCGCTCGCGCCTCTGGTCGGTGTGGCGCTGAGCCGCCTCATCCGCCCCACGCCCGCGAGCCTGGGCGCCGCGCTCGCCCTGTTTGCCGGGATCTTTCTGCATATCGGGGCCAGCGAGCTGCTTCCCGCGAGCCGCGCCGCCCGACCAGGCTTTGCCGCCAGCCTCGCCACCCTGGCGGGCCTTGCGGTCATCGCCCTGGCGGTCCACCTCGCGCAGGGCCTGTGAGGCGCGGGCCGTGAGCGATCTCGCCGCCCTGGTCGCGGAAATCGGCGCCTGCCGCGCCTGCGCCGGCGAACTGCCGCATGAGCCGCGCCCGGTGATCTGGGTGTCGCCAAAGACGCGCATCCTTCTGTGCGGCCAGGCGCCGGGGCGGCGGGTGCACGAGAGCGGCCTGCCGTTTGACGATCCCTCGGGCGATCGCCTGCGCGACTGGATGGGCGTGGACCGCGACACCTTCTACGCCTCGCCGGCGATCGGCGTGGCCGCCATGGCCTTCTGCTATCCCGGCACGGCGCCCAGGGGCGGCGGAGACTATCCTCCGCCCCCGCGCTGCGCGGCCCTGTGGCGCGCGCGCCTGATGGCGCACCTGCCCAAGGTGGAGCTTCGCCTTCTGATGGGACGGGCGGCGCAGAGCTGGGCGCTTGGCGCGCGCGACCCGGGCCGCATGGATGCGGCGGTGCGGGACTGGCGTTCCCACCTGCCGGGCCAAATCTGTCTGCCGCATCCGTCCTGGCGCAATACCGCCTGGCTCAAGCGCAATCCCTGGTTTGAAACCGAGGTCGTCCCTTACCTCCGCGCGCGGGTGCGGGACGTTCTCAAAGGCGGCGAATAGGGCCTCAGCGTAGGAAGCCGGCCTCGGCGAAGTCGAGCATCCGGTTCAGCAAGGCCTCGGTATCGCCGTCGCGGGTCAGGCCCTCGGACAGGACGTGCAGGCGCTCGAACTCGGCGACGCGATTGTTGTGCACCATGCCCAAGACAAAGTGCAGCCGCCAATGCACCTCCTCGGGGGGCAGGTCCGGTCGTGCGGCGATCAGGGCGGCGACGAAGGGCCTCAGGTGAGAGACGTCCTTGCCCACGGCCTCGCGCACCGCCTCGCCGCCTTCGCCCCGGGCGCGGATGATGAACTGCATGGCGATGCGTCGCGGATGGCCGGGGCGGGACCAGAGGAGCGGCGGCGCCATCAGGGCGGCGAGAATCTCCCGCACCGGCGCCTGGCCCCCGTGGCGCGCCTGGGCCTCGTGCAGCATCCGCGCGCGATCGCGGCTCAGCTCGGCCGCCCGGCGACGGAAGATCTCGAACACCAGGGTGTCCTTGGAGCCGAAGTGATAGTTCACGCTCGCCAGATTGACGCCGGCCTCGGCCGTGATGTCCCGCACCGAGACGCAGCGCAGGCCGCGTTCGGCGAACAGGCGCTCGGCGGTGGTCAGGACAAGGGCCTTGGTGGCGGCGTCGCGATCCGCATCCTCGTGGGTGGCGGCGCTGGGTTCAGCGGCGAGCGCGCTCATCCTTCGCCCCGCTCGCCTTCGAACCCGGCAAACGGGCTCATCTAGCGGACCAGTTCCCGCATGGCCTGTTCGAGACCGGCGATGGTCAGGGGGAACATGCGGTCATTGATCACCTGCCGCATGACGCCGATCGAGGGCGTGTGATTCCAGTGCCGCTGTGGCGTGGGGTTGAGCCAGGCCACGCTCTCCCAGGTCTTGCAGACCCGGTCCATCCAGACCGCGCCAGGCTCTTCGTTCCAGTGCTCCACCGAGCCGCCGGGATAGGTGATCTCGTAGGGGCTCATGGTGGCGTCGCCGACGAAGATGACCTTGTAGTCGCGCCCGTAGCGATTGAGGATGTCCCAGGTGTCGAGCTTCTCGGCATGGCGGCGCCGATTGTCCTTCCACACCGCCTCGTACAGGCAGTTGTGAAAGTAGAAGAACTCCATGGTCTTGAATTCGGTGCGCGCGGCGCTGAACAGCTCTTCACAGACCCGTATGTGGCTGTCCATCGAACCGCCGATGTCGAAGAACAGCAGCACCTTGATGGTGTTGCGGCGCTCAGGCTGCATGACGAGGTCGAGATAGCCGCGATTGGCGGTCTCCTTGATCGTCCCCTTGACGTCGAGCTCCTCCGGGGCGCCCTGGCGGGCGAAGCGGCGCAGGCGGCGTAGGGCGACCTTGATGTTGCGTGTGCCGAGCTCGACCTGATCGTCGAGATTCTTGTATTCCCGCTTGTCCCAGACCTTGATCGCCCGCCCGTGGCGGCCCTTGTCCTGACCGATGCGAATGCCCTCGGGGTGGTAACCGTCGGCCCCGATGGGAAAGTTGCGGCCGCGCCCGCGGGCGTTTTCGTCGCCCTCCTCGTCGCCGTCGCCTCGCCCCTGCTTCATCTGCTCCTGAAGCATCTCCATCAGCTTGTCGAAGCCGCCCATCTCCTCGATCATCGCCTTCTCCTCGTCGGTAAGAAAGCTGTCGGTGAGACGCTTGAGCCATTCGGCGGGGATGTCGGTCGCCTGTTCGAGCGAGACCAGATCTAGCCCCTTGAAGACGTGGCCGAACACAACGTCGAAACGGTCCAGATGGCGCTCGTCCTTCACCAGGGCGGCGCGCGACAGGTAGTAGAAATCCTCGACCCGCCGATCGATGACGTTCTTGTCCATGCCCTCCATGAGCATGAGGTATTCTTTGAGCGTGACGGGCACCTTGGCCGCCTTCAGCTCGGTAAAGAAGCGCATGAACATGGGCGGGGCCTCGCGAACGTTCCGCGTTCGAACGGACGTTTGAAGAGATTGGCCGTCCGCCCTCGACCTGTCCAGAGGAGTCGAACGCGGGCCCTCAGCGCGCCGGCGCGCTGGCCGGCCCGCCAGGACGTGCATCCCGGCGGAGAATGAATTCACGATCGCGGGTTTCGCCGACCTTGAAGGCGTATTCGCCGACCTTCTCGAACCCCTGGCGCAGATAGAGCCGTTGGGCGCCGTGGTTTTCGGACCAGACGCCGATCCAGATGCCCGGCGCCGCCCGCTCCTGCAACCAGGCCAGGGACGTCTGGAGAAGGCGCGAGCCGCGCCCCCCGCCCTGCCAGGCCTTGAGCACATAGATGCGCTTTAGCTCGCCGCAGGTCGGGGTGACGTCGGGATGGGGAAGATCGCAGCCGCCCACCAGGGCGTAGCCGATGGCCTCGTCCCCGGCCTCAAGCACCCAGGCGGCGGCGCCGGGATCGGAAAGATAGGCGATGAGGCGGGCTTCGCTGTAGCTGTCGGCCAGAAAGGTCGCCAGGTCCCGCGGCGGATAGAGGTGGCCGAAGGTCTCGGTAAAGGTGCGCGCGCCCAACTCCGCGAGGAGGGCGGCGTCGCCGAGGGCGGCGCGGCGCAGCCGGGCATCGTTCATCTGGGGCGTGGCGGGCATGTCGAGCGTCGCGTGGATGTTAGAATCTGGTCCTACACGACGATTCTGACGTAAGCACACGGGAACATGGCGCTCGCCCTCTACACGCACCGGGAGATGCTCGACCACGCGCCGCACCCGCGGAACCCGGAGCAGCCGGCGCGTCTGGCGGCGGTGCGCGACGCCTTGGCCGAGACCGATCTCGACCTTGAGCCCCATGAGGCGCCCCTGGCCCTGCGCGCGGACCTCGAACGTGTCCACGACCCCGTCTATCTGGACGCCCTGGAGCGCGTGACGCCGCGCGGCGCAGACCTCGTGCGGATCGACCCGGACACCTGGCTGTCCAGCGGAAGCCTGACCGCGGCGTCACGGGCCGCCGGCGCCGCCATCCAGGCGGTGCGGGACGTGGCGGCGGGCCAGGTCGAGCGGGCCTTCTGCGCCGTGCGCCCGCCGGGCCACCATGCCGGGCCGGACTTCTCCATGGGCTTCTGCATCTATTCGACCCTGGCCCTGGCCGCCCGCGCGGCCCAGGCGGCCGGTCTGGCGCGCGTGGCCGTGATCGACTTCGACGTGCACCACGGCAATGGCACCCAGGCGGCGTTCGAAGCGGCGCCGAACCAGGGGGCGGGCCTGTTCTTCGCCTCGGTCCATCAGGCTCCCCTCTGGCCCGGGACCGGCGAGCCGCACGCGGACGACCCGGCCCATATCGTCAACGCCATCTCACCGCCCGGGGCCCCGCGCGAAACCTGGCGGGCGGCCTTCACCCGCCTGATGACGCCGCTCGACGCCTTCGCGCCGGACCTGATCCTGATCTCAGCCGGGTTCGACGCCCATGCCCGCGACCCCCTGGCCCAGCAGAACCTCGAGGCCGAGGACTATGGATGGGCGACCCGCGCCATCCTTGAGGTCGCCCGGAGGCGCTGCGGCGGCCGGGTCGTGTCGTCCCTGGAGGGGGGATACGATCTTCGCGCGCTGGCCGCCTCGACGGCAGCCCACGTGGCGGCCCTCCATGGCTGACCCGACTCCGAGGCCCTTCCCGGACGGCGACGTGAAGGGCGGAGCGCCGGGCGCGATCATCCTTGTAAGGCACGGCGAGCCGGCCCTGTCGCGGCGCGTGAAACTGAGCGCCCGCGCCTATGGCGAGTGGTGGGGACGCTATGAGGAAGGCGGACTGAAGCAGGGCCAGACGCCTCCGGCCGAACTGGTCGCCTGCGCCGGGAAGGCCGGCCAGCTCCTCGCCTCGACCCGCCGGCGCGCGGTGGAAAGCGCGCAGGCCATCGCCGGGGGCCGGGCGTTCGAAACCTCCGTCGATCTGATCGAGGCTCCCCTGCCGCCGCCGCCCGTGCCGTCCTGGCTGCGCCTCAGCCCCCGCTGGTGGGGTGTGATCTCGCGCCTGTGCTGGGCGTGGTTGGGCGTGACCGGAGGCCAGGAGCCCCATGCGGCGGCGGTGGAGCGGGCGAGGCGCGTGGCGCGGCGCCTGATCGCGGCGGCGGCCGAGGGCGCCGATGTTCTGGTGGTGGCGCACGGCTATTTCAACTTCATGGTCGGCCGCGAGCTGAGCGCGCAGGGCTGGCGCCTGTCGCGGGACGGCGGCTTCGGCTATTGGTCCCGGCGTCGCTTTGAGCGGCGCGGCGCCCCGGCTGTCGGCTGATGCGTGCCCTGGCGCTTGCGTCCGGGCCCTTGAAGCGCCGCAATCGAAGGCTCAATAAGCGGGTTTCCGCGATCTGGGCGTGCGCGGGCCCGCCCGACGTAACCTCTTCACCCGTCGCCGCGACATTCCGTGCGGCATTTGCGACGGACCAGGACGAACTTTTGGGGGTCGGCATGACCACAACATCCATGGCCGATGACGCCGATATCGCGGCGCTGACCTTCGAGCAGGCCCTGGCCGAGCTTGAGCGGATCGTGGCCGAGCTGGAGTCGGGCGAGGCTGACCTTGAGCGGGCGGTGGATGTGTATCGGCGCGGGGCCCAGCTTCGCGCCCACTGCGAGACCAAGCTCAAGGCCGCCCAGATGAAGGTGGAGTCGATCGTGCTGGGGGCCGACGGGTCCGTGCGCGCGGAAAAGGTGGATCTGGCGTGACCCTGGCGCTTGCGGATGTGGCCGGCCGGCTCAGCGACGTCGCGGCCAGGGTCGATGCGGCGATGGACGCCCTCCTGCCCCGGCCCGAGGGGCCCGAGTCCCGTCTGCTCGAAGCCATGCGCTATGCGGCGCTGGGGCCCGGCAAGCGGCTACGTCCCTTCTTCGCCATCGAGACCGGACGGCTGTTGGATCTGCCCGAGCGGGGCGTCCTGCGGGCCGCCTGCGCCCTGGAGTTCATTCACGCCTACAGCCTCGTCCACGACGATCTGCCCTGTATGGACGATGATGACCTGCGCCGGGGTCGCCCGACCGCGCACCGCGCCTATGACGAGGCGACAGCGGTGCTGGCCGGCGATTCGCTTCAGAGCCTGGCCTTCGAGATCCTGGCCGAGCCGCAGACGCACGAGAACGGGGCGATCAGGGCCGAACTGGTGCGCTGCCTTGCCGTCGCCTCGGGCGGCCTGGGCATGTGCGGGGGTCAGATGATCGATCTGATCGGGGTGCGCGATGACCTGAGCGCGGTGACGCGCATGCAGCAGCTCAAGACCGGGGCGCTGATCGCGGCGGCGTTCGAACTGCCCCTGATTATGGCCCAGGCCCGCGACGCCGAGCGCGACGCCCTGATGGCCTTTGGGCGCGATATCGGGCTTGCCTATCAGATCGTCGACGATGTGCTCGACGCCGAGGGCGACGCCGCGCTTCTGGGCAAGGCCGCCGGCGGCAAGGACGCGGAGATGGGCAAGACCAATTTCGTCACCCTGCTGGGGGTGGACGCGGCCAAGGCGCGCATCGCCGACCTCGTGGTCCGGACCAAAGCGCATCTCGATCCCTTCGGCGCCCGCGGCGCGGTTCTTCAGGCGGCGGTGGATTTCGTGCTGGACCGCAAGTCGTGAGCGGCGGACAAGACGAACACAGCCTTAACAATTTGCCCCGTGGCGGTGAGACGGCGACGGCGCTAGGTTCCAATCAGGCATTACAGATGACAATCTCCACTCCGCTTCTGGATCGGGTGTCCGATCCCGCCGACATTCGCGGCTTCGACCTGTTCGAGTTGCGCACTCTTGCCGAAGAAGTGCGGCAGGAGACGATCCATGCGGTCTCGACCACCGGCGGCCATCTGGGCGCGGGCCTTGGCGTGGTCGAGCTGACCGTCGCCCTGCATCATGTGTTCAACACGCCCAAGGACATTTTGATCTGGGACGTGGGCCACCAGGCCTATCCGCACAAGATCCTCACCGGTCGCCGTGACCGCATCCGCACCCTGCGTCAGGGCGGCGGCCTGTCAGGCTTCACCAAGCGTTCGGAAAGCCCCTACGATCCCTTCGGCGCGGCGCATGCGGCGACCTCGATCTCGGCGGCGCTCGGTTTTGCGGCGGCGCGCGACAGCCGCGGCGACGACAACAGCGTGATCGCGGTCATCGGCGACGGGTCGATGAGCGCGGGCATGGCCTATGAGGCGATGAACAACGCGGTGGAGACCACCAAGCGGCTGATCGTCATCCTCAACGACAACGACATGTCCATCGCCCCCCCGGTGGGCGGGATGAGCGCCTATCTGGCGCGTCTGGTGTCCGGCGGCGCCTATCAGGCGGTGCGCAAGATCGGCAAGGAGGTGGCCAGCCACCTGCCCCGGCCGCTCAAGGTCATGGCGCGCAAGGCCGAGGAATACGCCCGGGGCATGGCCACCGGCGGCACGCTGTTCGAGGAACTGGGCTTCTACTATGTGGGCCCGATCGACGGGCACAATCTGGACCACCTCGTCCCGGTGCTGAAGAACGTCCAGCAGATCGACGACGGGCCCGTCCTGGTCCACGTGGTCACCCAGAAGGGCAAAGGCTATGCGCCGGCCGAGAGCTCAGCCGACAAGCTGCATGCGGTGGTGAAGTTCGATGTGGTCACCGGCCAGCAGGTCAAGCCGCCGACCAGCAATGCGCCGTCCTACACCAAGGTCTTCGCCTCAGAGCTGATCAAGCAGGCCCGTCGCGACCCCCTGGTGGTGGGCATCACGGCGGCCATGCCCTCGGGCACCGGCCTCGACCTTTTCGCCAAGGAGTTCCCGGACCGTTGTTTCGACGTCGGGATTGCCGAGCAACACGCCGTGACCTTCGCGGCGGGCTTGGCGGCCGACGGCATGAAGCCCTTCGCGGCGCTGTACTCGACCTTCCTGCAGCGGGGCTACGACCAGGTGGTGCATGACGTGGCCATCCAGGGGCTGCCGGTGCGCTTCGCCATTGACCGCGCGGGGCTCGTCGGGGCCGATGGCGCGACCCACGCCGGGACGTTCGACATCGGCTATCTTGGCCAGTTGCCTGGCTTCGTGGTGATGGCGGCCTCGGACGAGGCGGAGCTGGCCCACATGGTCGCGACCGCGACCGCGCTCGATGATCGTCCCAGCGCCTTCCGCTTCCCCCGGGGCGAGGGCGTGGGCGTGACCATTCCCGACCTGGCCTCTCCGCTGGAGATCGGCAAGGGCCGCATCGTCCGCGAAGGGACGTCCGTGGCGATCCTCTCGTTCGGCACCCGCTTGCAGGAGTGCCTCAAGGCGGCGGACCTGCTGTCCGCCCGGGGCCTGTCCGCGACCGTGGCCGACGCCCGGTTCGCCAAGCCGCTCGACGTGGACCTGATCCTGCGCCTGGCGCGCGAGCACGAAGCCCTGGTGACGGTCGAGGAGGGCGCGATCGGTGGATTTGGCGCCTTCGTGCTGCACGCCCTGGCCGAGCATGGGGCCCTGGATCGGGGACTCAAGGTGCGCACCCTGACCCTGCCGGACGTCTTCCAGGACCAGGACAAGCCCGAGGCCATGTACGCCCAGGCCGGCCTGGACGCCGAAGGCATCGTGCGGGGCTGCCTGGCGGCCCTCGGCGGCGGCGCGGATCAGGCCAAGCGCGCCCGGCGCGCCTGACATACGGGCGGACGCGTGGCCCGCCTCGCGTCGCCTTCCCTCATTCCGCGTTCACCCGGTCACGGGCGCCTGGGTGATTGGCGCAGACGTCACCCGGGCAGAGGTCGCCGATCCTGATGTCGACGACGCCAGAGTCCCCTCTCGCGGCGGGACGCCAGGTCCTGGTCGATGGGTTCGAGATCCCTGCGGCCCTCTGCGACGCCGCCGGGCGGGTCGTCATCGCCAACGCCGCCTTCAAGGCGCTTGAGGGCCCGGGCCGGCGCCAACTGCTTGTCGGGGCGTCCGTCTTCGCCGCCTTCCGGGCCGCACGACGCGAGGGATACGGCGAGGCGCCCATCGAGACCCCTCGGGGGGTCTGGCGCGGCGAGGTCAGCTTGCTGGCGCCCGACGTCTGGCTCGTGCGGCTCTCGCCCCCTTCCGCGGCGTCGACCGGACCGGCCTTTCCCGCGGCGGACGCGGGACGCGGTCAGGCTCTCCTGGCGGCCGCGCCATTCGCCATGGCCCGGGCGCGAGGCGCGGACCCGCTGCGCGCGGCGCTCGATGAGGCCAACCCAGCGCTCCGCCGCCTGATCGATCGCGCCCTCGCGCCGGGCGAAACCCTTGCGGACCTGATCACCCCCGCCAGCCTCGCCGAGCTGGACGCCGCCTGGGCCGCGCCGGCGGATGGCGCGACGCTTGGGCCCTTCGAAGTCACCCTCAGGGGAGAGCGGGGGGCGATCGCTCAGCTCAGCCTCGCCCGCCATGAGCCCGAGGTCTGGCTGGTGTACCTGCTCGACATCAGCGCCCAGAGGGCGGTTCAGCTGCAGCTCGCCCAGCGCAACAAGATGGAGGCCGTGGGCCAGTTGGCCGGCGGCGTGGCGCACGACTTCAACAACCTCCTGACCGCGATCCGCCTGCGGGCCGAAGACCTGCTCAGCCGCCATCCCCTCGGGGATCCCGCCTATGAGAGCCTGAGCGAGATCCGCGAGACCGTCGGCCGCGCGGCGGAACTGGTGCGCAAGCTTCTGACCTTTTCGCGCAAGGCGACCGTGCAGCGCGACACGCTCGACCTCGCCGAGGCCCTGGGCGAACTGGAGGTTCTGCTGCGCCGCCTGCTGCGCGAGGACATGCGGCTGGTCACTGAATATGGCCGCAACATCCCCGCCGTCCGTCTCGATCGCGCCCTGTTCGAGAATGCGATCATGAATCTGGTGGTGAATGCCCGCGACGCCATCCGCGCCAGCGGACAGGGCGGCGAGATACGCCTGTCCTCCCGCCGGGTTTCGCCCTCGGAGGCGGGGCGCCTGGGCTTTGCCGAGACGGCCGCGTCCGATCTGGCCCTGATCGAAGTGGCGGATGACGGCCCGGGCATGACGCCCGACATCCTGGCCAGCGTGTTTGATCCGTTCTTCACCACCAAGCCGGTGGGCGAAGGCACAGGCCTGGGCCTCGCCATGGTCTATGGCGCGGTCAAGCAGGCCGGGGGCGCCGTGATCGCCCGATCGACGCCGGGCCAGGGGGCCGCGTTCCGCATTTTCCTGCCTGCCTATGTCGCCCCGCCCAGGCTGGAGCGTCCAGGACCGGCCCCCTCGCCGCGAACGACCGGACGCGACCTGTCAGGTCGCGGCGTGCTTCTGCTGGTTGAGGACGAGGCCCTGGTGCGGGGCATCACAGCGCGCCTACTGCGGGCCCGCGGGTATGAGGTCCTGGAGGCTGGGGATGGCGACGCGGCTCTGGAGCTGGCGCGCGCTCATGCCGGCCGGATCGACCTGATGATCTCCGATGTGGTGATGCCGGGCCTGGACGGTCCGGGTCTTCTCGCGGCCGCGCGTCCGTTCCTGCAAGGCGCCCCGGTGCTGTTCGTTTCGGGCTATGCCGAGGCTGAATTCTCCGACCTGCTGGAGGGCGCGCCGGAGGTCTCGTTTCTGCCCAAGCCTCTCGATATCAAGACCCTCGCGGCGGAGGTGAAGCGGCGGCTGGAGGAGGGGCGGGACGATGCGTGAACGGCCGACCGCGCGGGTCCTGCTGCTGGACTCCGAGGATCGCATCCTGCTGCTCAAAGGCCGCCTGCCCACGGCTCCCGAGGGGCCGGGCGCCTGGTACACGGTGGGCGGCGGGGTCGAGCCGGGCGAAAGTCTCGAGGCGGCCGCGCGTCGCGAAATGGCCGAGGAGACGGGCCTGGAGCCGCACTTCGTCAGCCAGCCGCTCTGGTGGAGCGAGCAGGTCTATTATGACCGAAAGGGCCGGCCGGTCCTGTTTCGTCAGGCCTTTCTCATGGCGCGCTGCGACGGAGGAGATCCCTCGCGCGCGGGCTGGACCCCTTTGGAGCAGGCCCTGGTGGACGATATCCGCTGGTGGACCCTCGCCGAACTGGAGACCACGGACGAGCCCGTCTACCCCGAAGACCTCGCCTCGCGCCTGCGTCAGCTCCTGGCCGGCGAGGTCTGAGCCGCCGCCATGCGCCCTCATCGCCTCGGCCCCCGGCCCCGCATCGCCCTGGCCCTGATCCTGGCGGGTCTCGTTCCGGCCCAGGCTCTGGCCGCGGGCTGTCTGCGCTCGGCCGAACGCGACGACCTTCTCGGGGGTCTGGTGGGCGGGGGCCTGGGCGGCCTTCTGGGTCACGCCGTCAATCGGCGCCCGGGGGCCACGGCGCTTGGGGCCGCAGGCGGGGCCGTGGTCGGTGTGGCCGTGGCCAGCCAGGCGGCGCACTGCGGCCAGAACGCCTATGGCTATTATGACGAGACCGGACGTTGGATGCCCTATCGCGCCACCGCGGGCGCCTACCAGGGCCCGGATGGCCGCTGGATCGCGGGGCCGACGCCCGGCGAGAGCGCCGAGGCCGCATCCGACACGCCGGGTTCCGACCCGGATGAGACGGACGCGGGCGTCATCTCCGCGTCCGCCAGGGACACGCGGGGACAGGCCAGCGCCGTGCAACTGCGGATCGTCAACCTGATGGCCGACGGAACGCTCGATCAGAGACTCGGCGGCAAGGACCTCACGGCGCTCGACGGCATCCGAAGGCTCGACGCCGCCTATCGCGACGAGAACGACCGGCTCAGCCCCTCACAGCGCGCCGATATCCTGCAGCGGCTCCGGGACCTGTCGCGCACCGTCGACCTGCAGATCCGGTCTCACCGGGCGCGGCCCTGATCCCGGCCCCTGGCTCCGCCGCACAGCCCAATCTGGCGGTCCGGACGATCCCGCGGCGGGTCGGCGTCGTGAATTCGGGGCAAGATCCCGCGTTTCGAGGGGTTCAGGCGGGCCGGCGTTCATTCCTGACGGTGGAGCGCCCTTCAAGGTCTTCGTCGAGTCGACCGCGTCGCATTGCGCTCTAAGCGCCGGCCAGCTTGGCGAAGCCCCAGGCCGCCTCGCCAAGCGCCGGAACCCGGTCGGCCATGGCCGCCGCCTGGGGGCTGTTGGCGGTGCCGTCGCGCACCCGGCCGACGATCCCCTGGATGATCCCCGCCAAGCGGAAGATGTTGTAGGCGAAGTACCAGTTGAGATCGGGCAGACCCGCGCGCCCGGTCAGGCGGCAATATTCCTCGACATATTCGTCCAGGGTCGGGATCCCGTGCGCCTTGAGGTCGGGCAGGGTCGAGATCGAACCGTTGACCCATTGCATCAAAAGGTTGGTGAAATCCGCCAGGGGATTTCCGATGGTGCAGAGCTCCCAGTCCAGGACCGCGATCACCCGGGGCTCGGTCGGGTGCATGATCATGTTGTCGAGACGATAGTCGGCGTGGACGATCGACGCCTGATCGTCCTCCGGCACGGTCGTCGGCAACCAGGCGATCAGACGCTCGATGGTCTCGATATGCTGGGTTTCAGAGGCCTTGTACTGCTTGGTCCAGCGGTCGATCTGCCGGGCCATGTAGTTGCCGGGACGTCCGAAGTCCTCCAGGCCCACGGCGCGGTAGTCGACCGTGTGCAGCTCGGCCAGGGTCTTGAGCGCGGCCATGTGCAAGGCATGGCGCTCGGCCGGGGCATAGCTCGGGAGGGTCTGATCCCAGAGGACGCGGCCTTCGACGTAGTCCATGATGTAGAACATGGTGCCGATGACCGTCTCGTCCGTGCACAGGGCGTAGGGCCGGGCGACGGGAAAGCCGATCGGGTGAAGCGCCGAGATCACCCGGAACTCGCGGTCCACGGCATGGGCCGAGGGCAGGAGCTTTCCCGGCGGCTTGCGGCGCATCACATAGGTGTGGCCCGGCGTGACCAGCTGGTAGGTCGGGTTGGACTGGCCGCCCTTGAATTGGCGCACCTCAAGCGGACCGGCGAATCCTTCCACATGGGCGGCCATCCAGGTCGCCAGGGCCGCCTCGTCGAATCGGTGAGACTCGGCCACCGGCTTGACGCCGGTATTGAGCTGTTCGCGAACCTGCTCGTCGGAAGGGGTACGGTCGGCCACGGCGGCGTCCTCCAAGATCTTGTTCGCAGGGTCGGTTGGCGAGGTGCGGTCTCTGTTGAGGCTCTTCCTAACGGCCCGGCGCGGTCGGCGCCAAGGCTCGCCAGCCGATGTCCCGGCGATGAAAGCCGCCGGGGAAGACGATCGACGCGATGGCGCGATGGGCCTTGTCCCGCGCTTCAGCCAAGGTCTCGCCCAAGGCGCAGATATTGAGGGTGCGGCCCCCGGCGCAGATGAGACGCCCGTCCTTGAGGGCCGTGCCGGCATGAAACACGCTCACCCCCGGCTCGAAGCGCGATGGCAGGAGGATCTCTCCGCCGGTACGCGGCGCATCGGGATAGCCCTCCGTCGCCAGGACCACGCAGATCCCGGCCTCCCGGCGCCAGACCGGCGGCGGCAGCCTGTCCAGCCCACCGCGCGCGCAGGCCAGCAGATAGGGCACGATGTCGCTCTCCAGGCGGATCATCATCACCTGGGTTTCGGGGTCGCCGAACCGGGCGTTGAACTCGACCAGTTGCGGGCCGGTGGGCGTCAGCATGAGGCCGACATAGAGCACGCCCCGATAGGGCGTTCCGTCCGCCGCCAGGCCGGCCAGGGCCGGTCGGGCGATCCGCGCCATGGCCTCCGCCTCCAGCGTGGCGTCGAAGGCGGGGGACGGGGCATAGCAACCCATGCCTCCCGTATTGGGGCCCAGATCGCCGTCATAGGCGCGCTTGTGATCCTGCGCGGAGCCGAAGGCCATGGCGCTGGCGCCATCGGAGAGCGCGAACAGCGACACCTCCTCGCCCTGCAGGAAGCCCTCAAGGACGACCCGCGCGCCGGCGGCGCCGAAACGCCCGCCCATGGCCGAGTCGATGGCCGCCTCGGCCTCCGCCCGCGTCGCGGCGATGGTGACGCCCTTGCCCGCGGTCAGGCCGTCGGCCTTGACCACATAGGGCGGCGCGAATGCCTCCAGCCCGGCCTTGGCTTCAGCGGCGTCGGTGAAGACGGCATAGGGGGCCGTGGGGATGCCCTCGCGGGCGGCCAGGGCCTTGGTGAAAGCCTTGGAGCTCTCCACGCGACCCGCCGCCGCGGTCGGAGCAAAGACAGCGACGCCAACCTCGATCAGGGCATCCGCCAGACCCGCGGCCACGGCCGCGTCCGGCCCCACCACCACCAGATCGGCCTTGAGCCGTTGGGCCAGGGCGACCTGTCCGGCGACGTCGGTCGGGGACACGGCGAAGGTCTCGCCCAGGGACGCCATACCCGGATTGCCTGGCGCGCTGGCGATCGAGGTCACGAGGGGCGATTGGGCGATCTTCCAGGCCAGGGCGTGTTCGCGGCCGCCTGAGCCGACAATCAGGATATTCATATCTGCTGGCTGACGAACCCTGTCGCGCGCGTCAAGCCTGGGCGTTGGCCTCCACCGCCCCCGCTTTCCCCCCCAAGACCGCGGACGTCGCAAGCGGCGGCTCGACCATGGGGAAATAGGCCGTGAACTGGGCCCCGTCCCCCACGGTGCTCTCGACGCGCAGGCCGCCACGATGCCGGTTGACGATGTGCTTGACGATGGCGAGGCCAAGACCGGTGCCGGGCTTCGCGGTCTTTTGTCCCTCCACGCGATAGAACCGCTCGGTCAGGCGCGGAAGATGGCTCCGCGCCAGCCCCGGACCATGATCGCGCACGGCGACGCTGGCATAGGTTCGCCCAGGCGTGGCTTCGGGGAGCACCAGGGAAAAGGCGTTTTCCAGACCTGCGGCGGGCGTCGAGGCCTCGGTGAGGCCAAGCCCGGCGCGGACCTCCAGCGTCACCAGGCCGCCCTCCGGCGCGAACTTCACGGCGTTCTCGGCGAGGTTCTGGATCACCTGAAGGACCTGATCCCGGTCGGCCACGGCCACCGCCGCGCCGGGAGGCGGAGCGACGAACTCGAACCGCACCGCCTTTTCGCGGGCCAGCGGTCCCAAGCCATCGAGGACATCGGCGGTCAGCACGGCCAGATCGGCCTCGCCCGAGGGCGGAATGTGCTCGCCAAGCTCGATGCGCGAGAGGCTCATCAGGTCGTCGATCAGGCGCCGCATCCGATCGGCCTGCCCATGCATGATCGCCAAGAAGCGATCACGGGCTTCGACATCGTCCCGGGCATGACCCCTCAGGGTCTCGATGAATCCGGTGAGCGAGGCGAGGGGCGTACGCAGTTCGTGACTGGCGTTGGCGAGGAAGTCGGCCCGGGTGCGCTCCACCCGCCGGATTTCGGTCTCGTCCCGCAACCAGAGCATGGCCAGTCGCAGACCGGTCTCACCACCCTCCCGCGCCAGGGGGGTCGCCCGGGCCCGCCACAGGCGCTCAGGCGGACCGCGCAGTTCCCAGATCGCCTCTTGAGGCGTGCGCGCGTAGAGCGCCTCGTCCACGGCGTCCAGGACATCCGGCGCGCGGATGACGGTGGAGAGAAGGCCGTCGGGCCGCGACATCCGCAGCGCTTCTCGCGCCGCCGCATTGGCCAGCAGAATGCGCCGGCTCGTCTGCTCGTCCCGCGCACCGCCTTCGACGATCAGAACCGGATCGGACAGCATCTCCACCACTTCCAGATCCACGCCCAGTCGATCACGGGTTGGGGGCGAGGGCGTCGCCGCTTCGAGGCGCGGCGGCGCATAGATCATGAGGCTGAGAGCCGCCACCGCGCCAAGGGCGGCGAGCGCCGTGGCGGGCGCGGGCGCGGCAAGGCCCAGCCCCGCCAGGAGCAGTGGGCCGAGCATGGCCACAGCCGCCAAAGCCGCCAGGGCGAGGCGGCGGACGCCGGCGGTCGAGCGGTGAGATGGGTCGGATGGGCTCATTGACTCTTTCGGAGGACGGACATGGGCCTTGCGCCGGATGTATCCGCCATGGGAACAGTCTTCTCGTGTCGAAGGCGTGACAAGTCGACGATTTAACCGAAGTTCCCTTGCTCGCGGCCTCAAAGCCGTCTTATTCGCAAGGCCCTTGAGGCTGTCGTCGAACCCCGCATGCGAGTCGAACCCCCGATCATGACGCGAACCAAGCTAGCCGCTGCGGCGGCCGTCGCGCCCTTGATCCTGGCCGTGGCGGCTCACGCCCAGACGACGACCATCACGTCCTCGGTCAAGACGCCCGTGGCGACGGCCACGGCCAATAATGGTCAGCCCGCCAATGTCGATGTGGCGGCCGGCGGCTCGATCGGGGTCGTGACGGCCGGGCAGACCGCGGCCACCCTGAACAGCAACAACAATCTCTCTCTGGAGGGCGAACTCGGCTCGACCGACCTCAACGGCACGACCGGCGCCAATCTGGTGGCCGGCAACACCGGATCGTTCACCGACATCGGTTCGATCCTGATGACCGAGAGCTACACGGCCAATACCGATTTCAATACCGGCTTGCTGACCGGCCCCTTCGCGCAGGGGTCCAACCGGACCGGCATTCTCGTCAATGGGTCGGGAGTTCTGACGGGCAGCGTCGTCATGACTGGCGGCGTCACGGTCTCCGGCAACAACAGTTACGGGGTGAATATCGAATCGCCGATCACCGGCGGGTTCACCATGGTGACCGTGTCTCCCACCACCTTCACCTCGTCGACGGCGGTCACGGTCGGGGCCGGCTCGATCACCATCCTGGGTTCGAACAGCGTCGGCTTCTATGTGGCGCCCACGGGGGGCATCGGCGGCAATCTGAACCTCTCGGCGGTCAACGTCACGGGCACCGGCTCGCAGGGTGTGGTGATCAACGGCGCCGTGGGCGGCGCGATCAACCTCTCCGGGGCGGTGACCGTCACCGGCTATCGGACGACCTCGCGCAGCACGATCTCCCAGATCGAGAGCATCTACACCGCCGCGGAGCTGACCCAGGGTGGCGCGGGCGTGACCATCGGCGGTCCCGCGGCGGGCGGCCTGATCATCAGCGCACCTCCGGTGGTGCTGTCGGCCACCAATCCCGACCTCGACGGCAATGGCGTGCCCGATGCGCAACAAGGCACGGGATCGATTTCGTCCTATGGCTCTGCCCCGGCTCTGGTGATCGGAACCCCGGGACAGAACGGCGGTCTGGGCCTGCTGGGTCCGGGCACGGGCGCCTCGAAGGCCAACACCTATGGCTTCGTCAATCAGGGCTCGATCACCGCCGACGGCGTCTTCGACCCGGTGACGACCCCCGCCTTGACCAGCGTCATCCCGGCGACCGCGGTGATCATCGGAACGGGCAGCACGGCCTATACCGACGTCATCCAGGGGGGCATCGACAACGAGGGCTCCATCGGCGCCCAGGCCTATCAGGCCAATGCTCTGGCGGTGCACTTTCTGGCGGGGGGGCAGACTCCCCTGATCGTCAACAACGGCCAGATCTCCGCGATCTCGACCCAGCAGACCAACGAGGCCGCCGGCTACGCCCCGGTGACCGCCTACGGCATCCTGATCGACCAGGGCGCGGTGGTGAACTCCATCGTCAATAATGGCGGGATCACGGCCTCGGTGAACGGCTATGGCGGCGCCGGCGCCAGCGAGATCGGGGCCATTGTCGACCGGTCCGGCACCCTGACGAGCGTGGTCAATACCGGGACCATCAGCGGCAGACCGGTTCAGACGGTGATCACCTCACCCATGCCGGTCTCCGCCGAGATCGCCATCGACATGTCACAGGGGACCGCGCCCCAAAGCCTGACCCAGACGAGCAACCCGGCCCTGCCCGCGTCCTCGCCGTACAATCAGGCCAACACCTACACCACCGGCGCCTTTGTCAGCTATCAGGGCAACGTCTACCAGTCCGTGACGACGGTCACGACCGGCCAGGACCCGATCGATTATCCCACGGCCTGGCGGACGATCGGCGCCCTGACGCCCAGCATTTCCGGCGACCTCTATTTCGGCAACGGCGGCACGACGATCACGGTCAACACCGGCACGATCAGCGCCGGCACGATCAACCTCGGAACCGGGGTCAACACCCTTACGGTGGCGGGCGCCTCGGGCGCGGGGCCGACGGGAGCCAGCGTGACCGGGGTGATCGAGGAGGGCGCGCTGACGGCGACGGGCCATTCGAGCCTGACCCTGAACGTCAACAACGGCACGCTCAGCGACCTCAACCCCAACGTCATCACCGCCAAGAGCGTCAATGTCGGATCCGGCGGCCTGCTGCTCGTGGCGGCCGACCCCGCCAACGGCACCAACACCCGGTTCGTCACCAGCGGTGCGTCGACCTTTGCGAGCGGCGCCCAGCTGGGCCTGACCCTGATCAGCCTGCCCAATCAGCTGCAGCAGACCTTCGTGGTGCTTCAGACCGCCGGCTCGGGCACCCTGAGCGTCGGTGGGTTCGGCTCCGGGGCCGTGGTGACCAACGCGCCCTTTCTCTTCAGCGCCACGCCCACCTATACGCCCATCGGCTCCCAGGGCGGCGGCGAGCTTAGCCTGACGGTCACGGAAAAGACGGCCCAACAGCTGGGGTTCAATACCGCCGAGGGTGACGCCCTGAGCGCGGTCATTGCGGCGTCATCGGCCAATCCGGCCATCGTTCAGGGCCTGCTCGGCCCGACGACCCAGTCGGGCTTCCGCGCGGTCTACGACCAGCTCTTGCCGAACCAGGGACAAGGCCTGTTCGACGCCATCGACGCCGCGACGCAATCGATCGGCGAAATGATCGGCACCAATCCCAACAACGGACGCGAAAGCCCCGGCACCAGCCTCTGGGTGCAGGAGGTCAACGAAAACGTAAGCCGCACGAACGTGAACAGCCCGGCGAGCTACACCAAGCTGGTCGGCATCGTCGCGGGCCTGGAGCATATGGGCGAGGGCGGCGGCGCCTTCGGCGCGACCCTCAGCTTCATGAACGGCAATGAGCTTCCGCAGGTAGAGCAGCAGGGCTCCGGGGCGACGGTCCAGGTGCTCGAGGGCAGCCTCTATTATCGTCGGGCGATCGGGGGGCTGACCCTCGACGCGCAGGGCGGCATCGGCGGGGCCTTCTTCAACCAGCAGCGCACCTTCGTGAATGCGGGGACGGAGCTTCTGGCCCACGCGGTCTGGGATGCGTTCATCTATCAGGGGCACGTGGGCGTGACCTACGAGCAGAAGATCGCCAACGGCTATTATGTGCGTCCGAGACTGGCCCTGGACTATCTGGCCATGAACCAGGCGGCATACACCGAGACGGGCGGCGGCAACGGGTTCGACCTCGCCGTGGACTCGCACATGAGCAACCGCATGACCGGGACGGCGGAGATCACTCTGGGCCATGCCTGGGGCAAGGACGCCTGGGTGCGGACCGAGCTCAACCTTGGCTATATCGATGTGCTCTATGGGAACATCGGGGACACGGTGGCGAGCTTCGTGGGCGGCGGTGCGCCCTTCAGCGTCGCCCCCGACGCGAGCCAGGGCGGCTGGGGCGTCGTCGGTTTTGCGATCAAGGCGGGCTCAGCCTCATCCTATTTCGCGCTCTATGGCGATCTCGAATATCGCAACGGCGAGCAGATCTACGACATCGGGCTCGAGGGACGCTCCATCTTCTGACCTCGCACACGAACAAGGCCCTGGAAGGCCGGAGGCGGACTTGAAATTCGCGGACGCCCTGAAGGCCTATGAGCGTTTCGAGTTCACCGATCCGCAAGGACGATGGACGCGTCCGGTCTGGCGGCGCGGCGCCGGTCCCGCCGTGATCGTCATCCACGAAATGCCGGGTCTGCACCCCCTGGTGATCCGCTTTGGCGATCGCCTGGCCCAGGCGGGCATGACCGTGTTCCTGCCCAGCCTGTTCGGCGAGCCGGGTCGACCGGTCAGCCTGGGCTATGCGGCCGGAGAGCTTTTCAAGGGCATTTGCATAAGGCGGGAGTTCAATGTCTGGGCGCACGATCGCTCAAGTCCGATCGTCGACTGGCTGCGCGCCCTGGCCAGCTTTGCCCACGACGCCTGCGGCGGACGTGGGGTGGGCGCCGTGGGCATGTGCTTTACCGGCAACTTCGCCCTGGCGATGATGACCGAGCCGGCCGTGGTGGCGCCGGTCCTGTCACAGCCGTCCCTGCCCATGGGGCTTGGCCGCGCCCGGGCCCTGGGTCTGTCCTCCGACGAAATTGCCTGCGCCCGGAGACGCTTTGAGGCGGAGGGTCTCAGCGGGATGGCGCTCCGGTTCAAGAGCGATATCGCCGTTCCGGACGGGCGCTTCGAGGCCCTGGACGGGGCATTCGGCCCCTATATGGAGCGGATCGAGCTCGAGGATTCTGACGCAGGCGGTGATGGCCGGATGCGACCACACTCGGTCCTGACCCTTCACCTCAGCGAGGACCCCAAGGGCGCCACAAAGGAGGCCGAACAGCGTGTCATCGCCTTTCTCAAGGCGCGGACGGCGGGCCTCCCCTGGCCCCCGGCCAAGGCCGGCCGAAGGGCCGCCGCAAGGCCGGGCTGAGCGCTCGCGGATGCGCGCCTTACGGTCAGGGGTCGGGCTTGCGTGCGCCGCGCTTGCGACCTTGCAAGCCTGCGCGACGCCTGAACGCCTGGCCGCGGCGGGGGATATTCATGCCCTCCTGGTCTCGATTCGCGATGACGATCGCGCGGGATTTGACGCTCACATCGACCGGACCGCCCTCGAGGCGGAGGTCCAGGCTGTGCTGATGCGCCGGGCGGCGCGCCTTGGAGCCGCCGGCACGGGTCTGGGCGTCATGGCGTCCGGCCCCCTGGCGCACGCCGCGGGAACGCTGCTGCTGCGTCCGGACACATTCCGGGCGATGGCCTATGCCTATGGCTACCAGCCCGGCGCCCCCTTGCCCCACACGCTCGCCCTGGCGACGGCGCTAAGGCCGTCCGGATCCGATCAGGTCTGCGCCGTCGCGCCACGGACGGGCGCCTGCCTCTTGACCTTTGCCCGCGAGGACGGAGTGTGGCGCCTGGTGGCGTTCGACGCCCATCGCATCCTCGACGGCGCCCCGTCTTAGCCCGTCTTGGCGCAACGCCGCCCGCGCCCCGCAGAACCCGTCAGGGACCCGTCTCATGAGCCGCCCCGCCCTCTTCCGCGCCCTAAGTCTCATGCTGGTCCTGGCCTTGGCCCTGGCGGCCGGATCCGCCGAGGCGCGACGGCACGTCTATTCCTACGATCCCGCCGATCCAGCGACCACCAAGGCCACCGGGCCGGTGACCCTCGACCTCGCCGACAACATTCTGGGCGTGGTGACGGTGTTCGACCTTCGCTCGACCGTAGCCGAGGCCAGCGCCGATCTTCGCCGGGCCCCGCCTCGCGACCTGGGTCCGGGCGGGATCGAGCGGCTGACCGGTCCGCATTCGGGCCTTGGCGCCCTGTACGCCATCGCGCCGGGCGAGCAAGGCAGCCAGCTCATCGACGCCCTGTGCCCGGGCTCCAAACGCGCCTGGCTCGCCATCGGCCATGTAGGGTTTGACGAGGATTTGAAGATCGCCGTGATCGGCGATCACGGTCCGGGCGCGCCCACGCACCTCTGCCAGAAGCTGGCCTACACCTTCCATGGCGAGTGGGCGATCCCTCCCACGGGCCCCAAGATCGACGAGCGCGGCCTGGTGCGCCGTCACTTCCCCGGCGGCCCTTAGGTTGGGGCCCGCTGGAGTGCGTTGCGTTTGGACCGAACCAACCCGGCCCTTCGCAATGCGCTCAAGGCCTCTAAGCCCGAGCCCGATTCAGCGCTTTCGCGGAGTCCGCAAAAGCGCATCGTGCTCTGGAGCGCGTTGCGTTTGGACGGAACCAGCCCGGCGCGTCGCAACGCGCTCAAGGACTCTAAGACCGAGCCCGATTCAGCGTCCTCGCGGAGTCCGCGAAAACGCATCGTGCTCTGGCGTCACGCGTTAAGGAGGCGCGCGGCGATGGCCTCACAGCGTTGCGGACCGACGCCCAGAACCTCGGCGAAATAGGCCTCCAGCGACATTCGCGCCTCGATGGCGGCGAAGGCCGCTTCGAGATAGTCGGCGTGCACGCCCAGACAGACCCGCAGGGCCGCGTCCGTCGGCGTTCGGCCGGTCAGGTCGCGGATATAGGCGGCCATCAGTGGGGTTCGCATTTCGATCCGCGCCGCCTGGTTGGTCGCCAGATAGTCTTGCATGAGGTCGTCTTCGGCGACGCCCAGGAGACGGTGGGTCAGGGCGGCGAGAATGCCGGTTCGATCCTTGCCGGCCGCGCAATGAATCAGCACCGGCCCCTTGATCTCCTCGAGCGAGGCGAAATAGCGCGCGAACAGATCGTGGTGGCAGGGCTCGAACACCGCATCGCGGTAATAGCCGACCAGGAAATCGTGGAACGAGCCCGGGCTCAGATCCGAGGTCTGGACGTGCTCCAGCCAGCTATCAGGACGGTCTTCGTCGGACGAGATCACCGCAGCGGCGAATCCTTCGGGCCGGCGTGACGGGGCCCGCTCCCGCTCGACGCGACGGCGCAGGTCGACCACCAGGGCGAGATCCAGCCCAGCCAGAGCCTCCAGATCCGCGTCCGTGGCGCCATGATGGTTGGCCGAGCGCAGAAGCACGCCGCGGCGCACCCGACGCCCATCGGCGACCGCGTAACCTCCATAATCCCGGAAGTTGTCCACGCCCTCGAGGCGCGGAATCTCTAAGACCGCCCGCATCCAGATCTTCTTAGCCGTCCGTGATGACGATTCGAAGACCCGATGGTGGGGGATCCGCCTGACGCCGCCCCGTCGGGAACCGGCGCTGTCAGTGGGTCGCGGCCGCCTCCCGGCGGCGCTGCATGAGGCGGTCAAATTCCGACCACACACCCGACCCGCCGTGCCACTCGCCGCGCGTCGCGGCCTTGGAGTACTCCGTGGACCGCGCTTCGAAGAAGTTGGCGTGCTCGACGCCCGACAACAGGCTCTGCAGCCAGGGCAGCGGGTTTTCGCTCACCTGATAGACGGGCGGCAGGGAGAGTTGCCGCAGCCGCCAGTCGGCCACGAAGCGGATATATTGCTTGATATCGTCAGGCGTCATGCCCTGCACCTCGCCGGCCTCGAAGGCGAGGTCGATGAAGCGATCCTCAAGCCCGACCACGGTCTTGCAGCAGTCGACGATGTCGTCGGCCACGGCCTTGGTCACCGCCCCGGTCTCCGCATTGAAGGCATGATAAAGCTTGACCATGCCCTCGCAGTGCAGGCTCTCGTCACGCACACTCCAGCTGACGATCTGTCCCATGCCCTTCATCTTGTTGAAGCGCGGAAAGTTCATCAGCATGGCGAAGCTGGCGAACAGTTGCAGCCCCTCGGTGAAGGCCCCGAACATGGCCAGGGTGCGGGCGACATCGGCGTGGGTGTCGACGCCGAAGGCCTGCATGTAGTCGTGCTTGGCCTTGAGGGCCTCGAGCTCCATGAAGGCGGAAAACTCGGTCTCCGGCATGCCGATGGTTTCGAGCAGCAGGGCGTAGGCGGCGATATGGATCGTCTCCATGTTGGAGAAGGCCGCCAGCATCATCTTCACCTCGGTCGGGCGGAAGACGCGGGCATAACGCTCCATATAGTTCTCGTTCACCTCGACATCGGACTGGGTGAAGAAGCGGAAGATCTGGGTGAGCAGATTGCGCTCACGATCGTTGAGTTTGGTCGCCCAGTCCTTGCAGTCCTCGCCGAGCGGCACCTCTTCCGGCATCCAGTGCACCTGCTGCTGGCGCTTCCAGAAGTCATAGGCCCAGGGATAGCGGAACGGCTTGTAACCGTGCGACGGGGTCAACAGGCCAGGCAGAGCGCGGGACATGGGAGCCTCGGATTGGCGACGCGAACGCCAGTGGTAACCCGGGTTTGGCCCCACATCTAGTGGGTGTTATCCCCAGGCCCGCAATATCCTGTGGGAGCCTCAATCCTGCATGGCGTAGATCTTCACCAGATCGAACAGGAAGTCGCGCCCTTTGTAGAGCGAGCTGACCCGGATACGCTCGTTCAGGCCGTGCACGCCATTGCCATCCGGGTCGCCGAACATGCCGGTGACGCCATAGGTCGGAATGCCCACGGGCGTCAGAAACGCGCCGTCTGTGGCGCCCGGCTGGAGGACGGGGATCACCGGCACGCCTGGCCAGATCCTGGCCGCGACCGTGGTGATGGGCCCCATGATCTGGGGCGTCAGGGGCGGCGCCGCCTTCATCACCTCGCTGCGATGATCGGGCATGGTGATGCTGATCTTGGGATCGTCGACGAGGGAGATGAGGGTCTGTTGCACCTCCTCCGGCGTGGTTCCCGGGAAAATCCGGCAATTCACATTGGCCATGGCCCGTTGCGGCAGGGCGTTGGTGGCGTGGCCCCCCTGAAGCATGGTGGCGACGCAGGTGGTGTGCAGCATGCCGTTATATCCCGGGTCCGACTCCACCTCCTTGGCCGCCTCGGCGTCGTGCGGATCGGTCGCCACCGCCTTCATCGCCGCGCCCATCTGACCGCCGACCAGCGGGCTCATGGCCATGAAGAAGGCGCGGGAGGAGTCGGTCGTCTCCACCGGGAATTGATACTGGCTGATCCGCAGAAGGCCCGCCGCCAGGTGATAGATCGCATTGTCCGGCGTGGGGCGCGAGGAGTGACCGCCTGGATTGGTGACCACCAGTTCGTAGTCCTGAGGGAACTTCTCCCCGGCCTGGACATTCAGCGCGATCGGCCGGCCCTCCGCGTCGAGGCGCCCGCCAGCCCCCTCATTAAGCGCAAAGGCGGCGTCGATCAGGGCCCTCTCGTGGCTGGCCAGATAGCTGGCGCCGTTGAACGCACTGGCCGTCTCCTCACCGCAGGTCAGGGCCATCTTGATGTCGCGCCGAGGCTTGAACCCCTCGGCCTTGAGACGGCTCAGCGTGTCGACCCAGACGGCCGCCTCGGCCTTGTCGTCGGATGCCCCGCGTCCGTAGAAATAGCCGTTCTCCTCCACCAGGGTGAACGGATCCCGCGTCCAGTCGGCCCGCTTGGCCTCGACCACATCGATATGGGCCAGAAGCAGCATGGGCCGCGCCTTGGGATCGTCGCCATGCAGAATGGCGACCAGACCGCCCTCCTTGGGATGGCCCGGCGCGACGAAGGGGTGCAGGTCAGCCTCGGCGAAGCCGGCGGCGCGGAGATGGTCGGCCATGCGCCGGGCCGCCAGGGTGCAGTCGCCGTCGGACAGCTCCGTATTGGTCTCCACCAGCTCCTTGTAGAGCGCCCGGAAGGCCAGCTGGTCGGGGCGCGGGCTCACCGCGTCCGCCGCCCAGGCCGCGTGTCCGGCCAAACCCGTCGCGGCGACCAAGGCCGCGGCCATCATTCTGCGCATCGCCCATTCCCCCCAAATTCCCATGGCCCGATCCACGGTCCGAGCCATGAAGAGATAACCGGCGGATCAAACGCCGCCAATGGCTGGATGGCAAGGCGACCCGGTCCGCGACGGAACCGCGGGCCGGCGACGTTTGGGAGTCATTCCGGGGGGTGAAGCGCCTTTCAGCAAAGGAACTTCGCATGAACAGCAGATGGTTCGCCGCCGCCGCGCTAGGCCTCCTCCTCGCCGGGCCCGCCCTCGCCGACGCTCAGGCCGGTCCGCCTGACGCCCCCGCCGCAGATCAGACGGGCGCCGACGGCATGGCCTCTCACGCGGGGCAAGCCCATGGCCTTAAGGCGCTGCACGACATTCTGGGCGTCACACCGGCCCAGGAAGCCGCGTTCCAGGCCTTCGCCGCCGCCCGACGGTCCAATCGTGAGGCTTTGAGGGCGCAACATGCGGACCTCGCCGCCGAACGCGCCAAGCTTGAGTCCATGACCACGCCCGAGAGGCTCGACCTCATGGCCCAGGACATGACCGCGCGTCAGGCCGAGCAGCGTGCGCGCTTCGCCCGGATCGCCGAAGCCACCAAGGCCTTCTATGCCCAGCTGACCCCCGAGCAGAAGCGGATCATGGATGCGCTGCCCGATCTGCGCGACGGACCGGGCCATCATGGGCCGCGAGGCATGGCCCCAGGCTGGGGCGATGGCCCGCGCAACGGTGGGTCCCCACAGTCCCCCGGCGCGCCCGGCGGCGACCCCACCGCCGAGTAGGAGCCGAACCCAAATCCCGGTCTCGTCGCAAGACGAGGGGCCCGCCGGTCGTCCCTACCCCCCTCGGCCGGCGGGCTTTTCGTTTGCCCGCGCGGCGCCAGCGGCGAGCGTCTCAGTCCATCAGCTTCTGCGAGAGATAGACATAATGGCGCGCCCAGCGGCGGGCCTGGAGATCGGCGTCGGCGTCCATGGCGTGTCCGCCAAAGGTGTTCTCGTAGAACAGCACCGGATCTCCCAGGGCCTCCATCTCCGCGGCGAACTTACGGGCGTGACCGGGATGCACGCGATCATCCTCGGTGTTGGTGGTGATGTAGGGCTCGGGATACTTCACCCCCGGCTTGAGGTTCGTATAGGCCGAGTATTTGGCGATGAAGGCGCGGTCGGCGGGCGCGTCCGGGTCGCCATACTCCGCCATCCAGGAGGCTCCCGCCGAGAGATGGTTATAGTGCAGCATGTCGATCAGCGGGCTCTCGATGACCGCGGCGCCGAACAGTTCGGGATGCTGCGTGATCGAGACGCTGGTGAGAATCCCGCCGTTTGAGCGGGCATAGATTCCAAGGCGCCGGGGAGAGGTGATCCTGTGCGCGATCAGATCCTCGGCCACGGCGGCGAAGTCATCAAAGGCCCGCTGGCGATGCTCACGCAACGCCGCCTCATGCCAGGCCGGGCCGAACTCGCCGCCGCCGCGGATATTGGTCAGCACATAAGCCCCGCCGCGCTCCAGCCAGAGCTTGCCCATTTCCGGCCGGTAGGCGGGCGTCTCGGAAAGCTGGAAGCCCCCATAGCCGAACATCTGAACCGGGGTTGAGCCGTCGAACGCCATGGCCTTGGGCCGGACGAGGAAATAGGGAACCTGGGTTCCGTCCTTTGAGGTGGCGAAGCGCTGCTCGACCAGATCGCGCGACGCATCGAACTTCGGCGACAGGGCCTTGACCTTGACGGGGGCGCCGCCCGCCGCGTCCACGCGCCAGAGGGCCGTGGGCGTCAGGAAGCTCTCCGAGGTCAGGAACACTTGGTCCGAACCCTGATCGGCCGCCACGATGTGCAGGGTCGACTTGTCCGGCAGGGCCAGGGTGCGCGAGGTCCAGCCGCCGGGGCCGGGCGAAAACACGCGGATCTCGCCGCTGACATTGTCGAGCATCTCCACCACGACCCGGCTCCGCGTCACGGCCGCACCGACCAGGGCCTGACGGGCATTGGGCGCGAAGATGACCTGCGAGGCGCCGGTTTTCGGGTCCACCGCGACCAGGGCGCCCGCGGGCGCCGCCGGGCCATGGACGCCCGCCGGCCAAGCCTCATTGATCTGAACGATCAGGCGGCCATCGAGATAGCCGTGCAGCGCGTTCTTCAGCGGCAGGTCGAGCGGGGTCAGGGCCCCACCGGCCGACAATCGAAGATACCGCGTCGAGAAGAAACTCGGACTGCGCCCGATCAGGACCTCCGCCACCCGGCCGTCGCCGTCGCGCAGCACCCGCGGATAGACACGGACGTCGTGTGCATCGCCCTTGAATACGACCGGAGCGCTGGCCGGGTCCTGGCCGCGCGCGATGCGGCGCACCTCGAAGGGATAGCCGGACGAGGTCAGGGTCCCGGGTCCGAAATCACCGGCCAGGAGGACGGTGTCCTTGTCCAGCCACGCGGCGTCCTGCTTGGCGCGGGCAAAGTGAAAGCCGCCCTCGACGAAGGCGCCGGTCTCGGTATCGAACTCGCGGATCTCCACGGCGTCGCCCCCGCCGTAGGAGAGGCGCACCAGGCAGAACCGGTCCCGTGGCGGCAGGCAGTTGGCGCCCTTGAAGAACAGGCTGCGCCCCTCGGCCTTGGACAGGGCGTCCAGATCGATCAGGGTCCGCCAGGCGGGCTCGGCCTGGGAGAAGCCGTCCAGGCTGGTCTCGCGCCACAGGCCGTGCATGTGGTCGCCATCCTGCCAGAGATTGTCCACCCGACCGCCGAGGAAGCCTGGCGTGGGAATGCGGTCCTTGGCGGTAAAGATCGCCAGGGCCTCGCGGCGGAAGGTCTCGAAGCGCGGGTCGGTCTCGAGGACCTTGGCGGTCCTGGCGTTTTGCTCGGCGACCCAGGCCGTGGCGCGGGCGCCGTGAATGTCCTCCAGCCAGGCGAAGGGATCGGGCGCGCCCGCGACAGCCGAAGGCAGGTCGGGCGTGGCGGCCGGCGCCGCGAACCCAGGCGCGGCCAGGACCGATGCGACGAGAAACCCGGCGAGGGACGCCGCGGCCTGGAACTTGCGCATGAAGGTCTCCGCCCCGAAGCTTCTGATCTATTCCGTCGTCCCTAGCCCGGGACGGAATTCACCTCAATCTCAAGCCCCCCGCTCGCATTGCAAGTCATGGGGGAAGCGTGCACTACAAACCCACGCTGATGAGCTTGCACAGGGAGATGGAGATGCGGCGAGCGCCTGGAATGATCGCGGCCTTGGCGGTCGTTGTGGCCCTGGGCGCCGGGGCCAGCGCCTCGGCCGATCCGCTGGTGCCGGGCTATGGCCGGGTCGCCCCCGTGGAGTCGCCCGGCATGGCGCCGGACCCGAGCGTCGACTACAAGGTGGTGCTCAGCGCCACCAAGGCGGGGCCAGGCGATAGCCCCTCCATGGCGCTCGATCATGCGGCGCGCCTGGCGAACATCCTCGACGCGTTCCATGTGCCGCCCGAGCACCGCCACATCGTGGTTGTGATCCATGGCATGGCGACCCCGTCGGTGCTGAATCCCGACGGGCTGAAGGCGCACGACCTCAAGGACAATCCCAATGCGGAGCTGATTTCCCGGCTGATCGCGGCGGGCGTCCAGGTGCATGTCTGCGGCCAGGCCCTGGCGGCCTTCAAGATCACGCGCGATCAGATGCTCGCCGGCATTCAGGTCGATGAGTCCGCCCTGACCACCCTGGCGGGTCTCCAGCTCAAGGGCTACGCCCTGATCCCCGACTGAAGCGGCTTTTCCATCAGGATCAGGGGGACAGGGCCCCGGCCGGTCTGGGATATCACGCGCTCCAACGCGACATAGCCGCACGCCCGGTAGAGCGGTTCGCCGGCCAGGGTCGCCATCAGGCGGGCCGCGCGGTAGCCGGCCGCCTCCGCCGCCGCTTCGCATAGCCCAAGGACCAGACGGCCCACGCCCTGACGGGCGAAATCGGGATCGGTGTACATGGCCCGCACCCGGGCCGGGTCGCGCGCCGGGTCGAGCAGGGCGGCGTCCCTCAGGCTGGTGCTGTGATCGCCGCCATACAGGGTCGCCCGACGACTCCATCCGCCGCAGCCGGCGATGCGACCGTCGCGCTCGACGATGAAATAGGTGCGATCGGCCACCAGTTGGGTGTCGAGACCCATGACGAGGCGGCTCGCCTCGATTTCTTCGGCGCTGAGAAACCCCGACTGCAGGGTGGCGATCGCCCGCTCCATGACCCGGGCCAGGGCGTCAAGGTCAGCCTCGGTGGCCAGACGATGGGTAAAGCCGGACATGTCCATCGGGGCCTCGTGGCGTGCAAGCTTGCTGCTGCAAAGCCCGCCGCCGCGCTCAAGGCAAGCCCTGGAGCACGATGCGGTTTCGTGGAATCGGCGAAGACGCTGAATCGCGCTCCATTTTCAGGTCCCTGAGCGCGTTGCGAAGCGCCGGGGTCGGTTCCGTACAAGCGTTACGCGCTTGATCAAGACGGATACTCTGGGCGCCTGTTGGCTGTGGCAAAAGAAGACGGCGCCGCGCGGCAAGGCGGCGGCGCCGTCAGGTCGAGGCGATCCTTATCCGAACGCCCCGTGCAGCCCTCAAAAGGGGGGAGACCCTTAGAGGGAGTAGGCGTAGTGGTGCGCCACCGCGAAGGCGTGCCAGTCGCTGACCACGGTCCCGGTGAGCAGGATGCCAATCCCACCGGTGAGCGGGGTCAGGACAGCGAACCACCAGGCCCAGCGGTGCACCGACTCCATGGTGGCGTTGAAACCCATGGTCCAGCGCCAGAACAGGGCCGCACGCTCGAGCGCGGTGCCGCGATCGGTGATCTGCTCAAGCTCCCGATCCCCACCGTAGCGGCTGACCGCCAGGATGGTGGCCCCATGCATCGCGAACAGCAGGGTCGAGCCATACAGGAAGGCGATGGAGAGGCCGTGGAAGGGATTGTAGAACAAATTGCCGTAGCGCAGCGAGAAGGCGTTCACCCATTCCAGGTGCGGGAAGATGCCGAACGGCACCGCCTCGCTCCACGATCCCATCAGGATCGGCCGGATGAAGCCCAGGACCACCATCAGCCAGATCGCCGCGGCGAAGGCCCACGCGACATGGGTTCCCATGCCCAGCGCCTTGGCGCGGGTATAGGTTCGCACCCACCACAGCATGACCGATGCGGTCATGAAGAAGCCGGCGATCAGCCACCAGCCGCCCTGGGCCAGGGGCGGAAACAGGCTCAGGCCATATTCTGGCGGCGGCGGCTGCAGACCAAGCCAGGGGAGCTGGCGCAGGAATTCCCGCGGATCCCAGCCCACCGAGGCCCACATGTTCAGCCCGATGATCTCGAAGGCGATAAAGCCGCAGACCAGCGAGGCCACGCCGAGAAACCCAAGATAGATGGGCCCGACCTGGGCGTTGCCGAGGATCCCCAGAAGCCTGGAGAAGCCGGGTTTGCCGTCTCGCGGGAAGCTGTGGGCGGGCAGGGGCACGCCCATTTCCGCCGGCCCGCGAATTTGAATCTGAGTGAAGATGTTCTGGTAAGCCGTCACGGTTTGTCCTCCCTCAGCCCCAAATCGGCAGGTTGCGCCACCAGTTCCACCAGTCGGGCCAGCCCTGGGACCAGACCGGACCGCTGATCACGATGCAGATGGCGCTGAAGAACACCGCCGCCAGGGCCAGAAACAGGCCGAGCCGGTGGATTCCCAGGGTTCCGACCGAATAGCCGATGATGTCGCGGAAAAAGGTGTCCTCATGCTCGGGCGTCTTCATCGCCTCTCCCTTGGTCGGGTTGGCCGCCGAAAGGATCAGGGATCCGTGCAGGGCCAGGGCCAGGGTCGTGGTGAAGAACAGGGTCACCCCGATCATGTGGAACGGATTGTAGTGAAAATTCACGTACATATAGCCGGTGTTCGAGACCCACTCGAGGTGGCTGAAAATGCCGTAGGGAAAGGCGTAGCCCCAGGCGCCCATCAGCACCGGGCGGATCACCTCCAGCGTGACATAGGCCAGAATGGCGAAGCTGAAGGCGAACGGCACGTGCAGGCCGATGCCCAGCTTGCGGGCGATCTCCACCTCTCGAAGCGCCCAGGAGCCAAAGGCCCCGATGGCGCAGACCGTCACGGCCTGCCAGAGGCCGCCTTCACGGATCGGCGCCAGGGCCAGGCCCTTGGCGACATCCGGTGGGTTGATGCTGATGCGCCAGATATCCCAGGTCGGCCCGATGGCCGCGCCATAGGCGATCAATGCGACGCCGAGGATGGTGAAGAAGGCGGTGGTGACGCCAAAAAAGCCCACATAGAACGGACCGACCCAGAAATCGAACAGGTCGCCGCCGATCAGCGTGCCCCCTCGCACGCGATATTTCCGCTCATAGCTCAGTAGGGCCATTGGGCCGTCTCCTGTCGATCCTCAATAAGCCCCGGCCTGGCCGGCGGCTCGGATGGCGGAAGAATGCGGGCCCGACCAGAAGATGTGCCGGACCGGACCCGCATTCCCCTTGCGGTGATCGACCGCGTGACGGGCGTGCTTAGCCCGCCTGCACCGGCGTCGCCGCCGGTGTGGGCAGGGTAAGCGTCGCCGCCGCTGTCGCCGTGTGCTTCGCGTCCGGACCTTCGATCCAGTTGAAGCGCGACGTGCTGAGCAAGATGAAATGAATCAACAGAGCCAGCACGAAGAGGAACACGGAAAGAGCGACCAGTACGCGTCGCGGGTCGAAAAGAAGCCAGATTCTCCACATGGCGAATCTCCCCCCTTACGCGAAGTGTGACAGGGCGATTTGCCCAGCCACCTTCGCCGTGTTGGTCAGCTCAGCGTAACCGTGCACAGACGGCAGCCAGGGCCGCCAGTACCAGACCAGGATGTGCGCGATTATCGCGATCGCCGTGAAGAGCATGAAGCTCCCCATGAAGATTCGATGGAATTCCTTGGCTTCGGCCTCTGTGAGGCCTGATAAGCTGTCTCGATCTGCCATGTATTCACCTCCAGACACGCCGAGGCTCACCCCCGAGGAGGATCGCGAAATCAGCGCACTTTGTCGCGACGACCATCATCGTGACTTCGTTCGAGCACGGCGATCTTGCCGACCCGATGGGGTTGAGGGCGTTGGCGCGCATCATGCGGCGTGGCCCTCCAATATCGCGGCCCGCGCGCTCCTGAGGCGCTCGGGCGACACCTGATGTTCGCCGGCGGCGCGGGCGGCGCGCTCGGCGGCGTCTCTCAGACGCTTGGCGGCGGAGATCCGCACCAGAACCGGCTGCGCCTCGACCAGGCGGTCCAGCTCCAGCTTGGCTTCGACGTCCCAGGACAGCTCCGCGCCAAGCCGGGCGGGCGTCGCCGGCGCGCGGTCCATGTCGCTGGCCAGGGGCAGGATGTGGAAGAGGGCGTCGAACAGGGCGTTGCACACCTCCTGCAGGAGGTAGGCGGATCCGGAATAGCCCATGAACGGCGTGCCCAGGCATCGCCGCACCACCGCGCCGGGGAAGGAGGCGGGGATGAAGCTCGAGCGCCCCCCGGCTTCGGCGAGATACATGCGCTCGTTGATGCTGCCGAACTGGATCAGGGCCGGCGTCTCGCGGATCGCCTGGCGCACGGCGGCATTGTCCGGCTTGACCCCCGCGGTGCGCCGGAAGCTGAAGGCGCAGGGCAGGCCAAGATCGTCCTCCAGGAAGTGGCGGACGCCCCGTTCATAGGTCTCGTTGGCGACGATGGCGAAGCTCGCGGTGCCGAAGAAGTCCTGGGTCACCGAGCGCCACAAATCCCAGACCGGCTTGAGCGTGGTGTGCTTCTCGCGGGTGATGAACGGCTCGGGATCCAGGCCCAAGAGCTCGCCCAGCTTGCGCAGGAACAGGGTCGTCGACTCGATGCCGATCGGCGCCTGGAGGTAGGGCCGCTCGAGCTTCTCGCAGAGATTGCGGCCGAACTCGCGATAGAGGCAGACATTGACCTCGGCGTCCGCCAGCTTGCGGATGTCCGCCAGGTGGCTGCCCAGCGGGAAGACGAGGTTCACCTCGGCCCCGACGCCCTCCACCAAGCGACGGATTTCGGCCAGATCCGAGGGCATGTTGAACATGCCGTAGGTGGCGCCGATGATGTTGACCTTGGGCCGCGCGCCCGCCGCGCGGGGCCGCAGGGCCGGCGTCTTCTTGGGACCGAACTGGGTCCAGAGCCAGCTCAGGGCGCGGTCGGCGCTCTGCCACTGGTCCTCGTCGATGGTGCGCGGGAGGAAGCGCTGGATATTGGTGCCTTCGGGCGTGACGCCGCCGCCGATCATCTCGGCGATCGAACCGGTGACGACCACCGCCGGGAGGTCCGGGTCCAGGGTCCGCCAGGCGCGCTTCATCGCGCCCTCGGTGCCGTGCTGGCCCAGCTCGTCTTCGCCAAGGCCGGTGACGACGATCGGCAACTCATGCGGCGGCAGGGCGTCGGTATAGTGCAACACCGAGGTGACCGGCAGGTTCTCGCATCCCACCGGGCCATCGATGATGACCTGCAGGCCCTTGATGGCCGTAAAGGCGTAGACCGCGCCCCAATAGCCGCCCGCGCGATCGTGATCGAGGATGAGGGTCATGAGCCGACCGCCTCCTCCTGAGACCGCAGGGCCGCCATGGTCTTGGCGTAGCGCGCCTTGAATTCAGGCCGGTCCGACGGCGTCTCTTCCCACACCCCGGCGCTTGGCCCCACGCCCACGCCTTCGAAGAAGTCGCTCATCCGGGTGAAGCGGATCTTGTTGGCCAGGGCGGCGTTGATCACCTGGGCCAGGGAGCCCGCGCCGGCCGGCCCCATCAACGGCCGGGCCGAGATCAGATTGGTGAAATAGAGCGCCGGGATCGACTTCTGCTTGGCCGCCTGCACGACCGGCGTGGTGCCGATCGCGAGGTCCGGGGCGAAGGCCTCCACCGCCGCGAGATCCTGCTCGAGGCTCGCGCGGTAGCGGATCTCCACGCCCTTGGCTTCAAGCCAGTCGCGATCGGGGTCGGACCACACCGTGCGCGGGCAGGCCGTGCCGACATAGGGGACTTCGGCCCCGCTTTCGATCAGGAGCCGCGCCACCAGGAGCTCGGAGCCCTCATAACCGCTGACCGTGATGCGGCCCTTGATCGGGGCCCTGGCCAAGGCGCTTGAGATGGCCGGAAGGGCTGCGTTCTTGGCTGCGTCGATCAGAGGGCGCGCGACTCCGGCGGCGTCGCCGACCGCCTCGAGCCATGCGGCGGTTCCGTCCCGACCCACGGGGGCTGAGCCGACCGCCTTGCGTCCGGCGCTGTCGAACTCGCGCAGGGCCGACGTATAGAAGGGATGGATGGCGCCGACGACGGCGCAATCGAGGGCGGCATAGAGCTCGCGCCATTCGCGGGTGGGAACCACCGGCCCGACCGCCAGCCCCATGGGGGCCAGCATCAGCCCGATGCCCACCGGATCGGCCGGGAACATCTCGCCAAGCAGGGTGACCGTGGGCTTGTCGGCCCGCACCCGCGGCGCGGCGACGGGACCGAGCTCCGCCTCTGTCCGGGCATAGCGAAGCATCGCTCCGGCCAGCACGTCCTTGGCCTCGGCATGAGTCGGCACGCCAAAGCCCGGCACGTCGATGCCGATGATCCGCACACCGTTGATCTCCTTGGGCAGGAGCTGCAGCGGCACACCCGAGGCGGTGGGGACACAGAGGTTGGTCACCACGATGGCGTCATAAAGCTCGGGATCGGCGAGGCCGTGGACCGCGTCGCGAATATCCTCGAACAGCTTTCCGGTGACGAGGGTCTCGGAATTGAACGGCACGTAGCCGACCGTCCGCCGTGCGCCATAGAAGTGGGAGGTGAAGGTCAGACCATAGACGCAGCAGGCCGAGCCTGAGAGCACCGTGGCCGTGCGCTTCATGCGCAGTCCGACCCTCAGGGAGCCAAAGGCCGGGCACATGCTTTGGGGCTGATCGTGCGGCCCTTTTGGGTAGTCTGCGGCATAGCGCTCAAGGGTCTGTGACTTTCCAGCCTTGGCCGCCGCCTCGTGCAGGGTCTGGGCGCCCGCGTGGCACCCAGCGCCGTCCGCCACCCCGGCGACCGTGGAGATCGGCGCGACGGGTCCCGGCCCCGACAGGGGGCCCTGGGATCGCGCGGAGGGAGGGGCGCCATCCATGGATCAGACCGTGTCGTAGACGACTTCGAGGGACGGCTTGGGCGCGAAGCTGGCGCCGCGCATATCCGACTGCGACGCCGGGGTCAGGACGACGCCATCGCCCACCTGATCGGGGCTGAAGAGCCCCAAGAGCCCCTCTTGGGTCAGCGGCTTTGGCCGCATCGGCGGCGCGGTGGCGACATTCAGCGCCAGGCCCTCGAACAGCGGACCCCAGCGATCGCCCGGGCGGCCGATAATCTGATAGTTGGCCGACTTGCGGCGGATGTCCTCGTCGGCCGGGATCGCGGCGAGGACGGGAATCCCCACCGCTTCGGCGAAGGCGGAGGCCTCGCCCGTGCCGTCGTCCTTGTTGATGACCATGCCGGCGACGCCGACATTGCCGCCCAGCTTGCGGAAATACTCCACCGCCGAACAGACATTGTTCGCCACATAAAGCGACTGCAGGTCGTTGGAGCCGACGACAATGACCTTCTGGCACATGTCCCGGGCGATCGGCAGGCCGAAGCCGCCACAGACCACATCGCCCAGGAAATCGAGCAGGACATAGTCAAAGCCCCACTCGTGGAAGCCGAGCTTCTCGAGAAGCTCGAACCCATGAATGATTCCCCGTCCGCCGCAGCCGCGTCCGACCTCGGGTCCGCCCAGCTCCATGGCGAAGACGCCGTCACGGGTGAAACAGACATCCTCGATGCGCACCTCTTCGCCGGCCAGTTTCTTCTTGGACGACGTTTCGATGATGGTCGGGCACGAGCGACCGCCGAACAGCAACGAGGTGGTGTCGGATTTCGGATCGCAGCCGATCAGAAGAACGCGTTTGCCCTGCTGCGCCAGCATGTAGCTGAGATTGGAGAGGGCGAAGCTCTTGCCGCTGCCGCCCTTGCCATAGATGGCGATGATCTGGGTCTCTTTGGTCACCGCCCCGGTCGCGACCGGATCGGGCTCGATGGCCGCTTCCCGGCGCAGGGCCAGGGTGTCGATCAGAGTGGCGCTCATGCGTAAGGAGCCCTTCGCCCGGTCGTGAAGACGCCGGGTCCGGCGGGTGGGCCTTCGCCCATCGTCCCCATGCCCTGCGTCATTGAGCTTCGGACTCGGCCCATCTGGTCGCCTTTCCGGCTGCCTTGAAGCGTTCCGCCGCGCTTGTTTGGGAGGGCCGGTAGACACGACCCCCGTTGTGTCAATCTATTTGGACAAACTTGGGTGTCAATTCAAATTTACGCTTCGGTGTCCGCGCCGCTGGACGCTCAGTCGAAATCACGCCAGTCCAGCAGCATCTTCAGGCAGGCTGGATCGCTGAAGGCCTGGGCGTAGGCCTCCTCCGCCTCGCCCGCCGGGCGGCGGTGAGTCACCAGGCCCGACAGGTCAAGTTGACCGCGCTCAAGCAGGGTGAGGACAGCGGTGAGGTCCGGCGGAGTCCATTCGGCCGCGATCCGCAAGCGCACCTCGCGCATGAAGGCCGGCGGAAAGGCGAAACGGATGGGCGCTTCGTAAAAGCCGGCGAGGATGACCTCTCCGCCGCGGGCCAGGACGCCGATCAGGCCATCGAGGGCCTCGGCCGATCCGCTCGCCTCGCAGACCACTTTGTAGTCTCGTCGGGGATCGTGCGCCGGGTCGATCGTGGCATAGCCCACAGCCCCGTCGCGGCGCTCGGGCCGGATCTCCCAGACGGTGGGGGGCGGACCGCCCTGGGCGATCACCAGCCGCGCCAGAAGCCGTCCCAGCACGCCGTGGCCGACGATGAGATCGGGCGGCGGCCCCCCCGCCAGGGCGTGCTGAGCCGTGGCGGCCAGGGCCAGCAAGGCCGCTTGCTCGCCCCAGGCCGGGTCGAGGGTCACCGCCCGGGCGCTGGCCACCACAAGGCGCCGCGCGGCGCCGCCGAACAATCCCCGGACGTCGGCAAAGCCCGTGGAGCCGGGCGCGAACACCGTCTCTCCCAGCCGATGGCGGACGGCCTTGCCCGCGTCGCGCACCACGCCGACAGTCTCGTAGCCGGGAACCAGCGGATAGCCGAGGCCGGGAAAGGGCGGCATGCGCCCACTCCAGAGCAGGCGCTCGGTGCCTGTGCTGATCCCGCTCCACAGGGTCTCCACGAGGAGTTCGTCTTCCGCGATCTCCTTCAAGTGCACCCGCCGCAGGCCGACGCGATGGGGCTCTTCGATGACCACGGCCGGGACGCCTTGCTCCATCTCAGCCATGGTCGCCTCACCCCGCTCCTGGACTCAAGGATAGGCCAGAACGACGCGCATGAGCCCCGGGGCCCGGGTCCGGGCGCGCCGCGTGCGCGAAAATCCCGCCTGACGCAGCATCATCTCAAGGCGCGTCGGCGCCCGCGGCCGACCCCGGCCCATGGCCAGGAGATAGACCGCAAAATAGGCGTCGGCGATCCGGTTCGGGCGCCCCTCCCCGGCCATCGGTTCGGCGACGATCAAAAGGCCATCGGGGGGCAGGGCGGCGCGGGCCGAGGCGAGCAGCCGCGCCACGCCCGCCTCGTCGTGGTCATGCAGGATCCGCACCAGACTGATGACATCGGCGCCTTCTGGCAGAGGGTCCCGCAGGAAGTCCCCGCCGACGCATTCGATCCGATCGCCGAGGCCCTGGCTGGCGAGGCGCGCCGCCGCGCTTTCGGCGACCGCCGGAAGGTCGAACAGGCGCAGGCTGAGGCTTGGCCAGCGACGGGCCGCGGCGCTCAGGAACACGCCCGCGCCCCCACCCACATCCATGAGCCGTCGCCGCCCGCGCAGGGACACCGCATCGAGCAGATCTTCCGCCAGGGCCGGCAGGGACGCCGCCATCAAGGCCGAATAGGGCGCGACCGTCGCGGCCGACGCGGCGCCGGCCTCGTTCATCCCCGCATAGGGCCAGAAGGCGGCCAGCTGGCCCCGGTCGGCCTCACCCTTGAACAGGGCTGGGGCGTCCGCAAGGTCGGCATAGAGATGGCGGTGGTGAAGCACCATGTCCTTGAGGCCGGGGCTCCCGAGCAGGGCCGCGCCCTGGGGCCCCAAGGCGACGCGGCCATCCGGCAGGGGCTCGGTCAAGCCAAGCGCGGCGCTGGCCTGCAGGAGGGGGGCCAGGGTCTCGGTCCGGGCGCCGGCCGTGGCGGCAAGGGCGTCCAGGCTCCTGGGGCCCGCGCGCAGGGCCTCGAGCAGGCCGAGCCTCAGCACCGCGTCCAGGACCTGGGCATAGACGAAGCCGGCGACCAGATCGAACAGGCCCTCGATCCGCGCCAGGGCAATGGGACGGGTCAGGGGGAAGTCGAGCGCGGCGCGATGGAAGGCCGGGTTGGCGAGCCAGCGATTGCGGCGCGCGATCCAACGCTCGCGCCAGGAGCCCACGCGCGCGTCCGAAGTCAGGCGGCGCTTTGGGCGAGCGACTTGGGCGCCAGCCGTGTCGCCTGCCGGGCCACGAGGTCCTTGAGCTCGCGCGAACCTTCGCAGGACGGGATGGCGGCCATGCATTCGCCGACCAGGGTTTCCAGCCGGGCATAGGCCCCGCGCAGGCCGAGCTCCGCCACAAGGCTGGGACGCAGATGGGCGGCGTCCTGCCCCGTCGGCTTGCCCGCCTCCTCCGGCGTGGCGATGGCGTCGAGAAGATCGTCAGCCGCCTGGTAGGCGAGGCCCATGCGCTCGCCCAGGGCCCGCCAGGGGTGCGGATCGGCGCCCGCGGCGACGGCTCCGGCCATGGTGGCGGCGACGAACAGGGCTCCGGTCTTGGCCTGATGGTACAGCTCCAAAGGCGGATTGGGCTCGCTCTCCCAGGCCTGACCGGCGACGATGCCAAGCGGCATGCCCACACCGCGGCTGATCACCTGGATCAGGGCTGCGAGACGCGCGGGCGCCACGGCGCCAGCCTGGGCCAGGGTCGAATAGGCGAGGACGATGAGGGCGTCGCCGGACAGCAGGGCCAGGGGCGCTCCGAACGCTTTGTGCACCGAGGGCCTGCCGCGGCGCGCGGCGGCGTCATCGAAACAGGGCATGTCGTCATGCACGAGCGAGGCGCAATGCAGAAATTCGACGGCCGCCGCCGCCGCCTCGGCCAGGGCGGGTTCGTCGCCGCCGCAGGCCTGGGCGACCGCGAGGCAGAGCTGTGGTCTGACCCGGGCGCCGCCGGGAAACACCGCATGTCGCATGGCCGCCGCCAGACCCGGCGGGGCCAAGCCGCCATCGGCGCGGGACAGAGCCGCCTCCAGAGCGGACTCGATACGAACAGACGCGGTCGCCGGCGCTGGGCTCATGCCTCGCCTCCCCGACCCGAGACTCGTCGGCCCCCTTGTGGAAGACCGCACCGAGGCGCGAGTGTCAGATAAATTAGACACATGATAACGTCCAGCGCAACGGACAACCGGGGAGCGGGCATGGCCCAGGATCGGGTGGTGGTGATCGGCGCGGGGGTAGGCGGACTGGCCTGCGCCATCGATCTGGCGCGACGCGGCTTCGAGGTCGAGGTGCTGGAGCGCGCACAGGTTCCCGGCGGCAAGGTGCGGCAGGTGGCGGCGGCCGGACGGGAGATCGACGCCGGCCCCACCGTGTTCACGTTGCGCGAGGTCTTTGAGCGACTGTTCGACGACGCCGGCGCGCGCCTGCAGGATTTCCTCACCCTTCGCCCCCTGGATACCCTGGCGCGCCACCTCTGGCCTGACGGCTCGCGCCTGGACCTGCATGCCGACCCGGAACGCTCCGTCGCCGCGGTCGAGGCCTTCGCCGGGCCTGACGATGCGCGGGGCCTGCGCGCCTTCCAGCGCGAATCCCGCCGCGTGCACGACAGCCTGCGGACACGCTTCATGGAGGCCCCGCTGACCGGCCCCCTGGGCCTGACCCGGCGATTTGGCGTGGAGGGCCTTGGCGACCTGCTCGCCATCCGCCCATTCGAGTCGCTTTGGCGCGCCCTCGGGCGTCACTTTCGGGATCCGCGACTGCGTCAGCTCTTCGCCCGCTACGCCACCTATTGCGGCGCCTCGCCGTTTTCCGGGCCGGCCACCCTGATGCTGATCGCCCATGTGGAGCAGATGGGGGTCTGGCGGGTCGAAGGCGGCATGGTGCGTCTGGCCGAGGCGCTCGCCGCTCTGGCGACCCGGCTGGGGGCCAAGATCCGCCTGGGGCAGGAGGTCGTCGAGATCCTCGCCCTGGGGGGCCGCGCCAGAGGCGTGCGGCTCGCGACAGGCGAAACCGTCCTGGCCGATGCGGTGGTGTTCAACGGCGACCCCGGCGCCTTGCGCGTCGGGCGCCTCGGGGAGGCCGGCGTCGCCGCCGTCACGTCTCGCCCCGCGCCCCGCTCCCTTTCAGCGATGACCTGGGCCTTCGCCCTGCGCGCGCCGTTTTCGCCGTTGCTGCATCACAACGTCCTCTTTGGGGCCGACTATCGCGCCGAGTTTCGCCAGATTACCCGCGACCAACGCCTGCCGCGCGATCCCACCATCTATGTCTGCGCCCAGGATCGGCATGACGCACCCCTGGCGTCCGGTGAGATCGAACGCCTGTTTGTCCTGGTCAACGCCCCGGCTCGGGGCGACCTTGGCCCCCTTCCACAAGAGGAGATCGCCGCGTGCCGCGACGCCGTGTTCCTTCGCCTGGCGAGCCTGGGCCTGCAGCCGGACCTGGCCGAATCGCCTCCGGTCCTGACAACGCCCTCGCAGTTCGAGGCTCTGTACCCGGCCACGGGAGGCGCGCTGTACGGGCGCGCGGTGATCGGCTGGCAGGGAGCGTTCCAGAGGCCGGGATCGCGGGCGCGCCTGCCGGGACTGTACCTGGCGGGGGGCGGGACGCATCCCGGCGCGGGCCTGCCCATGGCGGCGATCTCGGGACGGCTGGCGGCCCAGGCCCTGGTCTTGGACCGCTGTTCGACGCCCCGGTCCCACCCGGCGGCTACGCCTGGTGGTACCTCGACGCCCAGAGCGAGGACGGACGCCACGGCCTTGTCCTGATCGCCTTCGTTGGAAGCGTCTTTTCGCCCTACTATGCTTGGTCGGGGCGCGGCGAACCTGAGAACCACTGCGCCATAAACCTCGCCCTCTACGGAACACGCCGCGCGGAGAACGCCTGGTGCATGACCGAGCGCGGGCGCACCGCCCTGGCCCGGACGCCCGAGCGTTTCGCGCTGGGGCCGAGCACGCTTTGCGTCACGCCCGAGGGGCTTGAGATCACCGTGCGGGAGACATCGGCCCCCTGGCCCCGCCGCGTGGTTGGGCGGATCACGGTTCGCCCGACCCTGGTCAACGCCTCAGCCTTCGCCTTGGACCTCGCGGGGCGGCACATGTGGCGACCGATCGCGCCGCTCGCCTCGGTCTCCGTGGAGATGGAGACTCCGGGCCTGGCCTGGACCGGCCAGGCCTATCTCGACAGCAACTGGGGCGTCGAACCCCTGGAGGTCGCCTTCCGGCGCTGGACGTGGTCGCGTCGCCACCTGGCCGATGGGCGCGCCCTGATCCAGTACGATGTCGAACTGCGGGACGGCTCGGCCCCTCCCCTTACCCTGGAGGCCGGCGCCACAGGCGGCCTCAAACGGGTTGAGGACAAGGGCGCGCCACGTCCCTTGCCGCGCGGGGTCTGGGGCGTCGACCGGGCGGTCCGGGCCGAGCCCGATGAGGCCATTCGCCTGGTTCGAACCCTTGAGGACGCCCCGTTCTACACCCGTTCAGCCTTGACCGGGGGCCCGCCCGAAGCCCCCTCCCGCATCGTGCACGAGAGCCTTGACCTTGATCGTCTGACCTCACCCCTGGTGCGGTTGATGCTGCCTTTCCGTATGCCCCGGGCCCTGGCCCAGGGTCGCCCCAGCAACGCCCCGCCCTAAGCCTCGTCAGCCGGCGCCCCGGAGTCCTCGCCAGACTCCGAGTCCTCGCCAGCCTCGCGGGCGGCGTCCGAACCGGTCGGGGCTGGGCGCGCGCGCCTGTCCTTGCGGAGACTGTAAAGCTCCCAGGCGCCCCAGCCCAGGGCGGCCACATCGAAGAACAGAAATTCCCAGAAAAACAGGGTGTTGGGCTTCACGGCCTGACCCTCCGCCGGCTATTCCGCCAGGGCCAGCCCCGGGCGGGCGCGGCGCTCGAGTGCGGCGAACAGCTCCAGGGTCCAGATCAGGTCTCCGCCGAAGGATCGCGAGGCGCGACGCGCGCCCATCACGACCTGCGGGGGGGCCGCGAACGGGAATGGCGCGGCGGTCACGGCCTCCACCAGATAACGCGTGGCCTCAAGCGGCGCTCCTCTGGGATCGAGGCCCAGATCGGCGCGGGCCAGAGCGGCGGCGCGCGCCACCAGGGCGGCCTTGCGCCAGGCGGGGACCACGGCGCGGCCATCCACCGAGTTGAGATTGTGGCGGCGGACCTCTTCCCCGATCTCGCCATACAGCAAGCGGGCGGCGAAAATGGCCGGACGATAGGCCGGGTCCAGGGCCGCGATGCCGGCCTCGGCCCGGTTATAGAGCGTATCGGCGCGGTCAAGCAGGCGGTCGACCACATCGGCCAGGGCGTCGCAAAAGACAGGCTCGGCCAGCCAGGCGTCGGGATCGAGGCCGGCGTCTCGCAGCCAGGCGCGCGGGAGATAGAGACGTCCCAGGCGCGCGTCCTCGCCCACATCGCGGGCGATATTGGTGAACTGCATGGCGACGCCGAGATCGCAGGCGCGCGCCAGACGGTCCGCGTCACGGGCGCCCATCAGAACCGCCATCATCGCGCCGACCGCCCCGGCCACCCGGGCGGCATAGGCCTCGAGCTCCTCCACGGTCTCATAGACCCGGCCGGTCGCGTCCCAGGCCAACCCTTCGAGCAACGCCTCCAACAAGGTTCGAGGCAGGCCATAGCGACGCACGGCATCGGCCAGGCAAAGCTCCTGAGGCGCGGGGCCAGGCGCTCCGGCATAGATCCGGTCGAGCCGGGTGCGCAGACGCGCCACAGCCGTCAGGTCGCCCCCTTCCAAATCGACCATGTCGTCCGACAGCCGGCAGAAGGCGTAAAGCGCACACGCCCCCTCACGCATGGCTTCGGGCAGGAGACGCGAAGCCGCGTGGAAGGAGCGCGAGCCGGTGCGGATCGCTTCGCGGCAGGCGGCGAGATCGGCGGGTCCGGCGAACATCTCTCAGACTCTCCCGGAGGCGGCGGGAACGAGAGCGTCGACGATCTTGGCCGAGGACAGCACGCCCGGTATGCCCGCTCCGGGCTGGGAGCCGGCCCCGACGAGATAAAGTCCGGCGACCTCCTCGCTCTCGTTGTGGGGGCGGAAGCACGCGCTCTGGGCCAGGGTCGGGGCGAGACTGAACCCGGCCCCCTTCTCCGATCCGTAAAGGCGCACAAAATCCGGAGGCGCGGTCACCCGCGAGACCGCGATGTCGGCGCCAAGGCCTGGGAGCACCGTCTCCGCCAGACGCCGCTCAACCGCCTGTCGATAGGGCTCGGCGGCGGTGGCCCAGTCGATATCCGCATCCAGATGCGGCACGGGCGAGAGCGCGTAAAAGGCGTCGCAGCCCGTTGGGGCCAGGCTGGGATCGGTAGCCGTCGGACGATGCAGATAGAGGCTCATATCGGCCGCCAGGGGCCGGGCGCGGAAGATGTCATCCACCAGGCCGCGATAGCGGGGCCCCAGAACGATGGTGTGATGATCCACATGCTCGTAGCGCCGGCGCGTCCCGAAATACCAGACGAACAGGCCCATTGAATATCGCGCACGATCCAGCTTGCGATCGGTCCAGACCCGCCGCGTCTGGCCCGGCAGCAGACGACGATAGGTATCGGCGGCGTCGGCGTTGGAGACCACCAGATCGGCGGCGAGGGTTTCGCCGTCGGCCAGCCTCACCCCCCGAACGCGCCGGGCGGCGGTGACGATCTCGGCCACCTCCGCGCCCATCCGCACCTCGACGCCCAGGCCATCGAGAAGGCCTTTGAGACCCCGCACCAGGGCGCCGGTGCCGCCCATGGCGAAGTGCACGCCCCAGCGCCGCTCCAGATGCGAGATCAGGCAATAGACGGCGGTGGTCTCGAACGGATGGCCGCCGACAAACAGGGGGTGGAAGCTGAGGGCGATGCGCAGCCGCTCGTCCCGGACAAAGCGTGAGACCAGGCCATAGACGCTGGAGGCTCCGCCAAGCGCCACCAGGCCTGGGCCCTGGCGGATCAGGTCGAGCACCGAGCCGAACTGCACCGCGCCGAGCTTTTCGAAGCCGATGCGGCAGATCGCCTCGCTGCGCACCATGAAACGGTCGTAGCCCTCAAGGTCATCGGGCGCGAGCCTCGCGACTTCCGCCCGCATCGCCTCCGCGTCGGCGTGACAGACCAGGCTCTCGCCGCTGTCGAAGCGAATCCGATAGAAGGGATCGAGCGCCCTGAGGTCGATATCGTCCGCCATTCGCCGGCCGCACAGGGCCCAGAGCTCTTCAAACAGGTGCGGCGCGGTGATCAGGGTCGGACCGGCGTCGAACGTGAAGCCGGCCTCGCGATGGACGAGGGCGCGGCCGCCGAGCTGATCCAGGCGTTCGAGCACGGTGACGCGGTAGCCGCGGGCGCCCAGGCGCACGGCCGCCGCCAGGCCTCCGAACCCGCTGCCGATAATCACGGCGTGCGGACGCGGATCGTCGGGCCGAGTGTCCACCAATTCAACGCCGGGACGTGTCAACATCACCTGACAGATGAGCCCAATGCGCGGCTCATGGCAAGGAATGGGATACGGGATGGGGCGAGGACTTTGGCGACGCCTGGGCTCAGACGGTCGCCAGCGCCGTTTCGATCAGGGCGGCGGCGGCCTCCGGGTCCTCTTCGTGCGCCAGGTGGCCCAGCCGGGGCAGCAGGATCAGCGTGCTGCGCGGCAAACGCGCGTGCACCTCGCGCGACACCTCTGGCGGGACCGCGAGATCTCCCTCGGCGGCGATCAGGGTCAGGGGCGCCGCGAGGGCCGGCAAGTCGGCGATCAGGGGGGCGAGGTCCCAGTGCGCCATCATGCCCAGCGCGCCCTCCACCTGACCGGTCGTGTGAAAGAGGGCGGCGTAGGCCTCCAGGCCCCGAGCGTCGAGATGCGAGCCGGTGCTGGCGATCAGGCGGCGCACCGCGTCCCTGCGGCCGGCGCGCCAGGCGAACAGCGACACGGCCACGGGATTGAAGAACAGGGCCCGGGCCGCCGCCGAAACCAGGGGGTGGCCTCGTCCGGCGAACGGTCGCAGGGCCCCGTTGAAGCTGACCACCGGGGCGGCGGCCAGGGCGCCGTCCAGGCTGAGGCGCAGGGCGACGGCGGCGCCGGCCGAGTGGCCGACCACTCCCGCCGGCCGCGCCTCGAGCGCGGCCAACAGGTCGCGCAGGGCCGTCGCCATCCCCGGCAGGGTCAGGCCGCGCGCCGGCGGCATGGACGTGAAGCCATGGCCCGGAAGATCGGGGACAATGACCCGAAAGCGCGCCGCGAGGCGCGGCGCCACGTCGCGCCAGGAGTGGCTGGCGGCGCCCGTTCCATGAACCAGAATCAGATCCGGTCCCTGGCCCATGACCTGAACGTGCCAGTCGAGCCCGCCGGCGGAGACGAATCGGCTCGCCTCCCGGTTGGGCCAGGTGCGCCCCTCGCGCGACCAGTCGGGCCGGGCCACGTCAGGCCATCGGTGCGGAGCCCCGGGCCCCGCCGCCGATCAGCTCCGCCACGGCGCCCGCGCGCGCCAGCGGCAGAGGGGCGTAGCGCGCGCCCATGGCCTTGGCGAAGCGATCCCCGTCCGGCGCGGGACGCGGGGCCGCGTCGACATAGATGGCCTCCAGACCACTGGCGGCCACGCGCCGGCAGGCGGCCAGGGCGTCGGTCGCCGCCTGCTCGCGGCCCGGCGCCCCGTCGAGCCCGATATTGGGGCGGCCATCGGTGAGGATCACCAGCCGGGGCCGTTTGCGCCGGGCGCGCTCGGCGAGGGCCAGGCGCCAGGCCATCTCCACCCCTGCCGCCAGGGGCGTGCCGCCGCCGCCGGCCAGGCCCGACAGGCAGCGCTTGGCCCGCGCCAGCGAACGGGTGGGAGGCAACAGCACCTCGGCCGAGACGCCGCGAAACGCGACCAGGGCGACGTGAGCCCGGTCGACATAGGCCCGGGCCAGCAGCAGCTCCACCGCGCCCTTGGCCTCGGCCAGACGATTGACCGCCGTTGAACCCGACGCGTCGACGGCAATGATGGTTGTGGTCTCCGGCGCCCGGGTGAATCGACGCAGGCGGAAGTCCTCGGCCCGGACCGCAAGGCGCCGACGCGTCCCTCGCCCGTCCACGGGGGCGCCCCGCAGGGTCTGCCACGGAGCGGCGGCGCGCAGGGTGGCGGGCACATCCAGGCGATCGCCCGGCTTCAGACGGCCGGGCCGCGAGCCGCGCGGGGCGCCGCGTGGGGCTTCGGTCCGTCCGCCTCTGTTGCGCGCGCCCGCCGTCAGACCCGCCGGTCCAGCGTCGGACAGAGCGGCCAGCAGCTGTGGCGGCAGGCCCGTTCGCACCGCCTCCACCAGCAGATCCGCCAAGCCGGTCTCGGCCTCGCGCTCCTCCTGAGCCGGATCCTCTGGCGCCGGGTCGTCCTGTGACGCGGCCGCGTCAGGCGGCGGGGGGGCAGGGGCCGCGTCGTCCCCCGACGGCAGGCGGAGAGCGCGAGGGGCCAGGACGAGGCGCGCGGCGGCGACGGCGTCTTCAGACCCTGGATGGGGGGCGCCACGCAGCGCCGCATGGGCCCGGGCGACCCTCAGGGCGAAGAGCGCCGCCCGGGGAGAGCCGACACCCCAGGCCTCGGCGGCCGCGCAAAGACCCTCCACCACCTCCCGATCGGCAGGTCCCATGCGCGCCAGTCGCGCTCGCGCCTTGGCGAGGCTCCCCTCGCCCGCGATCGCGGCGGCGCGTCCCGCGGCTGTTCGCGCCTGTCGGTCCGACAGGGTGAGGTGAAAGGCGAGACGATCGGCGAGACCCGGCGCGAGCCCCAAGCCGTCCTCATCCACATCGGCGCGCGACTCGTCATAAGCCACCAGGGCGATCCGGGCGGACGCCCTGAAACTGAGCCCCTCACGCTCGACGCTCACTTCGCCCTGATCGAGCGCGGCGGCGAGGCGGGAGGCGATCTCCGGCCCAAGCCGTTCGGCCGAGGGCAGGATGAGGAGGCCGCCGTCCGCCTGGGCCATGAGGCCGACGCGGGCGACGGGGCGGCCAAGGGTCAGGCTGGCGGCGAGATCGAGGCCGCCCAACAAGGCGTCATCGGCAATGCCCATGGGGGCCTTCCTGACCGGGCCCCCCGGCGAGAGAAGCCGGACGAGCGCGGCAGTCCAGTCCTCGCGGGCGGGCCCTGGCCCTCCCTTGAGGATCGCGCCCCCCAGCCCCGCCGGATCGAGGGCGAGCAGGCGCACGGCCAGACAGGCGTCAGCCCAGGCGTTCCCTTCGGAGCTGGCATGGGCGTCGGGCGCCCCCGGTCGGACCGGGCGGGCGGCGGTCACGGCGGCAGGAGGTCGTCCAGGGCGCGTTGGATGCGCACCGTGGCGCCAGCCTCGTCCAGGGGGTCGCGCCGCAGACGATGACGCAAGGCCAGGGGCGCCAGACGGCGCAGATGCGCCAGGCTGACCGCAGTGGCGCCCTCGAACGCGGCCAAGGCTCGGGAGGACCGGATGAGGGTCAGCTCGCCGCGCAGGCCGTCGGCTTCGATCGCCAGGCAGAGTCGCGCGGCCGCCTCCAGCACCCGGGTGGGCGTACGGACCCTGGCCACGCGTCCCCGGGCGGCGAGGATGGCGTCGCGCAATTTCACCTCCTCAGCCTCCCAGGCCTTGAGAAACCGGGCCGGGTCACGGTCGAACCCATCGCGGCGACGCACCACCTCCACCCGCTCGTCCACGGTCCGGGGCGAGGCCACCTCCACGGAAAGGCCGAAGCGATCCAGAAGCTGGGGCCGAAGCTCGCCCTCTTCGGGATTTCCGCTGCCGATCAGGACGAAGCGCGCCGGATGGCGCACGCTGAGGCCCTCGCGCTCAACCACGTTCTCGCCGGAGGCCGCCACGTCGAGCAGCAGATCGACCAGATGGTCCTCAAGGAGATTGATCTCGTCCACATAGAGAAAGCCGCGATGAGCGCGCGCCAGGAGCCCAGGCTCGAACCGCTTCTCCCCGTGGGCCAGGGCCCGTTCGAGGTCCAGCGCGCCGACCACACGATCCTCCGTGGCGCCCAGCGGAAGATCAACCACCGGCGTCGGGGCGGCGATCACCCGGGCGGACGCGCGTCCCTCCCTGAGCGGGCAGTCGTCCTGACAGGCGCCGTCCCGAACCGGATCGCAGCGGAAGCGACACCCCTCCAGAGTCTCCAGCGGCGGCAGCAGGGCGGCCAGGGCGCGGATCGCGGTCGACTTGCCGGTCCCCCGATCTCCAAACACCATCACCCCGCCGAGGCTCGAATCCACGGCCGCCAGGGTCAGGGCCAGGCGCATCTCGTCCTGACCGACAATGGCGGTGAAGGGATAGACCGGACGGGCGGTCACCGGCGCGCCCCCGGAAACCCGGCGCGGGTTAAGCTCAGCCTGGTCACGCGGCATGGGGGCTCTTCAGGCGAAGGGTCAGAAGGCCGCGCCGCGAGAGGTCGGCGAGGTGAAACGGGAGGGCGGCGAGCAGACACAACCCCACCCATCCCACGGTTTGAGGGTGGCCGCCAGGATCGTCGCCCACGGCCGCACGCAGCGCCAGGGCCAGGCAGAACCCAGGCGCCAGGGCGAGGAGGAGCTCGCCGCGACGCCCCGGCGCACGCCAACCGAGAATCAACAGCTCGGCGACCATGACCCCAAGAACGAGATCCACGGCCCGGTCCGGCGCCATCATGGGCGGGCCTCGCGCTCAGGGACGTTGGCGCCCACGCTCACGCTCCTAGGCCGGCGACAGGCCAAGGAGGTGCCCCAGATCCTTGAAGAACACCCGGGCATGGGCGGCCGGGTCGGCGCGCACCAGTTCCTTGTTCATATAGGCCTGCCAGGTCAGCCGCTGGACATCGGGATCGGCGCACATCTTGACGAAGCTCTCACGGCGCTTGTCGCTGCGGTACCAGAAGTGCTGCATGATCCCCAGAACCATGAAGGTCTGACGGTTCTGGCGCATGAAGGCGCGGCGCGCCTGACCCAGAGCCCGCGGATCGCCGTCGCGCAAAAACTGGTGCACCGCGTCGGCGGCGAAGCGTCCCCCCGCCATGGCGTAGTAGATGCCTTCGCCCGAGGCCGGGGCCACGACGCCGGCCGCATCACCGGCGACCACGAGATCACGACCATTGTCCCAGCGCTTGAGCGGACGCAGGGGGATCGGGGCGCCTTCGCGGCGGATGGTGCGGCGCCCCTCCAGGGCGGACTGGCGCCTGAGCGCCGTGACCGCGCCCCGCAGCGAAAACCCCTTCAGGGCGCTGCCGACCCCGACGCTCGCCGTATCCCCGTGCGGGAAGATCCAGGCGTAAAAATCGGGCGAGAGCTGTCCCTGATAGAACACATCGCAACGGTCGGCGGCAAAGCCCGCCTCGCCCGAGGGCGGACTTTCGATGATCTCGTGATAGGCGAACACGCACGGTGTGCGTTCGACGTCGGGCAGGGCCTGGCGCGCGACTTGCGAACGGGCCCCATCGGCGCCGATCACGGCCCGGGCGGTGATCCGCTGCAAGGCGGCCTCGCCCTCGCCAAGGGCGCGGCCGGCGGGGTCGGTGGGCCGGTAGCAGACGACAGCGCGACCCTGATCGTCGCGTTCCAGCCGCTCGAACGTCCCGTCCCGGCGGGAGGCGCCGGCGCGAGCCGCGCGCTCTCGGAGCCAGGCGTCGAAGTCGGCGCGATCAACCATGCCGACAAAGCCGCCCTCGATGGGCATATCGACCTCGCGCGACGCCGGCGAGATCATTCGCGCGCGCTGCGCCCGGGCGACCAGGAGATGGTCCGGGATGGCGAAATCACGGATCAGGCGCGGGGGAATGGCCCCGCCGCATGGCTTGATCCGCCCCGGCTTGTCGAGAAGCAGAACCGAGCGCCCCATCCGGGCCAGATCATCCGCCGCCGTGGCGCCGGAGGGCCCGCCGCCGATCACGACGACATCGAATATGGGGTGACGTGCACTCATCAGCTTGCCCCTCCCAGGGGTAAGGCGCCGGCCAGATTCGCAGGAGCCCTGGGGCTCGCCTCTGGCGTCAGGCGTGCGGCCAGAAGACCCGCCATCAGGAACAACCCGGCCTCCAGCGCAAACACCGCCATGAAAGCCGGCGCGGCGACGCGCAGGGTGTCGCGCAACACCTCGACCAATCCCGCCCCGACAAATCCGCCGATGGCGAAGGCCAGGGCCTGGGACGCGCCCCAGACCCCCATGCGCGCGCCGGCATGGGCGCTCTCCTGAGCGCCCGCCAGGCCCATCATCGAGCCGATCGCGGACACGGCGAAGACACCGTTGGCGAAGCCGAGGATGAACAGATTGATCGCCAGGGGCCAACTCGTCCCCATGGAGGCGCCGGCCATCAGTCCCAGCAGCCCGAGGCCAGACCCGACGCAGCCCGCGGCCGTCCATCGCCGCATCCACGGCGCGCGCGGACCGCGGCGGCGAGCGCCCAGAAGGCCGAACACGATCATGCCCAGGAGGTCGCCCCCCTTCTCGACGCCGCTCAGCTGGGCCGATTGGGCCGGGGTCAGGTGGAAGACGAGGCCGGCGAAGGGTTCGATCAGCAGCTCCTGGGCGCTGAAGGCGAGCATGGAGACGAAAATGAAGAGGGTGAATCCCCGGGCCAGAGGGTCGCGCCAGATGGCGCGGATGACCTCGCCAAAGGGGGCGCGGCTGGCGCGGGCCTGAGGCGCGTCGGCGATCCCGGCGGGCTCGGCGCCGCGGACCGCGAGAATGGCGGTCAGGAACGCCACACCGGCGACCCCCGAGGCGGTGAGGGCCAGGCGCTGAGCCGAGAAACCCTGCAGGCTGACCCCGGTCACGGCTGCATAGAGAATGAAGCCGGCGATCATCATGATCCAGGTGATAGCGGCGGCGGCGGCGCGCCGCTCCGGCGCGGTGCGCACGGCCAGAAGCGCCAGGAGGCCGGTTCCTGCCGCCCCCACGCCGGCCCCGATCAGGGTGTAGGCGAAAAGGCCCAGCAGCACGCCCATCCCGGGCTGGGCGGAGATCAGGGTCGCGGCGTCGGCGGCGAGGATGGCGCCCAGGGCCAGCACACCCATGCCGCCAACAATGTACGGGCTGCGGCGTCCGCCCGCGTCCGATCCATGCCCGAAGCCGGGGCGGGCAAGCTGGACGATGTAGTTCCACGCCACGAGACCGGCGGGGATCACAGCGGGAACGCCATACTCCACCACCATGACCCGGTTGAGAGTCAGGGTCGTCAGAGCGAACACCGCGCCAATGGCCGCCTGAACGAGGCCCAGCCGGACGATGCCCAGCCAGCCGAGAGGCGCCGGCGTCATGTCACCCCTCCGGCCATGCCCACCGCGACGCCGCTGGCCATCATACCCAGGACGTAGAGCGCGACGCCAAAGCCGCTGAACATCACCGCCCGCCGGCTGGGATCGGCCACGAACCGGCGCATCAGAACCAGTTGCGCCGCCAGGACCGCCCCGACCAGACCCGCGGCCCAGGCGTGGCCCCACGCGATCAGGAGCGCGATCACGTCCAGTTGCGGCGCGGCCATAAGGATCGCCGCCAGCCAGGCCGCGTTCTCGATCCCAAGCTCGATCTGGACCGTGCGCACCCCCATCTGGCGGTCGCCTTCGACGGCCTTGAAATCGTTCAGGATCATGATGCCGATGGCGCCGATGCTGTAGAGGCCCGCCAGGGCCACAACGCGCAGATCCGGAAAGGCGCGAAGGGTCGCGGCGGCGCCGGTGAACCAGGCGAGGCCCTCATAGCAGAGGGCGACCGAAGCCAGCCCCCACCAGCCCTGGGCCTTCAGGCGAAGCGGCGGAGCGCTGTAGAGCCAGGCGAGGATCAGGCCGAGCGCCGCCGCGGCGAGCACCACCGGCCCCAGGGTCGCCGCGAGGCCCAGAGACAGGCAGGTCCACAGGATGGCGAGGCCGAGGCCCCAGCGGCCAGGGACGCGGCCCGACGGGATCGGCCGGTTCGGCTCATTGATGGCGTCCACATGGCGGTCGAACCAGTCGTTGACCACCTGGCTGGCGCCGCACAGAGCCGGCCCCGCCAGAACCATCCCCGCCAGGGCCATCGGCCAGGTGCGACTGAGCGGCGCACCCGACGAGGCGACGCCGCATAGAAACGCCCACATGGGCGGAAACCAGGTGATCGGCTTGAGCAGCTCCAGCATCGCCGCGGGCTGGGGCCACCGTCGGGACGCGACCTGGGGCGCCGGGCTCCGGCCCCTGTCCGGAGAGCGTTCGGAGGCGACAACAGACCGGACCGCCAGATCGCTCATAGGCGATAGGGTTAGGTTTGACGCCCCATACTGTCAATCCGAATTGACACGTCGCGGCACGTCGCGGCACGGGGCGGCGAGGCGCGCGGCGCCGGTTACTTGCCCTCGTTCTGCGGCGTCACCAGGCCGAAGCGATGCATCTTGGAATAGAGGCTCTGACGGCTCAGTCCGAGCACTTCGGCGGCCGAGGCGCGATTGTCCTTGGTCAGGTCGAGCGCCGCTTCGATGCAGAGCCGCTCAACCAGGTCCGTGGTTTCGCGCACGAGGTCCTTGAGCTTCACCCGGCCGACCAGCTCCGTCAGCTGCTCCACGGACCGCCGGAGTTCGGGCGAGCTTTCCGGCCGGCCGCCGGCCCGCCGCACCACCCGGCGTAGGGTGAACCCAAAGCAGGTCTCCTTGCCGTCTGGCGCCGCCACGGCCGACACTTCGACGTCCTCGATCTCGTCCAGGGCATTGCGCAGGCTGGCGCCGAGGTTCCGCACCACGCCGTGGTCGCGAAGATTGCTGATCAGGATGTTGCGATCGATCCCCTCACGCCCAAGGAACCGGGTCAGGGGCTGGCCCTTGACCTGATCCAGATGCGCCAGACGGACGAGGTCGAGAAAGGCGGTGTTGGCGGTCAGAATCTCAAGCGACGCCGTGGTGATCAGAAACGCGTCCGGCATGCGCTCAAGCACGCCCTTGAGGCGCGCATCGCCCTCGCTGGCGCTCGCCGAAGGCGGGATGAGGCGCACCAGGTGCTGGGTCTGGCGATCCTGGCGGAACAGCGAAGCCTGGGCGAGGACCTCATGATCCTGTCCGACGAGGCGGACGGGGGTGGGGTCGGCCTGGGGTGTCGTGGCCGCCAGAAGCCCGGAGATCGTCTCCTGGCTTTGCGCGTCGAACAGGCGACTGAACAGACCGCCGGGCGAGGCCTTCCGGCCCTCGCCGAGCAAGGCCTCAGCCGCCGGATTGGCCTCGACGATCTTGCGCGTGGCGGCGTCGACCACGATCACCGCCTCGGTGGAGGTGCGGAACAACAGCCGATACCGGAACTCGGCGTCGCGCAGGCGGGCATATTCGCGCTCGAGCGACTGTTGCGCCTCCACCAGACGCTGCTGGATGTCCACGGTGGCGCGGTCGTCGCGGCCGATGGCGATCACCTCACCGTCGCGGCCGGCGTCGACGGCGACAAAGCGCATCATCATCGAGTTGTGGGACGGGGTGACCTGATTGACCTCGCGCCAGCGGGTGCGGCCCACAGCAAGGGCGTCCCGCAGCATCTCATCCACCTTGTGGCGGCTCTCGACGGTGACCGTGTCGGACCAGGGCCGGTCAAGCCAGGCCAGCACGTCGTCTCTGGGGATTGCGGAATTGCCGAGCGCCAAATCGCGGATCACGCCGTCGCGGTCGATGACCAAGGCCAGATCACCGCCCGCGGTCACCACGGACTCGGCGATGTCCGCCGTCAGAACACCCAGGGAGCTACGGACGAATCCGCGTCCGGGGTCAGCAATCGGAGGGGCGGAGCCTTCCATCGACGAATTTGCGACCTGCGGAAAAGAGTGAGGAGCGTGTCCTATGCTTCGCGCCTAAGAGCATTGCCCCCAAGAAGCAAGGCCTGGTGAGCCACAAGCAAGGCATGATCGCCGTCTTCGGCGCGGGCGTCGGCGCCGACGGCCTTGGCGAACTCAGGTTGTTCGAGGCTGAGGCGGCCGCCGCACACGACATACAAATCGGGATTGCGCGACGCGGCGCGCACCTCGCGGATCTGCTGCGCAACCCGCGCGGGCGGGATGTCGCTCGAGGCGCTAAGGCCGAAGACATCGAACCAGTGCAGGCGGACGGTCTCGAGCAAATCGTCCTGGTGGGGCGAGGTCTCGATCCAGGTCCGCCAGCCGGCGCGGCGGAAACAGTCCTCGACGACAAACAATCCAAATGTGTGCTGCTCGTCGGGCGCCGGCGCGAACACAGCCGCCAGGGCCGAGCCGCCCTCGACATCGTTCTCCATCGGCGCGCCGCCCAGGGTCCGGACGAGTTGCTGCAGCCGGCCCAGCCCGACCGTAACATCGGCGTAGGAGGCGGTATCGTCGTTCCAATACTCCCCGAGGCGTCGGGCTGTGGGGACCAAAAGGTCCATCAAGATCTGCTCGCGCGACACACCCGCGGAAAGCAGGTCGCCCACAAACGCGACCAAGGATTGAGAGTCATGACTTGCGGCGAGCCGGGCGAAGGCGTCGGTGGTTTCTTCCCCAAGGACCGGCTTCAAGGCGCGCCGGCCGTCGTCGTTCGCCGCCGAAGAGCGGTGGGCCAGCATCAGGCGAGGAATGATCTCGCTCTCGACCATCCGGGCGAGTCCGCCCCCGATCTCCGCGCCCGGGCTCCGGGCACGGCGCTGAAACAGGCCAAGGTCGAGGCGGAGAGGGCCCGGACGACGGCTCCTCCCGCCAAGAATCGAAAAAGGAAAACTAGCCATGATGAGCCGCGACTGCCCCGGACCTTGAGACCAACCGCGGACGCTCGCGGTCGCGCACCATAGGGCAGGAGACCCCCTGCGCCTCAGCCTTTTGGGCCGTTCCTCCGCCCTTCAGGACAGCCCTGTTTGGGCGCCTACAGGCCATACTTTTCATATGAACCGCACGGAACGAACCGCCCCGCAAGACAAATCTTCCGTGATGTCAAAAGTGTCAAGTTGATTAGACGCCTAGTTTGCTTGACACATCGCGCGGCCTCGCCCTAGGGTTCGATTGTGGGCGTCCACGCCTTGGGAGGGTGGCCATGATCGAAAGCGGCCCGGACCGGCGAGTCCTTCAGTCCAATGGCGTAGCGGCGCGGATGTCTCCCCTCGCCTTCGGCGGATGGCTGGATGACCTCACGGAGCGTTTCGCGCCCTGCGTCTGGCAGTCCCATATCGGGCTGCATCCGGACCAGGTTCGCGCTCCGGCGCGCAAGGCGCTCGCCCGCCGCATACCGCTCTATTCGGCCGAGGAGCGCCGCCGCCGCGACGATTCGCCCTGGACCCGGGTGCAGGCGATCCTGGCCCCGCTGCAGTTTCTCGCCTTCGCCGTCAGCCTCGTCCTGGTCCTGAGCTATCTGAGGACCGGAAGCGGATATGGCGCGGCGACGGCGTCGATCCTGGTCAAGACTGGTCTGCTCTACGCCATCATGATCACCGGCTCGATCTGGGAGAAGGCGGTGTTCGGCAAGTGGCTGTTCGCGCGTGCCTTCTTCTGGGAGGACGTGTTCAGCCTTCTCGTCCTGGCCCTGCAAACCACCTATCTCGTGACCCTGATCGGCGGTCTGGCCGATCCTCGCCAACAGATGTGGATCGCCATCGCCGCCTATGGCGTCTACGTGATCAATGCCGGTCAGTTCCTGCTCAAGCTGCGCGCGGCGCGGCTGGACGGGGGCGTGTCGAGCGGGGGCGTGTCGAGCGGCTGGCCTCCGACGGAGCCTGGAACCGTCAGGTGAGCGCCTCCTTGGCCCTGCGGCGCCCCGATGCGAACGCCCAGCCGCCGGGGGCCAGCGGGGTCCTGCGTGAGCGGGGTCAGCGCGAGGTGTTCTGCGGCCTGACCGGAATCGTCTGGCTGCACCGCAAGATTCAGGACGCCTTCTTTCTTGTGGTCGGCTCGCGCACCTGCGCCCACCTGATCCAGTCGGCGGCGGGCGTCATGATCTTTGCCGAGCCGCGCTTCGCCACGGCCATCCTTGAAGAGCGCGACCTGGCCGGCATGGCCGACGCCAATGCCGAGCTCGACCGGGTGGTGGGGGATCTCCTGGCCCGCAGGCCCGATATCCGCACCCTGTTCCTGGTGGGCTCGTGCCCCTCCGAGGTAATCAAGCTTGACCTTTCCCGGGCGGCGCAGCGCCTGACCGCGCAGCATGGGCCCGGTCTGCGGGTGCTCAGCTATAGCGGTAGCGGCATCGAGACGACCTTCACCCAGGGCGAGGACGCCTGCCTCGCCGCCCTGGTGGCGGAGTGCCCGCCGGAGGCGCCGGACGCGGCCCCGTCCCTGCTGATCGCCGGGGCCCTGCCGGACATTGTCGAGGACCAGTTCCATCGGCTGTTCGACGCTCTGGGGATCGGGCCGGTGGCCTTCCTGCCCGGACGGCGCTCGCACGCCCTTCCGGCGATCGGGCCACAGACACGCGTGCTCCTGGCCCAGCCCTTCCTCGGCGATACCGCTCTCAGGCTCGAGGACCGCGGCGCCCGACGCCTCGCGGCGCCGTTCCCGTTCGGTGTCGAGGGAACCACGGCCTGGCTGGAGGCCGCGGCCCTGGCCTTTGGCGTCTCGCCCCAGCGCTTCGCCGGGGCGGTGGCGCCGGCCCAGCAGCGGGGTCGCCAGGCCGTCGCCGCGCATCGGGCCCTGTTGCAGGACCGCCGGGTCTTCTTCTTCCCCGACTCCCAGCTTGAACCCTCCCTTGCGCGCTTCCTGCATGAGGAGCTGGGCGCGATCCCGGTGGAAGTGGCCAGCCCTTATCTCAACCGCGATCTGGTGGGCCCGGAACTGGAGCGTCTACCGGCGGAGGTTCGCCTGGTCGAGGGCCAGGATGTGGAGCGCCAGCTTGATCGCTGCCGCGCCGACCGGCCCGATCTGGCGGTCTGCGGTCTGGGCCTCGCCAACCCCCTGGAGGCGCAGGGCGTCGCCACCAAATGGTCGATCGAGCTGGTCTTCTCGCCCGTTCACGGCTTCGAGCAGGCCGGCGACCTGGCGGCCCTGTTCTCGCGGCCCCTGGCGCGGCGTGCGCGGCTGAAGGGGCTGGCGGCATGAAGCTGGCGGTCTGGACCTATGAGGGCCCGCCGCATGTGGGCGCCATGCGGGTGGCCACCGCGCTCGACGGTGTGCATTTCGTCCTGCACGCGCCGCAGGGCGACACCTATGCCGACCTCTTGTTCACCATGATCGAGCGGCGCGACCATCGCCCACCGGTGACCTACACCACCTTCCAGGCGCGTGACCTTGGGACCGACACGGCGGAGATCTTCAAGCGCGCCGCCGCCGACGCCGTCGCCCGGTTCGCTCCGGACGCCCTGATCGTGGGCGCCTCCTGCACCGCGGAGCTCATTCAGGACGATCCCGGCGGCCTGACCCGCGCCCTCGGCCTTTCGATCCCCGCGATCCCCGTGGAGCTGCCCTCCTATCAGAAGAAGGAACACTGGGGCGCTTCGGAGACCTTCTATCAGGTGGTCCGCAAGCTGGCGGCGCCGGCCGACGGGGCGGGCGCGGACGAAACGAGGACGGGCAAGGCCGGGACGAAAGACGCGGCGGCCCGGCGGCCCACCTGCAACCTTCTGGGCCCCACGGCCCTGGGCTTTCGCCATCGCGACGACGTGACCGAAATCACCCGGCTGCTGGAGAGCCTGGGCGTCGAGGTGGCCGTGGTGGCGCCGCTCGGGGCCAAGGCCGCGGATATCGCCCGCCTGCCAGACGCCGACTTCAACGTCGTCCTCTATCCCGAGATCGCCGAAACCACGGCGGCCTGGCTGGAGCGGACCTGGCGGCAGCCCGCCGTACGCACCCAACCCCTGGGCGTGGCCGGAACCCGCGCCTTTATCGCCGAGGTCGCGGCCCTGTGCGGCCTGGATCCCGAGCCGGTCCTCGCCCGCGAGGGCTCGCGCCTCCCCTGGTGGTCGCGTTCGGTGGATTCCAACTACCTCACCGGCAAGCGGGTATTCGTCTTTGGCGAGGCCAATCGGGCCGCCGCCGTCGCACGGGTCGCCGCGCACGAGATGGGGTTCGAGGTCGTGGGTGTGGGCGCCTACAACCGCGAATTCGCCCGTGAAATCCGCGCCGTGGCCGCCGAGCTCGGCGTCGAGCCCCTGTTGACCGATGACTATCTCGAGGTGGAGCGGACCATCGCCGCCCTGCAGCCCGAACTCGTGCTTGGCACGCAGATGGAGCGGCATATCGCCAAGCGCCTGCGCATCGGCTGCGCGGTGATCTCCTCGCCGGCTCACGTGCAGGACTACCCCGCCCGCTATGCCCCCCAACTGGGCTTCGAAGGGGCCAATGTCCTGTTCGACACCTGGGTGCACCCGCTGGCCATGGGGCTGGAGGAGCACCTCCTGGCCATGTTCCGCGAGGACTTCGAATTCAACGACGCCGCCGGCCTGTCGCACCTTGGCGCGGCCGCGCCCGCCGCAACGGCGCCTGAGCCCGCGCCCCTCGCCTCTGGGACGACGGACCCGGCAAGCGGCGGACGCTGGACTCCGGAGGCGGAGGCCGAGCTCGCCAAGATTCCGTTCTTTGTGCGGGGAAAGGCGCGGCGGAACACGGAGGCCTTCGCCACCGCCCGGGGCCTCGCGCTTATCGAGCTGGACACGCTCTACGACGCCCGGAGCCACTATGCCCGGAGTCACTAGCCCCATGCGCGCGGCGGCGACAGCCAGCCCGCCCGTCCGGGTGGTGATCATCACCCTCGACCGGCATCTGGCGGGTGTGACCGCTCGCGCCGGCGCGAATCTGGCGCGGGACATCCCCGGCCTGACCCTCGCCCTGCACGCCGCCACCGACTGGTCGTCCGACAGGGCCGCCCTGGATCGCTGCCTGGCCGATATCGCGGCCGCCGACATCCTGGTCGTGTCCATGATGTTCATGGAGGATCAGGTCCGCGCGATCCTTCCGGCTCTTGAGGCGCGGCGGGCGTCCTGCGACGCGCTGGTCGCCCTGATGTCGGCCTCTGAGGTGATCCGACTGACCCGGCTCGGCGGCCTTCGGATGGACGGCGCGGACAAGGGGCCTCTGGCCTTGCTCAAGCGCCTTCGCGGAGGTCGTCAGAAGAGTTCGGGCGCCGGCCAGATGGCCATGCTGCGCCGCCTGCCCAAGCTCCTGCGCTTCATCCCCGGCGCGGCCCAGGATCTGCGGGCCTATTTCCTGACCCTGCAGTATTGGTTGTCGGGCTCTCAGGACAATCTCGAGGCCATGGTGCGGTTCCTGGTGAACCGTTACGCCGATGGCCCGCGCAAGGCTCTGCGCGGCGTCGTGGCGGCCGCTCCGCCCAAGGATTACCCCGAACTCGGGCTCTATCATCCACGCCTGCCGGGGCGGATTGCGACCGAGGCGCGCGACCTGCCGCGCCCATCGCGCAAGCCGGCCGGGACGGTGGGGCTTCTTCTGCTGCGCTCCTACGTACTGGCCGACGATGCGGGTCATTATGACGGCGTGATCGCGGCCCTGGAGGCGCGCGGGCTCAAGGTCATTCCCGCCTTCGCCGGCGGCCTCGATGGGCGACCGGCGATCGACCGATACTTCATGGAGAACGGCGAGGCGCGGGTCGACGCGGTGGTGTCCCTGTCCGGGTTCTCCCTGGTCGGCGGACCGGCCTATAATGACGCGCGCGCGGCGGAAGAGGCCCTGGCGCGGCTCGACGTCCCCTATATCGCCGCCCAGCCCCTGGAGTTTCAGACTCTCGAGGCCTGGGGCGCGTCGGCGGCCGGCCTGTCGCCGGTGGAAGCCACCATCATGGTGGCGATCCCCGAGCTGGATGGCGCCATCGCGCCGACCGTGTTCGGCGGACGGTCCAACGGCTCGGGCGCGGCTTGCCAGGGTTGTGGGCGCGGCTGCCGGGGCGAGGCCGGGCCTCAGGCCTCGCGGATGAGGCCCTGCCCGGAGCGGGCCGAGGCCCTGGCCGCGCGGGTCGCGCGGCTGGTCGAACTGCGGCGGACGCCAAGGTCCGAGCGACGCATCGCCATCAGCCTGTTCAACTTCCCGCCCCAGGCGGGGGCCACGGGGACCGCGGCCTATCTCTCGGTCTTCGCCTCGCTGTTCAACCTGCTGGGGGCCATGCGCGCGGCCGGCTACAAGGTGGACGCTCCGGCCTCGGTGGAGGAGTTGCGGGCGCGCCTGCTGGGCGGCAATTCCGAACGCTATGGGACCGACGCGCATGTCTGGCGCCGGGTGCCGGCCGAGGAGCACATCCGCCGCGAGCCCCATCTGAAAGAAATCGAGGCCCAGTGGGGACCCGCCCCAGGTCGGCAGCTTTCGGATTCCAGCTCCCTGTTCATCCAGGGCATGGCCTTTGGCAACGTGTTCGTCGGGATCCAGCCAGGCTTTGGTTATGAGGGCGACCCGATGCGGTTGCTGTTCGAGCGCGGCTTCGCCCCGACCCACGCCTTTTCCGCCTTCTATCGCTATCTGCGCGAGGACTTCGCCGCCCATGCGGTGTTGCATTTTGGCATGCACGGCGCGCTGGAGTTCATGCCCGGCAAACAGGTCGGACTGACCGGCGCCTGCTGGCCCGAGCGCCTGATCGGCGATGCGCCGAACATCTATCTCTACGCCGCCAACAACCCCTCCGAAGGGGCCCTGGCCAAGCGCCGTTCGGCGGCTGTCCTCGTCAGCCACCTGACCCCGCCGATTGGCGAGGCGGGCCTCTATCGCGGCCTGGTGGAGCTTAAGGCCTCGCTGCGCCGCCTGCGCGCCGCCGCCCCGGACGCGGCCCACGAGCGGGCCGGGCTCGTGGCGTTGATCGCCGATCAGGCCCGCGCCCTGGACCTGGCGATCGAGCCGGACCCCGCGGTCGGGGGCGAGGCGTTCATCGATCCCCTGTTCCGCCGGGTGGACGAACTGGAGCGCACCCTGATCCCCACGGGCCTGCATGTGGTGGGCGAACCGCCCAGCGCGCCCGAGCGGGCCGACCTGCTGGACGCCATGGCCCAGGCGCGCGGGTGCACACCGCCACGGGCCAGCCTCGAGGCCCTGATCGCCGGCGCCACGCCTGAGGCGGCTTTGGCGGCGGGAGGCGTCAAGCGCAGCCCCGAGACCCTGGCCCTGATGGCCGATCTCGCCCAGGCCGACCGTCTGTTGCGCACCGACTCGGAGATCCCCGCCCTTCTCCACGCCCTGGACGGCGGCTTCATCCGGCCCGCTCCGGGCGGCGACCTCGCCCGAACCCCCGCCGTTCTGCCCACCGGGCGCAATCTCAACGGCTTTGACCCCTTCCTTCTGCCCAGCCCCTTCGCCCTGCGCGAGGGCGCCCGCCACGCCGAGTTGCTGCTGGCGCGACATCGGGCCGAAACCGGACGCACGCCGGAATCGGTCGCTCTGGTCCTGTGGGGCTCGGACAACCTCAAGAGCGAGGGCGCGCCTATCGCCCAGGCCCTGCACCTCATGGGCGCGCGTCCGCGGCTCGACTCCTATGGCCGGATCTGTGGGGCCGAACTCATCCCGCTGGAGACGCTCGGTCGGCCGCGGGTCGACGTGGTGATGACCCTGTCGGGTATTTTCCGTGACCTTCTGACCCTGCAGACCCGGATGCTGGCCGAGGCGGCCTGGCTGGCCGCTCAGGCGGACGAGCCGCCGCATCTCAATTTCATCCGCAAGCGCGCCCTGGCCCATCAGGCCGAGCACAACTGCGACCTTCAGACCGCCGCCCTGCGGGTCTTCTCCAACGCCGAAGGGGCCTACGGGGCCAATGTCAATCAGCTGATCGATTCCGGCGTCTGGCAGAACGAAGACGAACTGGCCGACGCCTATCAGGCGCGCAAATGTTTCGCCTATGGCGTCAGCGGCGCGCCGGTGAAGCAGTCGGCCATGCTGGGCGCGATCCTCAAGGGCGTCGACTTCGCCTATCAGAACGTGGAATCCGTCGAGCTCGGCGTCACCAGCATCGACCACTATGTCGATACGCTGGGCGGCATCAGCCGGGCCGTGCGTCGTGCCCGCGGCGAAGCGCCCCCCGTCTATATCGGCGACCAGACGACCGGCGAGGCCAAGGTGCGGACCCTGGCTGAACAGGTGGCGCTGGAGACCCGCACGCGGATGCTCAATCCGCGCTGGTACGAAGGCCTGCTGCGCCATGGAGCCGAGGGCGTGCGGCAGATCGAGTCCCAGGTGACCAACACCATGGGCTGGTCGGCCACCACCGGCGAGGTCGCGCCATGGATCTATCAGCGGATCACGGAAACCTTCGTCCTCGATGCGGCCATGCGCCGCCGCCTAGCTGAGCTCAACCCCACCGCCGCCTCGCGGCTGTCCAAGCGCCTGGTCGAAGCGGCCGAACGGCGGCTGTGGACGCCGGACGAGGCCACCCTGAACGCCCTGCACGACGCCAATGACGAACTCGAGGACCGCCTCGAGGGCGTGCCGGCGGCTGCGTGAGGCGAGGAGACCTGAACCGTCATGACCGTGCTTGAACTTCCCCAGACCCTGCGCCGCCGCGACGACGGAGAGGGCAGCGTGCAGGTCCACCTGGACCCGAACCTGACCATCGGCCAGGCCAAGGTGTTCGCCGTCTATGGCAAGGGCGGAATCGGCAAGAGCACCACCTCGTCCAACCTCTCGGCGGCCTTTTCGCGTCTGGGCAAGCGCGTCCTGCAGATCGGCTGCGACCCCAAGCACGACTCGACCTTCACCCTGACCAAGCGTCTGGTCCCGACGGTGATCGACATCCTGGAGACCGTCGAGTTCCACACCGAGGAGCTGCGCCCCGACGACTATGTGTTCGAGGGCTATAACGGCGTCATGTGCGTGGAGGCGGGCGGCCCGCCCGCCGGCACCGGCTGCGGCGGCTATGTCGTCGGCCAGACGGTGAAGCTGCTCAAGGAGCACCACCTCCTCGAAGACACCGACGTGGTCATCTTCGATGTCCTTGGCGATGTGGTCTGCGGCGGCTTCGCGGCGCCCCTCCAGCACGCCGAGCGCGCCCTGATCGTCGCCTCCAACGACTTCGACTCGGTGTTCGCGATGAACCGCATCATCGCCGCCATCAAGGCCAAGTCGCGCAACTACGAGGTGCGGCTGGGCGGCATGATCGCCAATCGCAGCCGCGAGACCGATCAGGTGGACCGGTTCAACGCCGCGGTCGGCCTGGAGCGCCTGGCCCACTTCCCCGATCTCGACGTGATCCGTCGCAGCCGGCTGAAAAAGGCGACGCTGTTCGAGATGGAGACCTCGCCCGAGCTGACCGCCGTCCTCGACGAGTACATGCGCCTGGCCGACGCGCTCTGGCGAGGCGGGCCCGAATGTGACGCCGCGCCGATGAAGGACCGCGACATTTTCGATTTCCTGGGGTTCGAATGATGTCCAGCGTCGCCTTTGACGACCGCCGCAGCCGGCTTGAGACCTACTTCAACGCCACAGCGATGGAGGCCTGGGCCCGTCTGACCTCGGACGCCCCGGTCAGCGGCATCCGTCAGACCGTGCGCGCCGGGCGCCAGAGCATGAGCGATCAGCTCCTGTCCTGGTTGCCGGCGGATCTGCACGAGGCCCGGGTGCTGGATGCAGGCTGCGGTGTGGGGGCCCTGGCCGTCGCCGCCGCGCGGCGCGGGGCGCGGGTGACCGGCGTGGACATCGCCGCCAACCTGATCGACATCGCCCGTCAGCGCACGCCCGGCGATCTGGGCCTGGGAGACGTCGCGTTCCGGGTCGGCGACTTCCTCGATCCGCGCCATGGTCTGTTCGACCACGTGGTGGCGATGGATTCGCTGATCCATTACCCCACAGGCGAGATTGTCCGGGCGCTGGGCGCCCTGGCGCGGCGCACGCGCCGCTCCCTGGTCTTTACCTTCGCCCCCGAGACTGCGGCCCTGCGCCTCATGCACACGGCCGGGCGCATCTTCCCGCGTTCGGACCGCGCCCCGGCGATCGAGCCAGTCTCCGAACCGCGCCTGCGGGCCGCCATCGCCGCGGCGCCGGACCTCTGGGACTTCCGCGTCGCCCGGAGCGCCCGGATCTCCAACGGGTTCTACATCTCCCACGCCCTGGAGCTGGTGCGGCGGTGAGCGACGCGGCCCGCCCCGTTCCAACCCGCCCCGCGTCCGCCTGGTCCTGGCGGAATGTGGGCGCACGCCTGCTCCCGTTCGCCGACGCGGCCACGGCGGAGCTGCCCTTGTCTCGCCTTCTGCGGCTGTCCCTGTTTCAGGTCACGGTAGGCATGACCGCCGTGTTGCTGATTGGGACGCTCAACCGCGTGATGATCGTCGAGCTGGGCATTCCCGCCTCGCTCGTGGCGACCATGATCTCCCTGCCCCTGGTGTTCGCCCCGGCGCGGATGATCATTGGCCATCGCTCCGACACCCATCGCTCGGTGCTTGGCTGGAGGCGCGTGCCCTACATCTGGTTCGGGGCCCTGCTGCAGTTCGGCGGCCTGGCGATCATGCCCTTCGCCCTCCTGCTGCTCTCGGGCGACAGTCACGGTCCGCCGGTTATCGGCGAGGTCGGGGCCGCCCTCGCCTTCCTGCTCGCCGGAGCCGGGCTGCACACCACCCAGACCGCGGGCCTTGCCCTGGCCACGGATCTGGCGCCCGACCATGCCCGGCCCAAGGTCGTGGCCCTGCTCTGTCTCACCCTGCTGGTCGGAACCGTGGTGGCCGCGGTGGGCTTTGGCCTGTTGCTCTCCCATTTCAGCGAGCTGCGCCTGATCCAGGTGGTCCAGGGCGCCGCCGCCGCGACCCTCGTGCTCAATGGGATCGCCCTTTGGAAGCAGGAACAGCGTGACCCGGCGCGCTGGCGCGAAGCCAAGCCGGCGCCGTCCTTCGCCCAGTCCTGGCGGGCCTATTCGCACATCGGGCGCGCGGCGCGACGCCTGGTCGCCATCGGCCTGGGCACCGTCGCCTTCAGCATGCAGGACGTACTGCTGGAGCCCTATGGCGGGAAGGTCCTGCATCTGTCGGTGGCCGCCACCACGACCCTGACCGCGCTGCTGGCGGCGGGCGGAGCGGCCGGGCTGAGCCTCGCCGCGCGGCAGCTCAATCGCGGCGCCGACCCCTATCGCGTCGCCGGCTTCGGGGCCCTGGCGGGGCTTGGCGCCTTTACCTGCGTCCTCATGGCCGCGCCGGTGGCCTCTCCGGCCCTGTTCGCCCTGGGCGTCGCCCTGGTGGGCTTCGGCGGCGGCCTGTTCGCCCACGGCACCCTGACCGCCTCGATGAACATGGCTCAGGCGGACGCCACCGGAATGGCGCTCGGCGCCTGGGGATCGGTCCAGGCCCTGGCGGCGGGTGTCGCCATCGCCTCTGGCGGGCTGATCAGCGACGGCGTGACCCACGCGGCCATGGCCGGACTCCTGGGGCCCGCCCTGGCCAGCCGCGCCGCCGGCTACGACGTCGTCTATCTCATCGAGCTCGTGCTGCTCCTGGCGACCATGGTCGCCCTGGGCCCGCTGGTGCGTCCGCGCGGCGACGCGCTCGAATCCATTCCCTCTATCCCGGCCCTGGCCACAGGACCCTTCGACGCGACCCTGTCAGGAGGCAGCGATGCTTAACATCTTTCATCCCGGCGAATTCGATATCGCCCTGATGGTCTTTGACGTCTTCGTGCTCTTCTTCGTCGGTCTGGTGCTCTATCTGCGCCGCGAAGACCGACGCGAGGGCTACCCTCTGGAGGATGACGTCAGCGGCCGGCTTGAACCGGCGGGTGGTCTCTTCTTCACCGCCAAGCCCAAGACCTTCAAGCTGGCCCATGGCGGCGCCGTGACCAAGCCGGACGGCCAGCGCGACAGCCGCAAGCTGGCGGCCAAGCGGACCTCGCCGGCTCCCGGCTCGCCCCTGCAGCCCACGGGCGATCCCCTTCTGGCGGGCGTCGGACCCGGCTCCTATGCCGAGCGCGCCAAGACCCCGGACATGCTGGTGGGTCACGGAACCAAGATCGCACCCCTGCGCGCGGCGCCTGGGTTCTCGATCGACCCCAAGGATCCCGACCCTCGCGGCATGAAGGTGGTCGGCGCCGACGGCCAGACCGCCGGCGTGGTCAGCGATGTGTGGATCGACAAGGGCGAGGTCCTGATCCGCTACATCGAGGTCAAGCTCGCCGACGGTAAGACGGTCCTCGCGCCCATGCCCCTGTGCAAGGTGAAAAAGGCCAGCCGGACCATCGAGGTCAGCGCACTTCTGGCGGCGCAATTCGCCAAGGCCCCGACCCTGGCCTCGGACGATCAGATCACCTTCGACGAGGAAGAGCGGGTTTCGGCCTTCTTCGGCGGCGGCCTGCTCTACGCCACGCCAGAGCGTTCGGAGCCCTGGCTGTGAGCGAGCACGACTTCGAACCGATCCGGGGCCTGCCGGCGGACCTTCCCGAGGGCGAGGAGATCCTGTGGCAGGGCGCGCCGGACGCGAGGCTTCTGGCCGAGCAGGCGTTCCACATCCGCGCCGTGGCCGCCTATTTCGGCCTGATGCTGCTGTGGCGGGCAGGTGAGGGCCTGGTCTCCGGCGAGGCGGCCGGGACGATCCTCATCCGCCTGGCGGGGGTCGCGCCCCTGGCCCTGGCCGGGCTCGCAGTCCTGGCCTTCCTCGCCTGGCTGAACGCCCGGACGACCGTCTACACCATCACCAATCGCCGCGTGGTCCTGCGCTTTGGCGCGGCCTTCACCAAGGCCATCAATTTGCCGTTCACGGTCCTCGAGGACGCCTCCCTGGAGGCCTTGCCCGGGGGCGGCGGAAATCTGGCCCTGAAGCTCAAGGCGCCCAACAAGATCGCCTTATTGATGCTCTGGCCGCATGCCCGGCCCTGGCGGCTGGCGGCGCCTGAACCCACCCTGAGAGCGGTCCGCGACGCGGAGGCGGCGGCCCAGATCCTCAGCCAGGTGATGCGCCGTCCGTCGGGCGCGGCGGCCCGTCCGGCCCCGCCACAGGCGCAGCTTGATCTGGTCGCCGGTCAGGCCAGGGCCGCCTGAGCCCATCGCGGGAAAGGTCGCAGGAGCAAATCGCATGAGCGCCATCGACACCGAGCCGTTTCCCCGGGGCGTCCTGATCGCGGCAGGCGCCATGATGGCCCTGGCGATCGCCGCCGCCGGGATCGGCCGCCTCAGCGGCGCGACGCGGATCGAACTGGCGCGAAACACGGCCGGCGACCACCCCGCCCTGACCCGCGATCTCTCCTTCACCGACATGCGCGACGGCTCTGTTCTTGTGCGTGACCTCGGCGACGGGGCCGTGGTGAAGCGCATTGCTCCGGGCCAGGACGGGTTCGTCCGCGACGTCATGCGGGGCCTGGCCAAGGCGCGGGAGATGCGCGGCGAAGGCGCGGCGGCCCCGTTCATCCTCAGCTTGAGCGCCCGCGGGCGGTTGTTGCTGAGCGACCCCACGACCGGCCGGCGTATCGATCTGGAGGCCTTCGGCCGGGACAACCGGGCCGCCTTCCTGACCCTGATGGCGCCCGAGGAGCGGCCGGCATGAGCGGGCTCAACCTGTTTCGCGGGCGCCGCCGGGAAGTGGCCTGCACGGTCGACGTGTCCTGCACCGGCGCCAGTCTGCACGCCCATGTGGAGCTGGACGACGCCACCCGCTTCGCGCCCGGCGATCGGGTCCGGGTCCATGGTCCGCCGATCACCGTCGCCTTTGGCGAAGAGCTGCGCCTGAGGCGCACCGCGACCATCTTCGAGGCCGGCCCGGCGCGCCAGGCCTGGACCCGCCTTCTCGCCCACTTCGAACTCGCCGACCTCTATGAGGTCAGCTTCACCTCCGGGAGACTGTCATGACCGCGGCCCTGATCGAGCGTCCCGTGGGCGAGCCCGTGTCGGCCCCTGCCCTCGACACCACCGAGATGGCGCGCGAGGACACGCTTCTCAGTCCCCGGTTTTACACCACCGACTTCGCCGCTCTGGACCGGCTCGACGTGTCGCCGGTGCGCAAGGAGTGGGACTCGCTGATGGCGGAAATGGCCAGCGACCCGAACCGCAACCATTTCAAGCGCACGGAGTCCTTCGAGGCCGCCCTGTCCGGGCTCGATCCAGAGCTAAAGCGGGAATTCATCGACTTTCTGGTGAGCTCACTCACGGCCGAGTTCTCCGGCTGCGTGCTCTATGCCGAGATCGTCAAGCGGACCAAGAACCCCGATCTCAAGCAGCTGTTCAAATTCATGGCGCGGGACGAGTCGCGGCACGCCGGCTTCATCAACGAGTCGCTCAAGGACCTGAATATCGGGGTGGATCTGAGCTTCCTGACCAAGACCAAGAAGTACACCTTCTTCAAGCCAAAATTCATCTTCTACGCGACCTATCTGTCTGAAAAGATTGGCTACGCGCGCTACATTTCGATCTACAATCAGCTTCAGCGACATCCCGAGCTGCGCTTCCACCCGATCTTCTCCTGGTTCAAGGACTGGTGCGCCGACGAGTTCCGCCACGGCGACGCCTTTGCGCTTCTGATGCGCGCCCACCCCAAGCTCCTGAGCGGGGTCAACCGGGCTTGGATCCGGTTTTTCGTCCTCAGCGTCTACGCGACCATGTATGTCCGCGATCATGGGCGCCCGGCGTTTCACAAGGCGCTGGGCCTGGACCCGACCGCCTATGATTTCCAGGTGTTCCGCATCTGTTCGGAGATCTCCAAGCAGGTCTTCCCGATTACCCTGGACATCGACGATCCGCGCTTCCGCCAGGGTCTGGACACCCTGGTCGATCTGGCGGGGCGGATCGAGACGGCCAAACGGGGCGGAGGCCTCCTCGGCGGTCTGAAGGCGCTGTTCCTCAAGGCCCGGGTTGGCGCGACCCTGGCGGGCCTCTATGTCCTGCGTCCCATCCCGCACAGCGCTCCGGCGACCGTGCGGCTCGCGCCGGTCTGGTGAGCGAGTCGGTGGCGCTCCTGGCCATCCTGACCGGCGTTGTCTTCGCCGTGGGCCTTTGGTGGTTCGGCACGGGCGCCATCCTGTGGCTGGATCGTCAGCCGCGCGTCACCTATGGCTGGAGCCTGCTCTGCGGGCTCATCGTGGCCGGCGTCTCCGTGGCCGGGCTGGTGGTCTCGCGCGACGACGCGACCGTCTTGGGCGCCCTGACCGCGTTCGCCGCGGCGGTCGGCCTGTGGGGTTGGCACGAACTCTTGTTCCTGACCGGCTTCGTCACCGGGCCGAGACGGACGCCCTGTCCGACCGATGCGCGCGGCGGACGGCGCTTCTGGCTCGCCGCCGAGACCCTGATCTATCACGAGCTGGCCCTGGCCGTGACGGTCGTCCTTCTGGCCCTTCTCGATCGCGGAGCCGCCAATAGCGTCGGCCTCGCGGCCTTTCTGGTCCTGTTTGTCGGTCGCCTGAGCGCCAAGCTGAACCTGTTCCTGGGCGCGCCCTACTTCACCTCGGCCCTGTTCCCCGACCACCTGCGCTATCTGGCGAGCTATGTGCGCACGGGCCACACCAGCCTGCTCTTCCCCGTCTCCATCGCGCTCGGAGCGGCCTTTTCGGGCGCCGAAGCCTGGCGGGCCCTGCGTCCGGGCGTGTTCCCCTTCGAGGCGGCCTCGGCCGCCCTGCTCTTCGCCCTCGCCGCCCTGGCGATCCTTGAGCACCTGTTCATGCTTGCCCCCTTTGCCGACGCCGCGCTTTGGCGGTGGGCCGCGCCCGGTCTCGCCCGGTCGCCGGCGGAGGCGCCCCTTTCACCTGACCCGTCGCTGTGAAGACCGCGTCCAAAGACTCACGAAGGATGACCCGATGAACTACGAAACCTTCTTTCAGACGCAGCTCGACGCCCTGCGCCAGGAGGGCCGCTACCGGGTCTTCGCCGATCTGGAGCGGAAGGTTGGGCAGTTTCCGGCCGCCACGCGGCACCGCGACGCCGACTCCCACGAAGTCACGGTCTGGTGCTCAAACGACTATCTGGGCATGGGTCAGCATCCCAAGGTGCTGGCGGCCATGCACCTGGCGTTGAACCGCTCGGGCGCCGGGGCCGGAGGGACGCGCAATATCGCCGGAACCAACCACTATCACGTTCTGCTCGAGCGCGAGCTCGCCGACCTCCACCAGAAGGAGGCGGCCCTTCTGTTTACGTCCGGCTATGTCTCCAACATGGCGGCGCTCAGCACCTTGGCGAGCCGCCTGCCGGGATGCCTGGTGTTTTCCGACGCCCTCAATCACGCCTCGATGATCGAGGGAATCCGTCACAGCCGCGCCGAATGCATCGTCTTCGCGCACAATGATGTCGAGGACCTGCGGCGCAAACTGGCCGCCGCGGACCCGGCGCGCCCCAAGCTGATCGCGTTCGAGAGCGTCTATTCCATGGATGGCGACTTCGCCCCGATCCACGCCATCTGCGACGCGGCGGATGAATTTGGGGCGATGACCTATCTCGACGAGGTGCACGGCGTCGGCCTGTACGGCCCGCGCGGAGGGGGGCTCGCCGAGGAGGTGGGGGCGATGGACCGCCTGACGGTGATCGAGGGAACCCTGGCCAAGGCCTTTGGGGCCATGGGCGGCTATGTCGCGGGCTCCAAGGCCCTGTGCGACTTCATCCGCAGCTACGCGTCGGCCTTCATCTTCACCACGGCCCTGGCGCCGAGCCTTGCCGCCGGCGCCATCGCCGCCATCCAGCACCTCAAGTCCAGCCAGATGGAGCGGGCGCGGCACCAGAACCGGGTCGCGAAGGTGCGCAAGGATCTGAGCGCCATCGGCATCCCGCACCTGCCCAATCCGAGCCACATTATCCCGGTGATGGTCGGCGATCCGGTGAAGTGCAAGATGATCAGCGACTGGCTGCTTGAATCGTACGGAATCTACATCCAGCCGATCAACTATCCGACCGTGCCCCGGGGGACCGAGCGTCTGCGCATCACGCCCTCGCCGGTGCACTCGGACGCCGACATCGCCCATCTGGTCAACGCCCTGTCCGAGCTTTGGTCCCACTGCGCCCTCAGCCGCACCTCCCAGGCGGCCTGATCCGCCTCGACCCGCACGTCGGGCAGACGCCAGGCCCCTTCGAGGCGGGTCTCGCTTCCGAAGGCGTCCGCTCCGGGGCGCGGGAGGACGCACGATGCGGATAGGCGCGACGCTGGATGAGGCCCTCAGCGCGGAGGTTGCCGCCCGTCCTTCGCCCCATATGGCCCTTCTCAGGCGCACGTTGCTTGGTCTCGCGGAGGCGGGCGGGGCGTTGTCCTGGCGGGTTGCCGAGCCGCCGCTCGACGGGCGTCTGGGCGCGTATGCGGGCGGGGTGAACAGCGACGGCGACGCCCAGCGCAAGCTCGACCTGATCGCCGAGACCCTGTTCTGTGACGCCCTGCGCGACGCTCCCGTGGCGGCCTATCTGTCAGAGGAGACGGAAGGGGCCACACATCTGAACGAGACCGCGCCCCTGGCGGCGGCGATCGATCCGCTCGACGGATCGTCAGGCATCGACGTCAACGCGCCGATCGGCGCCCTGTTCTCGATCCTGCCCATGACCGAAGCGGCGCGCGGCGACCCGGCCCAGGCCTTTCGCCAGACCGGACGCGCCCAGCTTGCGGCCGGCATCTTCGTCTTCAGCGCCCAGACCTCCCTGATGCTGTCCTTGGGACGCGGGGTGCAGCTTTATGTCTATGACCGCGGCGCGCGCACCTTCAGACTGGTCGAACCGTGTGTCCGGATCCCTGAGGACTATCCCGAATTCGCCATCAACGGCTCCAACCAGCTCAACTGGCCCGATCCCGTGCGCGGCTATATCGAGGACTGCCTGAGCGGCGTCGATGGCCCGCGCGGCCGCCATTACAACATGCGCTGGATGGGCTCCCTGGTGGCGGAGGCCTATCGAATCCTTCAGCGCGGGGGGATCTATCTGTACCCGGCCGATACCCGACCCGGCTTCGAGCGGGGGCGCCTGCGCCTGATCTATGAGGCCAATCCGGTGGCCTTTCTGTGCGAGCAGGCCGGCGGCGCGGCCACCGACGGCCTCGGCCCGATCCTCGATATCGTCCCGGAGACGCTGCACGAGCGCGTCCCCCTTGTGTTCGGCTCAGCCGAAAAGGTCGCCCTCGTCGGCCGCTACCACCAGGACATGGCCCGCCCCTCGCCAGACTCGCCGCTGTTCGGCCGTCGCGGCCTGATGCGCCGCTAGAGGAGACCCGATCGATGTCGGTTCAGCACCCCATCATCGCCATCACGGGTTCATCTGGCGCGGGCACGACCTCGGTGCGCAAGACCTTCGAGCAGATCTTTCAGCGCGAGCAGATCAAGGCCGTCTATATCGAGGGCGACGCCTTTCACCGCTTCGATCGCGCGCAGATGGCGCACCGGATGAGCGAGGCGGCGGCCGCCGGCAATCATCACTTCAGCCATTTCGGCGACTACGCGAACCTCCTGGCCGAGCTTGAAGCGGTGTTCCGTAGCTATGGCGAGAACGGAACCGGCCGCACCCGCCACTATGTCCACGATCATGCCACGTCCGAACTCTATGGCGCGCCGCCCGGCCATTTCACCGACTGGGAGCCGTTCGACCCCGATTCCGACGTCCTCTTCTATGAGGGGCTTCATGGGGCCCTGATCACCGATGAGGTCGATCTCGCCCGCCATGTGGACCTGAAGATCGGGGTCGTCCCGGTGATCAATCTGGAATGGATCCAGAAGCTGCATCGCGACCGAGGGGCGCGGGGCTACAGCGCCGAGGCGGTCACCGATACCATCCTTCGCCGCATGCCCGACTACATCAATTTCATCTGCCCGCAATTCAGCGAGACAGACATCAACTTTCAGCGCGCGCCGACGGTCGACACCTCCAATCCCTTCATCGCCCGATGGATTCCGACGGCGGACGAATCCATCGTCGTGATCCGCTTCAAACGGCCCCAGGGCATCGACTTTTCCTATCTGCTGTCCATGCTGCACGGCAGCTTCATGAGCCGCGCCAACTCGATCTGCATCCCGGGCGGAAAGATGGAGCTGGCCATGCAACTCATCCTGACGCCGATGATCCTGAAATTGATTGAACGGCGCCGGCGCCACGGGCCGCTCAGAAGACCAGACCTGAACGCGCCGACCGCGCCTCTGCACGGCGAGACCGGTCAGGGACCCGGCGTCCGAACCGGCGCGTGATCGCGAAACAGGCGAAGGCCGGCGCCGCGTCGATCGCACCGACCCGCCTGGCTTGCCGACGCCAAGAGCCCGGCCCATACCCATTCGACGGCCCCTGATCCGGCGGGGGCGGCTGAGGGGTTGCGGCGCGGATGAAGCTGAGGGTCCGGTTCCTGCAATTGCCGGTCCGCTTCGAGGCCGGGGCCCTTGCCGCGGAGGTCGCGGCCTTGCCGAGCGCCGCCTGGCGCCCGCATCCCCAGGGCTATCCCGGCAATGACGCCCTGCCTCTGATCACCACCGGCGGCGACCCTTCGAGCGATGCACGCGAAGGGGCCATGGGTCCAACCCCGTGGCTGACGGCCTGCCCCTCGCTGATGCAGGTCATGGACGCCCTGGGCGCCACCTGGGGCCGCTCGCGCCTGATGCGCCTCTCCGGCGACGCCGAGGTCACGCCGCACGTGGACACCGACTATTACTGGCGCGACCACATGCGGGTGCATGTTCCCATCGTCACCTGGCCCACGGTTCGTTTCCGTTGCGGCGACGAGGAGGTGAACATGGGTCCGGGCGAAGCCTGGATCTTCGACACCTGGAGCCTGCACAGCGTGAAGAACGACGCCACGCGCGCGCGCATTCACCTGGTGGCGGATACGGTGGGAGGCGGAGGTCTTCTCGACCTCATTGAACAGGCGCAGCCGCCCCGCTCGCGTCCCGTCGGCTGGGCCCCGCGTCTGCATGTCCTGGCGCCCGGGGCCGCCCCTCCCCGCCTCGCCTATGAGAGCCGCAACGCCCCGGTGGTGATGACCCCCTGGGAGATGCGCGACCATCTATCTTTTCTGATGAGCGAGGTGGCGGCGCCCGGCCCTCAGGCCGCCGCTGTCGGCCAGGCCCTCAACCGCCTGCGGACCCTCTGGCATGCCCTCTGGGCGCGATCGGGCGACGCGGAGGAGGCGCGGGCGGAATACCGCGCGATCCTGGACGCGGCGCGAACTCAGGTGCGGCGCCTCGGCGCCGACCAGATCGCCCTGAAGAACGGCATGGCCCTCGGCCGCTGCCTGACCGCCCTGATCTTCGAGTCCGCCCTGGCCGGCGCCGAACGGGCCATGGACGCCGAAACCCGCGCCGCGCCTGGCCTTGATCCGCCCTCCAGTCCTGCGCGCCCCGTGCGAAAATCTGAGGGCGTCGACCCCGACTTCGCGGCGCCGATCTTCATCATCAGTCCACCGCGGTCCGGATCGACCCTCCTGTTCGAGACCCTGGCCCAGGCGCGAGACCTCTTCACCATCGGCAGCGAGGCCCATCGGCTGATGGAGGCCGTCCCAGCCCTCAGGCCGTCGGCAAGGGACTGGAGCTCCAACCGCCTGACCCCCGCCGACGTGGACGCCGGGTCCACGGCCGAGCTGCGCCGGAGATTTCGCGAGGCCCTGCGGGACCGCGCCGGCGCCGCGCCCCCGCCAGGCCCCGTACGCCTGCTGGAAAAGACACCGAAGAACGCCCTGCGCGTGTCGTATCTGGCGACCGCCTTCCCCGAGGCGCGGTTTGTCTGGCTCTGGCGGGACCCGCGTCCGACCCTGGCGAGCATGATGGAGGGCTGGCGCTCGGGCGAGTTCCGCACCTATCCCCACCTGCCGGGCTGGACCGGGCTCGACTGGTCATTCCTCCTGACCCCGGGATGGCGCGAGCTGATCGGCGCGCCCTTGAACGCGATCGTCGCCGCGCAATGGGCCCAGACCACCCGGATCGCCCTCGACGATCTTTCGGCCCTGCCGCGGGAGCGATGGCTGGGCCTCGCCTATGACGATCTGGTGCGCGCGCCAGGGCCCACCGTCACCCGGCTGTGCGAAGCGCTTGGCCTTGTCTGGGATCGCCCCGCGCCCACCGCGCTCGCCCTCTCCCGCTTCACCCTCTCCGCGCCGGCGCCCGACAAGTGGCGGGCGGAGGAGGACGCCATCATGTCCGTCTGGCCTAAGATTGAAGCCGAGGCCGTACGCGCCGAAGCCGCGCTCAAATCCGCCCGGCCCTTATCCGCGCCAATCCTCTAGGGCCGGGCCCAGGGCCGCGCGCAAGGGGCCAAGCCAGGCCTCGTAATTCCGCCAATGCTCCAGGGCGTCACGAAACAGGGGGCGGCGCACCTGTTCGGAGCTGACCGTCCGCACCGCCCGCTCGGTCCGCCAGAAGGTCAGGCAGGTCGCCTCAAAGTCGAGCCCACAGGCGGCCAGAAGGCGCCGGATCTCGCCCTCGGCGTCCTCGACCAGGTCCTCGTAGATCACCCGATGGACGAAGCCCGGACAGGCGGCGTCGACCGCGCGCATCAGGGCGACATAGTCGCGGTAATAGGCGCCAATATCGGCGAGATCGTAGGAAAAGCCCTGACCCTGGTTGAAGTGCTGCTTGAAGGCGGCGAATCCCACGGCCATGGGATGGCGTCGCACATCGATCACCCGGGCCTTGGGCAAGGCCGCGCGGATCAGGGCCAGGTGGCGAAAATTGTTCGGCATCTTGTCGATGAAGCGGGGCCGCTGGGTGCGCCGATAGATGCGGGTGCGATCCTCGTAGTCACGGCCCAGTTGCGCCAGGGCCTCGGCCGGCAGCCGCGCCAGGACGTCCGGATAGGCCTCCACCGAGCCCCCGCCCGGTCCCCGGATCAGCCCGTCGGCGAGGATCCCGAGATCGGGTAGCTCCATCACCCCTTCCACCGCGCTGTGGCTGGCGAGGATCTGCTCCACCAGGGTCGAGCCGGACCGGGGAAGTCCGACGATGAAGATGACCTCGCCCCCGGCGGCGCCCGCCCCGCCAGCGGCCGCGGCGCCCGAGGCGAACCAGGCCGAAGTCCGCTTCGCGAGACGGGACTCGAGGCCCGGGTCATAGGGCGCCAGAGCCCGGCGCGCGCGGGCGCCCGCAAGGTAATGGGAAAACGACTCCTCGAACCGCCGGCGGTCTTCCAGCGCCTTTCCCAGGGCGTAGTGCAGGTGCAGACGGTCTTCCATGCCAAGCGCGGGATCGAGGAGCGCCTGGGACATGGCCTCCACCTCGCGATCGGTGAGGGGCGCGACCTTGAGATTGGCCAGGGACCACCAGGCGTCGCCCAGATGCGGCGCCAGGGCGATGGCCTTGCGATAGGCTTCGACCGCCTCGCTCTGACGGCCGACCGTGCGCAGGGCGTGTCCGTGATTGAGCCAGACGCGGGGTTGACCCGGAAAGTCGGCCGCCAGTTGCGTGTTGATCTCGATGGCGCGGTCGAATTCGCCCAACAGGCCGAACACCGCCGCCGCCAGGTTGCGATAGGGCGGCGCGTTCGGGTCGCGGGCGAGCAGGGCCCGCGCGTGGGTCAGGGCCTCCTGGGCCTTCTGCTGATGGAACAGCGCGCTGGCGAGACCGAACCGCGCCGCGGGATCGTCCGCCGACAGGGCGAGGCGCCGTTCGAACGCGTCCGCCGCCTCGGCATATCGCCCCCTGCGCAGGAGCGCCTCGCCAAGGAGCCGCAGCGCCTCCAGATCTTGGGGCGCCGCCAGGAGACGGGCGCGGAGCAGGGCCTCGGCCCGGACAACATCCCCGCTGTGCAGAGCGTCGGCGGCGGGACCAAGCGCCGGGTCCCTGACGCTGAGCCGATCCGCGCGGGCGAAGGCCGCCTCCGCTTCGCCCGGATTTCCGGCCTTGAACAGGGCCTCGCCCAGCGCCTTCCAGGCTTCGACAAAGTCGGACCGGGCCGCCGTGGCCGCCCTCAGCGCGGAGATCGCGTCAGACGTCTCACCCCTCAGCTCCAGGGTCAGGCCGAGCTCATATTGCGTCTGAGCCGCCTTGGGAAAGGCCGCCGCCAGCGGCCGAAGCAAAGCCAGGGCTTGCGCGGTCTCGCCCAGACGCCGGTGAGCCGAAGCCGCAATCAGGCCCGCGCGCGGGTCGTGCGGCGCCATACGCAGGATCGCCCGCGCCGCGGCCAGGGCCGCACGGGGATCGGCGGGCAGAAGGGCCGAGGCCTGGTTGAGGGCCTGCGACATCGCCTCAGGGGAGGGCGGCGGGGAGACCGGGACCATGACCTCTTTATGCCAGGAGCGGACACGAAAATCCCTCCCCGGCGAACCGGGGAGGGACCATAGGGCCGAGGGCAGGCGACAGCCGCGATGCGGTCCGACGCCTGCGATAGGTCAGAAGCTCACCGTCACGCGGCCATAATAGTAGCCGCCATTGGGGTTCCATGCGGAGCCGATCGGCACATTAAAGACAAGAGCTCCATCCACCGGTCGGCCATTGACGATGGGAACCGTCGGCGGCTGCGTGTTGAGCAGATTGTTGGCGCCGATATCGATCTTCATCCATGAGGTGATTTTGTAGCCGATATCGAGGTCGACGAGCAGGACTGTGGGTGTCGACAAGAACACCGGATTCGCGGTCGCCGTATATTCACCCGAGGCGCCCCACACGGTGCCGCGGAGGTTCACCGACCACTTGTCCTTGGTCCAGTAGGCCTGAAGGATCAGCTTGTCCCGCGGCGTACCCGTGGTGAGGGCGCTGGCCGCCTGTTGGCTCTGCTCAGCGACCTGACCAAACGGAACGTTCTGATCGATCCCCGGCAGGTTGTTCAGCTGGGTGATGTGGGTCTTGTTCCAGTTGAAGCCCGCCGACCAGTCCACATGTCCGGCGTCGCCGAAGTCGGTCGAATAGTTGGCTGTGATCTCCGCCCCATTGGTCACGGTGTTGGCGCTGTTGGTGAACAGCGAGATGCCCGTGTAGCTGAGACCCGAATCCAGGGTGACGCCTCGGGCGGCGATGGCGTTCAGCACCGCCTGGGAGATGACTGACGCGCTGCCGGCTGAACAGCAGGAGCCGTAGATGAACCCGGTGGTCAGGATCCGGTCGCGAAGGATGATGTGATAGAGATCGGCCGTGATCTCCAAGTTCTCCGCCGGATGCATGACAAAGCCGACGCTGTAGTTGTGCGAGAGCTCCGGCTTGAGCGGACCGAATCCGGCGACGGCGGCCGCCGCGGAGTTCGGAGGCAGTTGAACCTCCGCCGAGGTCGGCGAGACGTTGGTGCCTGAATAGTATTCTTCCGCCAGGGTCGGGGCGCGGAAGCCGGTGCTGATCGTCGTCCGCATGGCGAATTGGGGCGTGAAATCGTAGCGCGCCGTGACCTTGCCGATCTCGGTGTCGCCGAAGTCGCTGTAGTGTTCGAACCGGCCCGCGAGGTCGACATGAAGATGCTTGATCGGATCCACGGCGAAGTCGACATAGGCGCCGAGATTGGTGCGCGAGTAATTTCCCTGATCGAGGGGCGTGTAGCCGTCAAAAGACTGGGCGCCTGCGCCATAATAAGAGGCCGGCTCCCCGGCGCCGATCGAATAGGTGTCGCGACGCGTTTCAAGGCCGAATGCGACGTTGAGCGGTGTCGCCAAGCCTAGATTGAAGTTGCGATTGAAGTCGAAATTGTTCGTCCACTCTGTGGCGTTGAACTGGCCATTGTAGAAAGTCTGCTCAGCCGTGAGCGGGGTTGACGACTGGGCCTGGAGCACCGGGAACAACTGTGCATTGGCCGATCCCGCCACGTAGACGCTGGTGCGATTGCCGCCATAGGTGGTCGAGAAATCCCAGTTCCAGCCCGCAAGATCGCCGCGCAGGCCGGCAGTCACCGAATAGTCGGTTTCGTCGTACTTTTCGCGCGGGGAGAAGCCGAAGGGCAACGGATAGACCGTCTGCCCGTTGGATGTCATGCCCGACACCTTGCTCGGCAGGCGATAGTTCTCGTAGTGCTGCGATTCCTGATATCCGAATGTGGCGAAGGTGTAGAATTCAACATTCGGCGTGATCTGGTAACCTGCATTCACCAGGGCGTTATATATGTTGTACTGGGGATCGCCATTGAGGCGGTTCATATAGGGAAAGAGCGGGTTTCCCCCGGCATTGGAGTTGGGGAAGGACAGACCGGGCAGAAGCTGTCCGTTCTGGTTGGTCACCCGCCGATCGCCGATGCCCAGGGTGCTGTAGTCGTGATAGCGCTCCTCCAACGTGACGTTGACGAAGCCCTTATCCCCCAGATTGAACCCGTGGTTGAGCGAGATGTCAGCGGTATCGCCCTGACCGCTGTCATACTGGCCGCCGGTCACATCCAGTGTCCCGCCGCTCGCGCCCTTCTTGAGGATGATGTTCACGACCCCGGCGATGGCGTCGGTTCCGTACTGCGCCGCCGCGCCGTCGGTCAGCACTTCGACGTGGTCGATGGCGTCGAGCGGAATGAATGAAAGGTCGGTCGTGGCTGACCCCGAATAGGGACTTCCACCATCCACAGCGAGGTTCGAGGTCGGGTGGCGACGCTTGCCGTCGACCAGCACCAGCGTATCGTTGGGGCTCAGGCCACGAAGCGCGGCCAGGATCTGGACGCCCGCGGCGTCGCCGCCCTGGGTGTCGATATTCAGGGAAGGAACCGCGACGGTTAGGGAACTGGCGAGGTCTGGCGTCCCGGTGCGCAGGAGTTCGCCATGCCCTACCAGTTCGATCGGCGCGGCGCTGTCCGCCGCCTTGATGCCGGTTTCGCGGGTGCCGGTGACGATGACCTCCTCGACGGTGGACGTGGAGGCCGTCGAGGCCGTCGCGCTTGCGGCGGCGTCTGCGGCGGCGTGAGCGGCGCCGGTGGACGCCAGAAGAGCGAGCACGCTGGCGCCCGCGAAAAGCCGTGTCATTCCCCTTGATCTCCTTATGGTTTCGTTACGCACCCTTTCACTGAACAGATCCCCCCGCTGGGACCGACGGGGCCGGGTATTCCCGTGCCCCGCCTACGCGAACACACCTCAGACAAGGCTCAGCTGTGTGGCTTCACCGCCTGCGCCTCGATCTCGACGAGAGACCCCGGCGACGCCAGGGCCGCGACCTGCACGGTGGTGCGGGACGGCTTGTTGGGCTGGTCGGGCGTGCCGAAGAACTGCTTGTAGCCAGCCATCATGCCGGCGAAGTCCATCTTGCCGCCCTGGGCCGGGTCGCCCACGAGGTAGACGCGCATCATGACGATGTCGCCGGCGCCAAAGCCCTGGGCTTTCAGGCCGTCGATCAGGCGTGAAAGGGCGGCCACGGTCTGAGCCTTGGTGTCGCCCGCCGCCGCCGGACCCGGCACGCCGCTGGCATAGGCGATGTCGACGCCGCCGGCGTCCTTGACCACAACGACGCCCGAGATCGGAAAGTCCGCCGGCCCTGACCGGACCACCTGCGGGGCGGCCGACGCGGCCAGGGGCAGGGCAGCTGCCATGCCCGCGGACCCGAGGGCGACGACCGAGGCGAGACCGACGCAAAATGAACGCGAACCCATCACACAACTCCCATCAAGACGCCGGGAACCTCCCCGGCCTTGATCACGCTTACCGGGAGTCCTGAAGAGATGCAGCGAAGACCGCCTTGCGGGAGGCGCGAAGCCCAACCCACGACGCCGCTGATCTCTCGAAAACCCCCCTCGGCCCTTGCCTGAACTGGAGAGGATTGGACGCATGGCGGCGGGACGACGTCTCGTGGGCGGCGTCGCGGAGGCGTCACATTTCTTCGATTTGTTCAAAAACGCGCCAGGCGAGGCGCCCAAAAACCACGCACGCGCTTCGAAAAGGCGCTAAATGCGGCGAATGAGCGCCTTCTCCCGTGATGATCTTCTCCAGCGCGACCGCGAAGATCCCCTCGCCTTCACCCGCGATTGGTTCCAGATCCCGGACGGGGTGGTCTATCTGGACGGCAATTCCCTGGGCGCCTTGTCCCAACACGTGCGGGCGCGCCTCGAGGAGGTGATCACCGCGCAGTGGGGGCAAAGCCTGGTCCGAGCGTGGAACGCGCACGACTGGATCGACCTGCCGGCGCGGGTCGGGGCGAAGATCGCTCCCCTGATCGGCGCACGGGCCAACGAAGTCACCGTGGGAGACTCGACCTCGGTCAACCTCTTCAAGCTCGCGTCCGGAGCCCTCGCCCTGCGCCCAGGGCGCTCCGTCATCCTGACCGAGGCGGGCAACTTCCCCACCGATCTTTATGTCCTTCAGGGCGTGGCGGAGGCGTCCGGCGGGCGGGTTCGCGTCCAGGCCCTGCCCCGACATGACCTCATAGGCGCCCTGAATGACGAGGCGGCGCTGCTGGTCCTGACCCATGCACATTATAAATCGGCGGCGCTCTGGCCCATGGCCGAGGCGACGCAGGCCGCTCACGCCGTCGGGGCCCTGACGCTCTGGGATCTCAGCCATAGCGCCGGCGCCGTGACCGTCGACCTGAACGCGGCCCAGGCCGACCTCGCCGTCGGCTGTGGATATAAGTATCTGAATGGCGGGCCCGGGGCCCCGTCCTATGTCTTCGTCGCCGCGCGCCACCAGGAGAGGCTCGGCCAACCCATCTGGGGCTGGATGGGGCACGCCGCCCCGTTCGATTTCACCGACGCCTATGCCCCGGCGCCGGACGTGCGACGCCAATTGGCCGGGACGCCGCCCATCCTCAGCCTGAGCGCGCTCGACGCCGCCCTGGACCTGTTCGCCGATCTCGACATGAGCGCGGTCGCGGCCAAGGGCCAGGACCTGGTCGACCTCTTCATCTCTCTCGTGGAGGCCCGCTGCGCCGGCCTCGACCTGCACCTGATGACGCCCCGGGACCGCGCCTTGCGCGGCTCGCACGTGTCCTTCGCCCACCCCCAGGGCCACGCCGTGATGCAGGCCCTGATTGCCAACGGTGTGATCGGCGATTTTCGGGCGCCGGACATCGTACGCTTTGGCCTCACCCCCCTCTATCTCCGTCATGTGGATGTGTGGGACGCGGTCGAAACCCTGCGCCATGTCCTTACCGGGCGGCTGTTCGAAGCGCCGCGCTTCCAGGCCCGCCAGGCGGTGACCTGATGCGAATCCTGAACGGCGCCGAGGTGCGCGCCCTGCTGACGCCCCGGGCGGCCCTGGAGGTTATGGAGCAAGCCCTGATCGCGCTTGTGGAAGGCCGCGCCCAGGCGCCTCTGCGCACGGCCCTGGCTGTCGGTCCGGAAGGCCGCCGCATGGGCGTCATGCCCGGCGCCCTGGCAACGGACGGGTTCGGGGTGAAGCTTCTCAGCCTGTTCCCCGGCAATGCCGCTCGCGGTCTGTCCTCGCATCTGGGCCTTGTGGCGCTGTTCGAGCCGGACACCGGCCGCCCCGTCGCGCTGATCGAAGCTTCGACCCTGACCGCCTTGCGTACGGCCGCGGTCAGCGCCCTCGCCACCCGCCTGATGTCCCGACCGGACGCGGGCGATCTTGCCCTGCTGGGCTCGGGCGAGCAGGCGCACAGCCATTTGGCGGCCCTGGCCGAAGTCCGGACTCTGAGGCGGGTCCGGGTCTGGTCGCGCGACAGGGCCCACGCCCAGGCCTTCGCCGATCACCACGGACCCCAGGTCGAGGCGGCCGCCAGCGCCGCCGCCGCCGTGGAGGGCGCCGACATCATCTGCACCCTGACCGCCTCCCGGACGCCGATCCTAGAAAGCCGCTGGGTCGCCGACGGGGCTCACATCAACGCCGTCGGAGCCTGCACGCCGGACGCAGCCGAGGTGGACGAGGCGCTCGTGGCGCGGTCCCGCTATGTCGTCGATCTGCGCCTTTCGGCCGAGGCCGAGGCGGGCGAATACCTGGCGGCCCGCGCCGCCGGCGCCATCAGCGCCGACCATCTGCTGGGCGAGATCGGCGAGGTCGCCGCCGGACGCCTCGTTCCTCGCCGGGACGCGCGCGACGTCACGCTGTTCAAATCGCTGGGCAATGCGGCGGAGGATCTGGCCGCGGCCCGCTGGGTCCTGGACAAGGCTCAAGCGCAGGGGATCGGACTGACGGTCTCTCTCTAAGCGCGCCACCGGCGAGACATCCTCGCATCCTTGTGAGAGATGTTGCGTTGACCCTCGCGCCCGTTGTGTTCAGACGAGCCTTGAGGCGGGTCGCCGCGCGCTCAAAGACTTGAAGATGGCGCGCCGGATGCGGCGAATAGAACCAGCCCCTGTCCGTTCGAGGCCGCCTTGATCCTTCCGCTCGACCCCGTCTACGTCATATCCGGGCTCTCCGTGGGGCTGCTCGTCGGCCTGACCGGCGTCGGCGGCGGGTCCCTGATGACGCCGCTTCTGGTCCTGGCGTTCGGGGTGCATCCCTCCACCGCGGTGGGAACCGACCTGATCTATGCCGCCGCCACCAAATCCGTGGGCGCTGGCGTCCATAGCTCGCGCGGAAGCGTCGACTGGCGGGTGGTGGGCTGGCTCTCGCTGGGGAGTCTGCCCGCGGCCACGATGACCCTGCTGGTCCTCGGCCGTCATGCGGCGCATCTCAATGACCGCCACGGTCCGATCAGCGAGACCCTGGGCGTCGCCCTGATCGTCACGGCTTTGGCGATCCTCTTCCGTCCGGCCCTCCTCGCAGCTACCCGCCGCGCGCCGCTCCGCCTGAGCGCCCGGGCCACGGCGGCGGCCACGGTCCTTCTCGGGGTCGCGCTCGGCGTCCTGGTCTCCGTATCCTCGGTCGGCGCGGGCGCGATTGGCATGACCGTGCTCCTGGCGCTTTACCCCGCCCTGCCGGTGAAGCGCCTTGTGGGCTCCGACATCGCCCACGCCGTCCCCCTGACCCTGATCTCAGGGATTGGACACTGGCTGAGCGGCACGGTGGATGTGGGCCTTCTCGTCTCGCTTCTGGCAGGATCGGTTCCGGGCATTGTCGTGGGCAGCCTTCTGTCGGCGCGGGCGCCGGAAGCGGTGCTGCGGCCGATTCTGGCCTCGACCCTGGCCCTGGCGGGCGGCAGACTGCTCTTCTAGGGCTCTAAAAGCGCGCGTCCAGCACGCTGAATGGCCCCTCAGGGAGACCTCGCCCGCGTGCGCCCCGTTCGTAATGTCATCCTGATCCTGCTCGACAGCCTCAACCGGCACATGCTCGGCTGCTACGGCGCGCACGAATTCGCCACGCCGCAAATTGACCGCCTGGCGGCGCGGTCGGTCCGGTTCGACCGCCACTATGTCGGATCCCTGCCCTGCATGCCCGCACGCCATGACATTCTGTGCGGCGCGCTCGACTTTCTGTGGCGACCCTGGGGTTCGGTGGAAATCTGGGAGGACGCCATCACGGCCCACCTGCGCGCCGCGGGGGTCACCTCGCAGCTGATCACCGACCACCCCCACCTCTTTGAGACGGGGGGTGAAAACTATCATGTCGACTTCACCGCCTGGGATTACCAGCGCGGCCATGAGGGCGACGCCTGGAAGACCCGGCCCGATCCGTCCTGGGCGGGCGCCCCGAGCTTCGGCCGGGGGCACATGCCCTATGACAACTCCCGGGGCTGGTTTCGCGGCGAGGCTGACTTCCCAGGCCCGCGCACCCTGGCCGCCGGGGCGCGCTGGATCGAGGACAACGCCGGCTGTCACGACCGCTTCTTTCTGATGATCGATGAGTTCGACCCGCACGAGCCCTTCGACACACCCGAACCCTATGCCTCGCTCTACGATCCGGACTGGGAGGGACCGCACCTGATCTGGCCGCCCTATGCCGTGGACGGCGTCGCGCGGGGCGTCCTGACGGCCCGGGACGGCGCTCAGATTCGCGCCTGCTATGGCGGAAAGCTGACCATGATCGACGCCTGGCTTGGCCGCCTGCTGGACGCCCTGGACGCCAAGGCTCTGTGGGACGACACCCTGGTCATCCTGTGCACCGATCACGGCCACTATCTGGGCGAGCGGGACATCTGGGGAAAGCCCGGCGCCCCGCTCTATGAACCCATGGCGCGGATCCCGCTGATGATGGCCGGGCCCGGCCTCGCGCCCGGCGCATGCGACGCCCTGACCACCAGCGTCGATCTCTTCGCCACCCTGGCCGAGCTGTTTGACGTCGCCTCGGTACGCCAGAGCACGCACGGCGTCTCGCTCCTGCCCCTGTTGCGCGGCGAGACCGATGCGGTCCGCGACCATGTCCTGGCGGGCGTCTGGGGCCGGGAGGTGCAGCTCATCACCAAGGCCTGGAAATATGTCCGGGCGCCGATCGCGGCCAATGCCCCTCTGGCGGTCTATTCCAACCGCTGGTCGACCATGCCGACCCACGTCCTCTCGCGGCAGGACGAGATGCCGCTGCCCGATCACCGGGCCAGGCTGGACCGCATGCCCGGCAGCCCGACCCCGGTCCTCAAGCAGATCTGGCAGGCCGGGGACCGGGTCCCGTTCTGGGCCGCCCGCCGCTTCAGCGGTCCGGCCCTGTTCGACCTCGAGGCTGATCCGGACGAAGGGACCAATCTCGTGGGGACGGATCTCGAGGCCGACGCGGCGGCGACCCTGGCCCGGGCCCTGGCGAAGATCGACGCCCCGCCGACCCAGTTCGAACGGCTGGGCCTGACGCCGGCGACGGCATGAGACGGCTCACGGCCGCCTCTGGCGATTGACTTTGAAGCCTGCCTGAGGCTACAGGCCCCGTTCCTTACGGCTGACCCCCGCCGACGCCCTTGACGGGCGGTCGCGAAGGATCAGTCTCCATTTCCCGACGTTCAGGTCGTTCCAGAAGGCGCAGGGCCAATATGTACGCGGTGATCAAGACCGGCGGCAAACAATACCGGGTTCAGCCCGGCGACCTGCTGGTGGTCGAAAAGCTTGAGGGCGAACCGGGCGCAACCGTGGCGTTCGACACGGTTCTGATGCTCGGCGACGAGGCCGAGGTCAGCGTCGGCGCGCCGACCGTCGAAGGCGCCTCGGTGAGCGCCACCCTGGTCGAGACCCGCAAGGGCGACAAGGTTAAGATCTTCAAGAAGATTCGCCGGCAGGGCTATCGCCGCACGCGGGGTCACCGTCAGATCGAGAGCGTGGTCCGCGTCACCGCGATCAATGGCGCCGGCAAGACCGCGTCCTGGGATGGGACGGTGGACCTGACGCCGCGTTCGGTGCTGCGGGCTCGTTCGCGGAACCTGGCCCGCGGCGCATCCGCCGCCGAGGCCCCGGCCGTCTGATCGCGGCCAGTTCGACAAATCACGTTTCGAAGGCGCTTTCCTCATGGCTCATAAAAAATCCGGCGGTTCGTCCAGCAACGGCCGCGACTCCATCGGCCGTCGCCTGGGCGTCAAGAAGTTCGGCGGCGAGACGGTCCTGGCCGGCAACATCCTCGTCCGTCAGCGCGGCACCAAGTTCTGGCCGGGCGCCAATGTCGGCCTCGGCAAGGATCACACCCTGTTCGCCCTGGCCAATGGCGCCGTGCGCTTCGAGACCAAGCGCAACAACCGGACCTATGTCAGCGTGGCGCCGGCCGCTGCGGCCGCAGAATAGTTTCAGGCGGGTCGCGCGGGGGTCGACAAGGTCCCCGCCGTGACCTAAAAGCCGTCATACATCGTCCGTTGGCGCTGGATGGCGCTATCGAGCGGCGGCCCGAAAGGGTCGGCCGCTTTTTTCTTGGCTCTGGCCGAACCTCCAGCCAGCCCGACGAACGATCCGGTGCAACAGCTTTGGCGGGCCATTTCCCGTGCGCGGCAAGTCGGTCGAAGACCGCAGACTGATCGATCTCCTTGACCCCGTCGCCGAGGCGGCGGGCTACGAGATCGTGCGCGTCCGCCTGACCGGCGCGGCGGGCGGCGGGCGGCGTCTGCAGATCATGGCCGAGCGCGGGGACGGCGGCATGGCGGTGGAGGATTGCGCACGCCTGGCCCGGGCCTGCGGCGAAGTTCTTGACGCCGCCGACGCCATTGACGGCGCCTACACGCTGGAAGTGTCGAGCGCCGGCATCGACCGGCCGCTCACCCGCCTGAAGGACTTCACGGACTGGCAGGGCCACGAGGCCAAACTCGAACTTGACCGCCTCGCCGAGGGGCGCAAGCGCTTCAAGGGCGAACTGGCCGGCGTCGAGGGCGAGGCTGTCGCCATCAATCTTGAGGGTGAGGAGGCCACGGCCCTGATCCCGTTCGACTGGATCGTCGAGGCCCGCCTGGTGGTCACCGACGCCCTCATGCGCCACGGCGCGGCCGCCCGCGCGGCGCGCCTCGCGTCCGAAGCGCCAGATTCATCTCCGGCGGCGCCGGCCTCACCGCCCGCACCGCGCTCCCCAAAGACCCCTTCGACCCACAGGACGACCAAGTCATGACCACCGGGATTTCCGCCAACCGCCTTGAGCTTCTGCAGATCGCCGACGCGGTGGCGCGCGAGAAGTCGATCGAACGCGAGATCGTCATCGAGGCGATCGAGGACGCCATCCAGAAGGCGGCGCGAAGCCGCTATGGCGCCGAGCACGATATCCGCGTGCACATCGACCCGGTGACCGGCGAGACGACCATCACCCGCGTGGTCACGGTGGTTGAGGACGATCCGCCGCTGAACGAAGAGGGTGAGGCGGTGTTCAACGACTACGCCCAGAAGCGGCTTAGCGACGCCCTGCGCGACGACCCGACCGCCGTGGTCGGCAAGACCTATGAGGAGGTTCTGCCAGCCTTCGAATTCGGCCGCGTCCAGACCCAGATGGCCCGCCAGGTGGTCATGGGCAAGGTGCGCGACGCCGAGCGCGAGCGGCAGTACGAGGAGTTCAAGGACCGGGTCGGCGAAATCGTCAACGGCGTCGCCAAGCGGGTCGAGTACGGCAATGTCATCGTCGATCTCGGCCGGGGCGAAGGCATCATGCGTCGCGATCAGTCGATCCCGCGCGAGATGTTCCAGGTCGGCGATCGTGTCCGGGCCTACATCTATGACGTTCGCCGCGAGACCAAGGGCCCGCAGATCATGCTCTCGCGCGCCCACGGCGGCTTCATGGCCAAGCTGTTCGCCCAGGAGGTGCCCGAAGTCTATGACGGGGTGATCGAGATCCGCGCCGTGGCGCGCGATCCGGGCAGCCGCGCCAAGATGGCCGTCGTCTCCAACGACTCGTCCATCGACCCGGTGGGGGCGTGCGTGGGCATGCGCGGCAGCCGCGTCCAGGCGGTCGTCGCCGAGCTTCAGGGCGAGAAGATCGATATCATCCAGTGGAGCCCGGACGAGGCCACGTTCCTGGTCAACGCCCTGGCCCCGGCGGAAGTGACCAAGGTGGTCATGGACGAGGAGGATGAGCGGGTCGAGGTGGTGGTGCCCGACGAGCAGCTCTCCCTGGCCATCGGCCGTCGCGGGCAGAATGTGCGCCTGGCCAGCCAGCTCACCGGCTGGCAGATCGACATCATCACCGAAAGCCAGGAAAGCGAGCGGCGTCAGCGCGAGTTCGCCGAACGTACGGCCCTGTTCCAGGAGGCCCTGGACGTGGATGAGGTGATCGCCCAACTGCTGGTGACCGAGGGCTTCGCATCCGTCGAGGACGTGGCCTACGTGGCGGCCGACGAGATCGCCGCCATCGAAGGCTTCGACGAGGAGACGGCCGAGGAAATCCAGGCTCGGGCTCGCGACTATCTCGACAAGGAAGCCGCCGAATACGACGCCCGTCGCCTGGAGCTCGGCGTGGAGGACGCCGTGCTCGACGTGGAGGGCGTGACCTTGGCCATGGCCGTGGCCCTGGGCGAGGGCGGGGTGAAGACGGTCGAGGACCTTGCCGGGCTCGTGCCCGACGACGTCCGCGGCTATTTCGAGACCAAGGACGGGGAGCGGGTGCGCGAGCCGGGCTTGCTCGAAAGCTTCGACCTCTCGCCCGAAGACGCCGAGCGTCTGATCATGCGCGCCCGGGTCGCGGCGGGCTGGGTCGAGGCCGAGCCCGAGCCCGAGCCCGTCGAGATGGAGGCTGTCGAATCGGAGACTGAGGCGATGGAGCCTGGGCCGGAGACGGATTCGGTCGAGGGCGGCGAGACCGTCGCCGCGTCCGAGGAGGCCTGAGGCCACGCCCAAACCCTTGCCCCCCTCCTTGGCGATGGGCGCCGCGGAAGCCCCGTCCCCGGCGGCCGAGCCCTCGACCAAACCGCCTCCAGCCACCCTGGCCCAGGCGGCGCGCGAGCGTCGCGACCTCGTCTCGGGCGAGGTGATGGACGAGGCGCGCCTGATCCGCTTCGTCGCCGATCCGGGCGGCGTCGTCACGCCGGACCTCGGTCGGCGGCTGCCCGGCCGGGGGCTGTGGGTCGCGGCGAGCCGGGCGGCGGTGGACCAGGCCGTGCGCAAAGGGCTGTTCTCGCGCGCCGCGAAGCGCCGTCTGGAGGCGCCGCCGAACCTGGCCGACCTCGTGGAGGCCTTGTTGCGCAACCGCATCCTGGCAAGCCTCGGCCTGGCCCGGAAGGCCGGGAGGCTGCTCCTGGGCTTCGAGAAGATCCGCGCGGCCCTGGCGGCGGGGGAGGTCGCCTGGCTGGTCGAGGCCCTCGACGGCGCCGCCGATGGGCGCGACAAGCTGCTGGCCCTGGCCCGGCATGCACCCGCGGGCGTTGGGGTTCTGGGCGTGTTTTCCGGAGAGGAATTGAGTTTGGCCTTGGGCGCGGAGAATGTGATACACAGCGCGCTCCTTGCCGGGCGAGGCGCGGATCGCTGGACGGGGGACGTCGAGCGGCTTGCCGGTTTTCGCCCTCTATTCCCTGAGGCTTGGCGCACGGGGTCCTGACAGGGAGACCGTCGCTTCGGCGTGCCGGGCGAGGAGCGGACGAGAGGTTTGGTAGTGCAGTCGGCTCGCCCCGGGGCGGCCGGCGACGTGTAGGTGATCGAACGAACGCATGACGGACGAGACAGACAAGACCCGCCCCCAGACGCCCGGCCCCGCTGGAGCCGGCGCGACGCGTGCGCCTCTGACCCTGAAGCCGCGGGTCCAGGGGGCGGTGAGTTCTGGCATGGTCAAGCAGAGCTTCAGCCACGGCCGCACCAAGACCGTGGTTGTCGAGACCAAGCGTCGTCGGGTGGAAGGCCCCGTGGGCGCGACGCCTCCGCGCCCGGCGGTCGAGACGCCCGCGCCTGCCGCCGCGGCGCCCGCGCCGCGTCCCGCGCCGCCGCCCGCAGCCACCGGACCCACCGGGCGCGCCCTCTCCGAGGAAGAGCGCCGGGCACGGCAGAAAGTCATTGAAGAGGCGCAGCGCAGCGCGCAGGAGCGTGCGGCCCGGGAGGCCCGTCTGGCCGCCGAGCGTCAGGCTCGCGCCGCGGCGCCGGCCCCCGTCGCGCCCGCGCCCCCGCCAG